>CAJTMA010000004.1:0-19362 GCA_910577205.1 uncultured Alphaproteobacteria bacterium
TGATACACCTCACAAGTATAACCAGACCAAAGCTTAAGATAAGCATAGCACGTCCATGGTAATCTGTCAATCATTAATAAGGGTCGGATTTTTGTCTGTCTATTTGAGATAAATACTTTTGGGGAGTAAATAATTGTCATTCTGAGGAACAATATGATGTATGAGGCATGACTTTTAAGCTATATCGTTTAGCCAAAAATAAATGGCATACTCATATATGTTTGACACTTTGCGGCAGCTGTGATATTCTAAATATAGGTTTTGATTTAGTAATATCTACGAGGTGTGTTATGAAAACTCCACTGTTTGCTTCTGTTTTATTATCTGGAACAATCCTTTATTCTTCTCCTCTTTATGCTGCCTGTACACCAGCTCCCGATTGCGCATCTTTGGGTTATACCAAGGATGTTTCCCAATGCGCTGGTGCGGCGCTTAAATGCCCGTGGGACATGACTAAAGCGGCGTGTAAGGAAAAAGCTCAGGAAGCTTCGTTGTCTGTTCTTTATGGAGATGGTACGGTCAGCAAAGAAATTATCACAGGCAAAACCCCAATTGGCATAGTGTTTGATACCGACAATCGTTTGGCTGTGGCATTGACCGATGTGAAAAAAGACGGCACGGCAGGAAGCGAACAGATGCAGTGGTCAAGTATCAAATGTGATATACCAGGATTGCAGAATTGCAAATATCCGGATATTCGGGATGGTCTGAATTTAACACCAATTACCTGCGGTGTCGATGGTCGTTTAAATACAAATGCAATATTGGCCAATACATGTAGCGGAACGACTTATGCGGCGACTGCCGCAAATAACTATCAACCTGCAGGTTGTGCGAAAGACTTCTGTAAAAGGTCAAAATGGTTTATACCTAGTATGAGAAATTTTCAGGATATGTATCTTCAAAAGACACATATTGAGAATTTATTAGTGCGTTTAAACGTTTTGGAAGTAAATGCTTTGGGAGTAAAAGTCTATTGGTCTTCAACCGAAAGCGGTAAAGATGTTGAGTGGACGACGAAAATGGAGGAGGGAACAGGGCATTCTTACGATAAGCGTAGTTCGGCTTACCTTCGTCCGGTTCTCGCCTATTAGGGCAAGAACAAAAGCACTGTTACGTCCAGAGCAGAGATAAAAAAAAGCTCCTCAGAAGAGGAGCATGGAGTTAGTTATGGTTTTAATGATATTGCCGGAGCAGGCCGCTTAAAACACCTTGAATTTTGACACGGTTGGCGGGCAGGCGGCGGGTTTGATAATCCTTATTGCAGGGAACCAGCAAAATATCGCTTTTATCGCGCTTGATAACTTTCAAGGTTGCTTCACATTCGTCAACCAATGCAACGGCAATATCCCCGTTATTGGCGCTGTCTGTTTTTTTGATGATAACCGTATCGCCGTCTAAAATGCCTGCTTCAATCATGGAATCCCCTTCAATCGTCAAAGCATAAAATTGGCCGCGGGTGACCATATCAAACGGAACAGATACTTGTTCGCTTTCATTGGCGATAGCTTCAATCGGCGTACCGGCAGCAATTTTTCCGTAAAGCGGAATTTGCGCGGCTGCGGTTTGCAAAGCTTGCTCGCGTTTTTTTTCTTCCTCAATAATAGCGCTGGGCTTAAATTTGGGCATACGCACAACTTCCAAAGCGCGGGCTTTGTGCGGCAGCCGTTTAATGAAGTTTCTTTCTTCCAGAGAAGCGATTAAAGCGTGAATGCCGGATTTTGATTTCAGGCCGACAGCCCCCTTCATTTCCTCAAATGAAGGGGAGCACCCGGTTTCCTTTAAAACCTTATTGATAAACATTAACAGCTTGTATTGTTTCTCTGTCAGCATAGCTGCCTCCGATAACAAAAGTAGAACAAATCACTTGAATTTGTTCTACTTTAGTTCTGTTATCTTGTCAAGAGATATTATACATCTCTTCCGAATTTCTTGTTCCGCAGCGCTTCAGAATACAAATCTTTTTTCTTATCCTGCTTTTTCGGTTGTGCAACTTTGGTTGCCTTTTTCCCCTTTGTCTGTTTTTCTGCAATATTGATTTTTTTCAATTCCAGATTAGTCGGCAGTTTAAGCTTAGTCTGAGGCAGCAGAGTTCCGGCCAGCATATCGTCTTTAGATAATTTTTTTATCTTTCTTTTGGCCTTTTCCGCTTGCAGGATAGCTGCTTTCTTTTCTTCCTGCAAATCAAACCAGCTGCGGGTATCATCGTTTGCCGGTGTTGCCAAGGCCAGCAAGTTAGCGAATTGCTCTTGCTTCCAGTTAATTGTTGTATCATTCAAGGTGGCAACCGCCCGTTTTCGCAAAGCCGCATAATGGTCTTTTCCAGCCTGCGGCGGGTACAGTTCATTAATAAATTCGGCCGAATTCAGTTGGCTTTCATCACCTTTGTGTCTTTTCATAAAGCTAATCATTTTCATGGCTATTTTATTGCGCCAGGCAGGTCTTTGAACTGTGAGTTGATGTATGGCCGACAAGATAACCGGATGCAGCTTTTTAATGCTGGCTTTGCTTCCGGCCTCATTCAATTTTTTTTGAATGGCTTGAAAATTTTCAGGGCTGTATTTTTCGACCATATAGTCTTCAAAAGCAACGGTCATCTGATGTTCCATTTTCTTGGCAACCGCCTGCCAGTTGGCTTTGCCGACGCCGCCTTTTTTCAAAGCCTGATAGACATTCTTATGTTCTTCTTGCGTTTCCAGCCATTTTAAAAATTTCGAAGCGTGTCCCGGGCTCATTTGGTTAAGGCCGCGATAATCGCCGTGGTTGTTCCATGTGGCAACAGAGCTGACATTTTTACCGATTCCCGCGCCGTTGGTTTCAAAGGTCGATGATAACCAGCAAGGAGAACCGTTGCAAATTTCGTTATAATATTTTCCGGGATATGCTCTAAATTCAGCCGCATTGGAAAAATCAAGCGCCGATACTTTATCATCCTTTTCATTAGGGGTGCTGCTTGGTGCTTTAACTTCTTTGCGAATTCCGTCAGGAACAGAAGTTTCTCTCTCCGGTGTATTGGCTTTCAGGCTGAAACTGGACAGGAAAAGCATTGTCGCCGCGCCATAAGCTTTAATTTTGGGCCAGTTTTCTTTTGTTTTTTCAATAAGGTCAAATTCGTTGGCAAACACCCATGCCCGTTTCAAAGACTGTGATGTTTTTTCCAACCAAAAACTCCACCCGCTGCGGGTGGTTTCACTCGTATCTTCTTTCATATTTTTTCTCCGTTTATTCAAAGATAAAATAATATTTCTGAAAAAAATTGTCTAGAGAAAAATCATACTTTTTTATTGAAAAATGTTACGCTTATGTTTATAGTGTTGGCGATTTTAATATATTGATTGGAATTATAAAAATGAGCGAAGAGACAAATATCCATCGTGAGTCGCGCCTGGCAAAGCTGAAAGCCTTGGAAGAAGCCGGGTATAATCCTTATCCTTACCGTTTTCAGCCGACAGCTTTTGCGGCCGAACTGCAGGAAAAATATAAGGATTTGGAAGCCGGAACCGACACTGAAGACCGTGTAACCATCGCCGGACGCGCCATGGCCGTCCGTAACAGCGGTATGTTTATTGATATCAAGGATAAAAGCGGTAAAATTCAGGCTTTTTGCCACAAAAACCACTTGTCGGAAGAAGAACAGGCTCGTTTAAAGAACCTTGATGTCGGGGATATCGTCGGCATCAGCGGCTACGTTCGCCGTACGCCGCGGGGAGAACTGTCTATCGCTGCCGAAAAATTTGATATTATCGCTAAGTCTTTACAGCCGCTGCCTGAAAAATTTCATGGCTTGACGGATATTGATGCCCGTTATCGCCAGCGCTATGTCGATTTCATCATGAATGATGACAGTCGAGAGATTTTTGAAAAACGCTGCAAAATTACCTCGGCAGTTCGCCACTATTTTGAAGAAAACGGCTTCTTGGAAGTAGAAACGCCGATGCTCCATCCGATTATGGGCGGCGCGAATGCCAAACCGTTTATCACTCATCACAATACGCTGGATATGGACTTATATCTGCGTATTGCGCCGGAACTTTATCTGAAACGTCTGGTCGTTGGCGGTTTTGACCGCGTGTTCGAAATCGGCCGCAATTTCCGCAACGAGGGAATTGATAAAAGCCATAATCCAGAGTTTACGGCTCTTGAAGCTTATCAGGCTTATGCTGACTATAATGATATGGCTGAGCTGATTCCCAATCTGATTGCATATGTTGCAGAAAAGGTATTGGGGACATCAGTCATTACCGTAGGTGAACATGAGATTGATTTGCGCAAACCTTGGGTTAAGAAGTCTATGGTCGATTTGGTAAAAGAATATACCGGGGCTGATTTCTTGACTGCCGAAACATTGGAAGAAGCCAAAGAGCTGGCTAAATCTGTCGGTGTTGATGCCGGGGATTGTATTTCTTGGGGCAAGGTGATTTCTGAAGTCTTTGATGCCCGCGTTGAAGCTCATTTGATAGAACCGACCTTGGTTATGGATATGCCGCGCGATATTTCGCCGTTGGCTAAAACACACCGCAGCAATCCGCGATTGGTGGAACATTTTGACGCTTACATTGCCGGTATGGAAATGGGTTGTGCTTATTCCGAATTATCCAATCCGTTAGAACAGCGTGCCCGTTTTGATGCTCAGAGTGCTGACCGCGAAGCTGGCGACGATGAAGCCCAAATGCTGGATGAAGATTTCGTCACGGCATTGGAAAATGGTTTCCCGCCGTCAGGAGGTATGGGTATGGGTATCGACCGTTTGGCGATTCTCTTAACCGGCGCTGCTACTATCCGTGATGTTATCGCTTTCCCGACCCTGCGTAAGAGGGACTAATCTTGACGAAAGAACGCAGCCCGCAGACTTTGCCGCAGCGGTATTTGGAAAGAAAATTCAGAAATATGTTTAAAAAATATTTCAGTTCTTTCCGCCGCTTGGTAGTTTGCGGGCTGTTTTTTGCGATATTTGCCGTTTTGCTGAACCGCCATACCTGGCGGTTTGATTTGCGCCACCAACTGCCGGCCGAAAGCAATATTGAGTTTTCATATGCCGAAGAAAGCATTGTTGTCGAAGAGAAAAAGCCGATTACAATTGAAGCTGAAACGCCGTGGCTGCGGCAACAGCAGGATGAAGATTACTTGCGCCAGGCTTTGGATGAGGAGCTGGACGCAAATGCCATGGCTGGAGAAGAGATAAAGCAGGCCGTTTCTTTTCCTGAAAAGCCTGTCGAGCCTGAATTGTTGGCTGAAATGCCGGTGATTGATAATTTGCCGGCTGCTTCGGAGGCTCATGAAGAGGACTATTCGCATTACGAAGAAACGCCGTCGGTCGAAATCATTGATGACACACATTCTTCCCGCCGCCGTGTTCGGGATATGAAGATTGAAATACAAGCCAAGCCGCCTTACTTCGGCCCTCGTCCGGTGATTGCCGTTGTCATTGACGATATGGGGGATAATGTCCGCCGTACCAGAGATATAAGCTCTCTGGCAGCCCCCTTAACCGCCTCGTTCTTAACTTATCCGCCGCATATTGATACCCAGGTTGCTCGCTCTGTTAAATCCGGGCATGAGATAATGCTCCATGTGCCGATGCAGCCGAAGTCCAATATCAACCTGAGTGCGGATATTCTGACCGTTGATATGACGCCGGAGGAAGTTCATGATAAATTGGCGGCAATGTTAGCCGGCTTTCCTGATATCAAAGGGATTAATAACCACATGGGCAGCCGTTTGACAGAAGACCTTCCGCGAATGGAAGAAATTATGAAAGTTTTGAAAAGCCGTGAGCTGTTCTTTCTAGATTCGAAAACGACACCGCGTTCTGTTGGCGATAAAACTGCAAAGAAATACGGTGTTGACTATGCAACGCGTAATGTCTTTCTGGATAACCGCAATGAACTGGATTATATTCTCGGGCAGTTGGCGCAAACTGAAAAAATTGCCCGTAAGAACGGCTATGCCATTGCCATAGGGCACCCGAAGTCGCAAACCTATGAGGCTCTGAAAAAATGGCTGCCGACGTTGGATGAAAAGCAGCTGGAGCTGGTGCACTTGAGCCAAATCGTTTCGGTGTTAAACGGTCGCGGCACTTCCCGGTAGGACTATAATAAAAAAAGGTGCTCAAGCACCTTTTTTTATTATAGTTCTTAAAGCGGACACTCACAACTTTTGGATTTCTTTTCCATGCGTTGATGATCTTTCATAATCTGCTTATGCTCTTTCATCAACATTTTGTGGTCAGCCATAATCTGTTTATGATCAGCTTTAAGTTTAGCCATTTCTTTTTGCAGTTTTTCGGTATTATCCATTTTTTTTCTCCTTTTACGTTGACGAAAAAAATATATACCGCACAACTGCAAATTCAATATTTCAGCTTATTGGAAGTCGCGAACAGCTTTGTCTGTTGCGAAATCGCTGGTACGGGAAATAGTGTTGTTGACTGATGTTGACAGATAGTTGTCATAGTAATATTTTCCGCCGTAAGCCAAGGCTGCCAAAACAATTAAATAAAAAATAACTTTCATGTTTTCCTCCTGTTATGATTAATTGGATACAGTAATTTTATATATCAGTGATTAATACTGCTTTAACAAAATATATCTGGCAAAAAATTTTTTAACTCCTGATTAGATTGATTTTTGAGATTAGATGATTAAATCAGTTTGGCAAATCAATCAAAAAGGAAAATGCCATGATGAAATATTTATTAGCAGGACTTCCGCTGCTGTTGGCAGCCTGCTCCAGTACTGTAGATGTACAGGATGAAGCAGAATACAAATGCGGCGAACAAATTGTCTACGCCCAGATGCTGGATGATGAGTCGATGATTGTCAAAATCAATGGCGTCAATAACGTGTTGGCCAGAGTAGCTTCCGCAAGCGGAGAAAGATATGAAAATATTGCCACTCGCGTAACTTTCTCAGAAATGGATGGTGAAAAGTATCTGTCGATTAATGGCCGGAACTATCCGGTCTGCCAGGAAATCAAACGCTAAATCAGCGGGCAGGGGCGGCTTTCCGCCCCTTTTTCTTTTTCTGAAATATGTTGCAATATTAGTTGTTGTGAAAATTTAAGAACAACGAAAAATTGATGTTGATTATTATAAAAAACTATAGTAGGTATAAGACAAATACGAGGGAGTTTATCATGCAGATTTCTATTGTCTTGCCTATTTATAAAGTTGAAAAATATCTTGAAGAATGCTTGAACAGCATCAAAAACCAAAATTTTCAAGATTTTGAGGCAATTATGGTCGATGATGGCTCTCCGGATAATTCTGCGCAGATTTGTCAGAAATTTAGTGCCGAAGACAGCCGTTTCAAATATGTTCATCAGGAAAATCAAGGCGTATCTGTGGCGCGCAATACCGGGTTAAAATATGCTCAGGGGAAATACATTTACTTTATGGATCCTGATGATACGTTTAGCCCTGATTTTCTGCAAGCTATGTATGATGAGGCAGAGAAAACCGGAGTAGATATGGTGGTAAATCCCGTGGTTTATACCAATTTGGCTGATAAAACGCTGTTGCCGCTTTCTAAAACAACTCCCGGAATATATGAAGCCAGTTTGCAAAATTATTTCTCCGAAGGGTATCTTTGGTTTAAGCTGTATCGCAAAGAGCTGCTCGATAGGGCGGATGTGTCATTTCTGAAAGGTTGCCATTTTCGTGAGGATGAATTATTCGGAATGATGCTTTATCCTTATTGCCGCAGCTATGCCATTATCCGGCAGGGCTGGTATCATTACCGTCAGCATGGCGAATCAGCTTTGGCGCGTGCAGAACGTAATAAAAAGCTCTATGCTGAAAGCATTGTTGTTTCTTTGCCGGTTATTTTTGAATTTTTCTATAAGCGGCAATTGTTTGACTATTTTCCTTTGGCTTTGAATCTGTTGCCTTACCCGCATGGTTGGTATAGCGTGTTAGATTATTGGCGCCTGATTCAAGAAATTAGCCGAAAATACAAGCTGACGGAATGGAAAAACTATCTGCATCCTTATTTGCAGGCGGCTGTTAAACCCCAATCATTTCCATTGTTTTTGTTTCGGATGATGAAACTGTATGGAAAAGGAAGATTAAAACAAATACGTAAGCAAATGATTTCGGTAAAGATGCGTAAGAATTATAAATTGGTGCGTATTTTGGGGATAACCCTGCTGGAAAAAGGCGATAGAGAGTATAAAAATAAAAAAATTGCATAATTTTTATTTTTTTGCTTGACCTGATAAAAAATAACCAGTATATATGCTTTCGTATTCAAATGGTCCCATCGTCTAGAGGCCTAGGACATCGCCCTTTCACGGCGGTAACACGAGTTCGAATCTCGTTGGGATCACCAATTAGTACTCGGGTTAGATTTTTTGGTCTAACCCGTTGTTTTTTATCTGAAATATGGAGTTCTACCAAATTTGGGTTATCATTTCCGGCCGTTTGGTTAGAAATTCCGTACAATCCTTTAATATCCAACGGGTTCGTAAGTTTCGCCAAATTTGTTTTAATTTTCTTCAAATGCATTGTTTCAAACTCGCTGAACGGGAAGTTCAGCTCGTAGGTTAATTTTCCTTCGGTTAGCCATAACTCCTTGAAAACAAACTTTAATAAGAATCTTTTCAGCTCCAATTCAGACGATTTTGCGAACAAATATCCGGCGTCTGTTGCGATGTCAAAAAGTTCTATAATAGCACCATTGAAGCTTTCATCCGCTTTTTCGTGGGCAATGATTTTATTTTTTAACTGATGCATCTTTAACTGGATTTCATTACGCTTCGTATCAAAAGTTTCTCTATCCAGCTCGCCGTCAAGCCGCAAATCAAACAGATGATCCAGTTTATCCTTAAACTTCTCTTGTTCAGTTTTGAGCTTCGTGATGGCATCACGGCAATACTTTCGTTCCGTTGATTTAGCCTTTTTAAGCTCTTCTTTTAGCTCAAACACCACATTGTCCGGCAGGTGAATCCGGTTTAATATGGCTTCTATATCTCTTAAAACATTTTGTTCAGGCACATAATATCTTGAACCGTCAGCGTGATGGCAAAAAATATAGATGTATTTTTGCTTTTTAATCTCGCAGACGCACATTTGATTGGTTAAGCCACAGCGAATTAAACCTCGCAGCAGAAATGGATTTTTCGTTAATTTCGGGTTTTTCATATTTAGATTATGCTCGGCTTTCTTTTTTTGGCACAGCTCCCAAAGTTCTTTGCTTATCAATGGTTGGTAGATATGCGGGATTAGACCTCTCTTGGTTCTCATCTCGCCATAATAAAATGGATTATTTATGATACCAAACATACTGTTTTTTGATACTTCCTGACCCGTTCTGCTTTTTAATCCAAGCATCTGAGCATATTTGGCAAGTTCGGTAACGCCCATATGTCCCAATGAATAGATTTCAAACAATTTTTTGATAATACTTGCTTCCGGTTCTTTGGAACGAACAAATTTTTTACCATGCTCATTAATATAATTTTCGTAGCCGATTGGTGCCATCCCCGTAATTTCACCGTTTTTGTTCTTTTGCTCATTAGAACGGCGGATATTTTCGGCAAGTTGCAGAACGTATGCTTTCGCTCCCATAACCGAGAAATCCCAGCGCATAATATCAACCGAAGAAGATTGACTGTTCAAAATCATTCCTTCGCGGTAAAAATGCAGCTCAATCTTATTTTGTTTCATTAAATCATCCAGCAACACACTCTCTTTAAATGAGCGTTGCACTCGGTCAACCGTATCGGCAATAATGGCTATTGTTTCACGCTGGCGTTTGCAAAAAGCAATCATTTCCATAAATTGCTTGCGTTCGCCATGAGTTGAGCTTTCGATGATTTCAAAGGTTTTTATAACCTCTAAACCTTTACGTTCGGCATAGTCAAAAAGCCTATTGCTCTGTGCTGTCAGGCTCAATCCTTCTTCCTGCATTTTGGTTGAAACTCGGGTCAATATGACTGCTTTCATTTCTTAAAATCTCCTGTTTCATTGCAAGTAAACATTTGGCAAAACCTATCAGATTGCGCGTGGCGGCTTCTAATTCCATATCCGATAACGGTTTTGGGGCAATCTCTTGCAATATTTCTTTTAGTCTTGTCGTCATCTTATCTTATTCCTTTGCCTAAACTCAAGCAAAAATAAAGCTAATCCATTGTTTTATCATCTTTATTTGTGCGAGAGCTTGTTTTCACCCTCGCACAAATATAAAAAACACTTACAAGGCTTGCAGAACTTGCGATATCTGATCGCTTACCAACGGCTGAGCTGCCACAATCGTCCGTTCGCGAGCTTCTTTCAACTTGCGCTCTTTCTCTTCTTTTTTCTTGATTTTCCGGCGTTCGTTGGCTTCCTTTTTGCGTTCGGAGGCCTTTTCTACTTCTTTGGCCAAGAAATTGACAATGTCCTCATCAAATTCATTATTGGCAACACTGGTATAGAAATCCGCCAAAAAATTGAGCTTTTGCATATCGTCCAATAAATCGAGCGAATAACGGATAATGAACACGATTTTGGGACTTTTGATTACAAGGGAAAAAAGATCTTTTGGAAAATTGATTACTACGATACCAAATTTCTCTATTTTTCACCAAATGTAAGCAATCCTAGAGTTACTAACCGTGTTTTAACCGTTATGTATGCCGATGAATACTAGGAAACAAGCCATGGAATATGATATTGTTTGCAGCGAAAGCATAGATATGCTGATTAAATACGTCAATTTGTACCTTAAAGACGGCTGGAAATGCCAAGGCGGTATCGGCGTATTGACGCAAGGGTTGAGTTACAAAGTTTTTTATCAAGCAATGATTAGAGGGTAATATGGTTAACAGTGTTTTTGTAGATGACAAGAAAATGAGAGACATTCTGACTTATATCAGTGGAATGAAGCACGCGAAGAAAATCCGGATGATGTTTTTATGCTCGCACAACGGTATGCGGTCTATTAACTTCTGCTATTTGCAGGTTAAAGACGTATATACGCCGGATTGGAAAGTAAAAGATGTTATTTGCTTAGATTATGACAAGAACAAAGGCAAAAATAAATGCTCCTATTACCTCAACGGGCAAATGAAGAAAGAGTTTGGCGAATATTTGAAGTATCTGCAGAGCAAGAATGCGAATTTGAACAGCGAGAGCTATTTGTTTACGAGCCAAAAGCAAAACAAGCCTTATAACCGCGTCAGCATCAGCCGGTTATTCAGTTCTATCTATCGGAAATTTAACATTCAAGGAGCCAGTCACTTAGGCCGGCATCTGTTTGTTTCTAAACTGGTAAACTCCGGCGTTAATATCTGTATTGTGCAGAAACTGGCCAATCATAAGAACATCAGCACCACACAGCATTATTTTAACTACGATCCTCAGATGCTCGCTAATGCTGTGGAGAATGTGAGGGTGTAGAGGGAAGTTTCATAATAAAACTATAAAAAAATGTGCCTTTTTTGATATTATGGTTGCTTTAAACTTTGTACGGAACAATACTTTATTAAAGCAACTATTGGCGGAGAATTAAAATGACAAACTATCCTAGAGGATCTGAGTGGCGTAGATGGGATTTACACATTCACACTCCTAATACCAAAAAAAATGATCAATTTAAAGGTATTACAGAGGAAGAAAAGTGGAATAATTATTATTCAGATATTGCGGCTTATGTTGGAGAAGGAACAAATCCAAATAAGAATATTGTAACTATTGGAATTACAGATTATTTATCTCTTGATAATTATTATAAGGTAATGAATGATAACAAATTACCAAAATCAATTAAGTTAATTTTACCCAATATTGAAATGCGGATTCAACCCATTGCTCAAGATTCTCCTATTAATATTCATTTTATATTTAATCCAGAAATCGTATCTGATTTAGAAAGTAGATTTTTTTCTAAATTAAGCTTTACTGATGGAGTTCATTCATACGATGCCACTAAATCCTCATTGATTCGTTTAGGCAAAAAAGATAATCAATTTCTTGAAGATGCGCAAGCCTATAAAATAGGAATTAATCAATTTGTTCCTTCTTTTGATAGTGTTAAAAATGTATTTCAAAAAGATCCTGATTTAAGAAACGATGTGGTTATTGGGGTTTCAAATTCTTCTGGAGATGGAGTTTCAGGCGCTACGCAACATTCTTCATATTTGGAAGGAGGAGAATCTCAGCTTAAAACATTTAGGCAATCCATTTATCATTTTGCAGATTTAATTTTTTCCTCTTCTCCTTCTGATATAAAATATTTTTTAGGAAAAAAAGAAAATATAAATCCAGACATTATAAAAAAGCAATGTGGATCTTTAAAAGCCTGCATCATTGGTAGCGATGCACATGAAAACAGAAAAATTTTTGAACCAGATAATAAGAGATATTGTTGGATTAAAGCTGATCCCACATTTAATGGACTAAAGCAGATTTTATATGAACCAGAGGATAGAGTTAGAATTTCAGAAAACAAGCCTGAAATTAAAGAAAATTATTATGTAATTGATAAAGTGGAATTTAATGTATCAGATTTTCCAACTGCTCCAATTTATTTCAATGATAAATTAACATGTATTATTGGCGGGAAATCCACAGGAAAATCAATTTTATTGCAAAATATGGCAAGCAAGATTGACGAAAATGAAGCTAATAAAAGTTTAATAAAATCTAAAAATAAAACCTTTGAAGTTGATGATCTTAAAGTATATTGGGCTGATGGAGAACAAAAAGATAGGAAAATTATATATATCCCTCAAACATATTTAAATCGGTTAAGTGATTGTAAAGAAGAAAAAACAGAAGTTGATCAATGGATACAAGATGTTTTATTCCAAAAGACAGAAATAAAAAAAGCTTACGAAAAGTACAATACCGATCTAAGTACATTAAAATTGGCAGTAGATAAAGCTATTATTACTTTTATAAATTATGATAAAGACTGCAAAAATAATATAAAAGCTCAAAAAGAAATCGGTGACAAAGCAGGTATAATAACAGTATTAGGTCAACTTTCTACAGAAAAAAAGAATCTTTCAAAAGATTTAAATATTTCGGAAAATGATATTAATGATTATAATAATGCTGTAAAAAATATACAGGCAATTAAACAAAAAATACAAAATCTAGAACAAGATAAAACAACTATTGATGGCATTCAAACTTTAATTCAAAGCACTACTTTGGATCCGAAAATGAGCGAATATACAACAAATTATGTTTTTCAAATTCAAAATGAAATCATTGAACGTTCTAAAAAAGAATGGAACGAAGAAAAAATGAAGCTTTTAGCTTCTATTGATAGAATAATTATGGAAGAAAAACTTAACGAAAATAATAATAAAAAAATTATAGAAGAAAAACGTCCTTTAGTAGAAAATAGCAAGGCTATTACTGAAATTTCCAAAAGGATTATAGAAGAAGAAATTAAAAAGAAACAATTGGAAGAAAAAGAAAAGGAATTAGAGGAATTAAGACGAAAGCAAACGAACATCCTAACTTATCTATGTCAAACAATCGAAGACTATAAAAATATTAGCTTAGAATATAAAAATATTATAGAGGTAGAAGATGGTGGCTTACAGTTTTGGCTAAATGTTTTATTTAGACAGGATGCGTTCGTAAAAAAATTATATTCTCTCTTTGATACTCGAAATAAAGATCTAAAAGAAATGATTAACGAAGAATTTTCGGAAACAAAATATACAAAAAATAATATAAAGATAATAGTCCAAAATACTATTGATGATAAATGGCCATTAAAATCAGGTGTATCAAAAGAAGATGTTTTGAGAGAGCTATTTAGTAATTGGTATAACACTAGATATCAGGTTAAAATGGATGGAGATACTTTAGATGTTATGTCGCCAGGAAAAAAAGCCTTAGTTTTACTAAAAATCTTAGTTAATTTAGCAGAAAGCAAATGTCCTATTTTAATCGACCAACCCGAAGATGATTTAGATAATCGCTCTATTTACAATGACTTAGTAAGTTTCATTAAAGAGAAGAAAAAAGAACGACAAATCATTATAGTAACGCATAATGCTAATATTGTTGTAGGAGCTGATGCAGAAGAAGTTATTGTTGCTAATCAGCAAGGAACAAATAGTCCAAATAAACAATTTAAGTTTGAATATAGATCCGGTTCCATAGAAAATAATACCCCTATTTACAAAGAAAATGGCATGGAAGATGATGGTATTTTAAATAGCCGAGGAATACAACAGCATATTTGTGATATTCTCGAAGGTGGAGAACGGGCATTTGAACTTCGCAAGAAAAAATATCATATTTAAGGAGCAAGCGGATGAAAAGATATAAAGATATAAATGGAGATTCTGGCGTATACGGATACGAAATTGGAAACAACTATATAATAGTTCAATTTAAAACAGGTGCATTATATACCTATTCCTATTCAAAGGCTGGAAAAGATAATGTTGAAATGATGAAAAAATTGGCCGAATTAGGAGATGGCTTGAATTCTTTTATCAACAAATATGTAAAACAACTTTATGATTAAGGAATAAAAACAATGCCTGAGATAAAATGTCCCAAATGCGGAGAAGTATTTACGGTTGATGAATCCGGATATGCCGCGATTGTTGCGCAGGTTCGTGATAATGAGTTTCATAAAGCTATTCATGAACACTTGGAACATATAGAAAAAGAAAAGCAAAGTGAGCTGAAACTGGTAGAAAGCAAAGCAGAGATGGATAAAGCACAATCCGTAGCTTCACTTAATCAGGAAATTTCCAACCTCAAAGCTCAGCTTGTTTCTCTCGGAAAAGATAAAGATTTAGAAAAGGCCCAAAGTATTTCTAGTTTACAACAGGAAATTGAAAAATTAAAAGCGCAGGTTTTAACCAATGATAAGGATAAACAACTCGCGGTAACTGAGGCTGTGACCTCTAAAAATGATGAAATCACTGCTCGCGATAAAAAAATTGCGGAACTAAATATCAAATTACAAGAAGCCGAGAAAGATACTCTGGTCAGAGAACAAAACTTAAAAGATAATTATGAATTACAACTCAGAGAAAAAGATACGCAGATTGAATTTTACAAAGACCTTAAAACCAAGATGTCTACCAAAATGGTCGGAGAAACTCTGGAACAGCACTGTGAGATAGAATTTAACAAATTACGGGCGACCGGTTTTCAAAATGCTTACTTTGAAAAGGATAATGATGCCAAAACAGGTAGTAAAGGTGATTACATCTATCGTGAATCAACAGAAGATGGTGTTGAGTTCATTTCTATTATGTTTGAAATGAAAAACGAGATGGATACGACGGCAACAAAACATAAGAATGAAGACTTTTTGAAAGAACTTGATAAAGACCGTCAGGAAAAAGGTTGCGAATATGCCGTTTTGGTTTCTCTTTTGGAATCTGATAATGAATTGTATAATTGCGGTATTGTAGATGTTTCCTACAAATATCCTAAGATGTATGTTATTCGTCCACAGTTTTTTATCTCAATGATTACAGTTTTACGAAATGCTGCCCTTAATTCTATTCAATACAGAAAGCAACTGGCAGAATATAAGAACCAAAACATTGATATTTCTAACTTTGAAGCAGAAATGAATGACTTTAAAGATAAATTCGGACGCAACTACCAATTAGCCAGCGACAAGTTTCGTAAAGCCATAGAAGAGATTGATAAGACTATTGACCACCTGCAGAAAACAAAAGATGCCTTGTTATCCTCAGAAAATAATTTGCGTTTAGCCAATAATAAAGCTCAGGATTTGACAGTTAAGCGTTTAACGAAAAATAATCCGACAATGGCTCAGAAATTTGCAGAGTTGGAAAATAAGGAATAAAGCATTTCCTTTGGAAAATGTGATAATTCGCCATTTTTTCCTTAGAAAAATGTGATTCTGTAGGGAATTGCATTCTTGACTTTTATTTTAACAGATAATATAATATCTACAAATAGCAAATAACTGCATTTGGAGATAATATATTGTCTTTTATGTTGAAATCGCAGCAAGAGGTTATGCAAGAGATTGCAACGAGAGCCAAAGGCAAGCGTTTGGCGCAAAATCTGACGCAGGAAGGTTTGGCTTTGCGTTCCGGAGTTAGCTTGGGAAGTATTAAACGTTTTGAACGAACCGGCGAGATTTCGCTTAAATCACTGATTGATATTGCTTTGGCTTTGGGCTGTTTGGAAGACTTTGACGCCCTGTTTGCAGACAATGCGCCACGGGGCAGTTTGTTTGAGAACAGAGAAGAGAAAAAGCGCAAACGGGGGAGCGTTAAATGAGATTGAATGTTTTTTTGAACGCTTACGGCAAGCGGCATTTTGTTGGTGTTTTAGAGGAGCAGGCTCCTCGTATCTTCTTTGAATATTCTCCGGAATTTATTGCAACCGGAATAAATTTGTCCCCTTTTATACTTCCGCTCAAATCGCAAATATTTGAAGATACCAAACAAACTTTTGACGGGCTTTTCGGTGTGTTTAACGATAGTCTTCCCGATGGCTGGGGCTGTTTGCTTTTAGACCGACAATTACAAAAGAAAGGCTTGAGTTTGCAACAAATCACGCCTTTGCAGCGGTTGTCTATGATTGGGCTTAATGCTATGGGGGCTTTGGAATATGAACCGATTACCGAAAATGACAGCGAATTTCTCGGCAGTATCGAACTTGATTCACTTTGCTTGGAAGCTAATCATATTCTGGCCGGCAAGAGTTCGGAGGTACTTGATAAGCTTTTAACCCTTAACGGCTCATCCGGTGGAGCACGCCCGAAGATTGTAGCTCTGGTTTCAGATGATAAGCAAAATCTGATTCACGGGAACTTGGCTGAGCCGGGTTATAGTCCGTGGTTGATTAAGTTTGCGTCATCACTTGATAATAAAAACATCGGCGCGCAGGAATATGTTTATTCACGGATTGCCAAAGACGCCGGTGTTGAAATGCCGGAAACGCATTTATTCCCTTCAAAAAACTGTGTCGGCCATTTCGGTGTCAAACGTTTTGACCGGATCGGCACGGAAAAAGTGCATATTCATACGGCTTGCGGTTTATTACATGCCAGCCACCGAACATCAAGCATTAACTATGACGCTTTATTAAAATTAACCTCAATACTCACCAAGGACATTCGGGAAGTTGAGAAAATGGTACGGCTGATGATTTTCAATGTCAAAGCCGGTAACAAAGATGACCATAGTAAAAACT
This sequence comes from uncultured Alphaproteobacteria bacterium, assembly GCA_910577205.1. Lineage (GTDB taxonomy): Bacteria > Pseudomonadota > Alphaproteobacteria > RF32 > CAG-239 > Scatocola. The sequence continues at coordinate 17,144 of CAJTMA010000004.1, forward strand.
TCTCTTTTATGCTGGATAGAAACAATAACTGGAAAATGACGCCGGCGTATGATTTAACCCCATCGCAAGGGATTAACGGTGAGCAAACTTCTATGGTAAACGGCAAAGGGACGGATATTACCGATAACGATTTGATTAAAACTGCCGCACCTTTCGGATTTTCGGAAAAGAAGATTGCCGCAATTATCGAACAAACAGACGATGCGCTGGCAAATTATGGCAAATACATGCAAGAGCTCGGCGTAAAGTAGGAAACCGGAGCAGATGTTAAACTTTATCTCAAATCCGAACAAAGTTTAACATTTTGCCATACAGGCTTTGGACAGCAATTTCAAAACTCTATATTTTCCAACGGTTACAGAGAAAATGTTAAAGAATATGTATTCTTTGATATTTTTCTTCTTTCATCATTAACCAGAGTTGATGCGTAAGGTCTTTACGGGCTAGGATTTCTTCACGATGGGCAAGGAATAGGTCGTAATTGAGGTGTGATTTTCCTTCTACATCAAATGCATTTTGTTCACCACTAAAAAGCCCTCCATTAGGAGGGTTTTTTAGTGGTGAAATCTAACAAGGTCGAACGAGTAGAGTTCGAGACCGAACGAAGAGAGGGACGGCGTACTGTAGCGCGAAAAATGGTTTTGCATAAGTTGCAAAATGGTTTTGCATGGGTTTAAAGTCTAAGTTCTGTCCACGGTTTAAAAGGTGGGTTTTGCCGGAAGGCCTTTAAATCCGCCACTTTCACAGCCGCCTTTTAAGAGGTTTTTAAATGGTTTTGACCTCGTCTTAAATTTAAAATAAAGGAGCATTTAATGCCCCTTTATAAGCCTTATTAAACGTTAAATACACTAACTGAAAAATTTAGATAGTGTCGGCAAAAATGGTTGCAATATTGTTATATGCGTACCTATTAAGCTCACAAACTTTGTATATTTTTCAAGAAAAGAGTTTTTATCGTTTGTAGCTACTTTCATTTCATTAATTGCTGCAATAATAGAATCTTTATTATTCACGCTCTCAATTTGTTTTACACATTCAATCATATTATCGAAAATAGTTTTATCATTTATAATATTTTGATTGCTGTCGCCAAGATTAATAATATTGCCATTTCCTTGAAAGCCTTGAATATTTATATGTCCTTTTGCAGACTGTTTCCTTTCAAATTCGCTTAAATGCATAACTTTACATTGATAATGAGCAGGAATTCCAAAAACATTATCATAAAAAGATGGCTCAATCACAATAAAAGTTTCATCTACACCATTTTTATTATGGACAATGAGACTGTCATTTTCACTTATTTTAACATTTTTGTTCTTTGCGTATTCAATAAATATTTTGCCACTATTACACATTCCGACTATTTCATCATGCGAACCATCTTTATGATTTACTGTAATTTTTGTTTCAAGATTTTTAAATATACCAAACATTAGTTTATCTCCTATATAAGAGGCTGGTTATTACTATGCCCCTTATATAGGTTTTAATTTAAGTTCACGCAAGAGTTGATAAGTCGATATTGCTTATTAACAATTCCTTTGCCTTTTTGCCAGATTGGGTTTCGGTCGTATAGGTTGTTTGCACTTCTTTTATATAAAAAACCTTAAAGATACGGCGGATTTCGGGGACATCGTTTATTGACATGATAAACTTGCCTTTAATCCTTTTCAGTAGTTTGGCCAGCTTGTCAAAGTCAGCCTTGTTAAAGATACCTTTACCGTAGTCGTTCTCGTTATTCCAATAAGGCGGGGCGAGGTAAAACAAGCTGTCGGCTCGGTCATAGCGTGTTATGAAATCGCGATAAGGCAGGCATTCAATATAAACGCCTGTAAGCCGGTGATGCAACTCCTGAATCGCCGGAATAAGGTGTTCGACATTAAATCGCCCCGAACGGTCGACCGCTATGCCAAAATGCTGACTGTATGTTTTGCCGCCGAAAGCGTTTTTCTGAATATACAAATATCTGACGGCTCGCTCCAGCTCCGTCAAGAGCAACGGCGGCGTTGCCAGCATTTGCTTGAACTTCGCCCGGTTGCCAACCTTGAACTTTAGCATATCGGCCAGATAATCTGAAAACAGCTCCACCATGCGAAACATATTGTCGATTTCGCTGTTAATGTCGTTGATAGCCTCGTACTTTGGCTTTTGGGGGCTTCGGAAAAACACGTCGCCCATGTCCATAAAAAGCTCTACATTTATACAGTTATAGTCTT
>CAJTMA010000004.1:19369-98054 GCA_910577205.1 uncultured Alphaproteobacteria bacterium
CGGAAAAACACGTCGCCCATGTCCATAAAAAGCTCTACATTTATACAGTTATAGTCTTGGCCAACAACAGTTTACCGCCCTAATAAGGGGAAATCGGATTTATCGGTCTATCTGGTTTAAAATTAATAATATCTTTATCTGCTTGCCGCTTCAATCTGAATAGATATTGAAGTTTTGAAGAAACATGATATAAACAGTATCGTAATGTAATTATTTTGTTTAACGAGAGGATCCGGTCACATAAGCCTCTTAAAATATTCCGGTATATTTATGAGTATAATTCTAGGTGCTTTACTTACGCTTCTTTTTGTGCTTTTAGTTTTTACCTTTTGGTTTGTTGTGCGTATGAATAAACGGACAGAAGAAGAATTATCTTTTTCATCTAAGTGTTACGAAGGTCCGGCCGGCGAACCGTTGTGGAATGGGATACTGCCGACGAGTGTCGATGACTATACTGAACCTCGTTATGTTTACGAAAACTTAAAAGAAAGTTACGATTATTTTCCGGAAAACGGGCGAATTATTGGTTATCGCATTAGTCCTACGCTCGTGATACATAGCAGAATACATCCTTCACTCAATTTACCAGACCTTTCTTTTTATATTGAAAGATATGGCGGAAAGTTATTGAATTTGGATGAATGCTGGTTGCTTTTAGATAATTGGGATAAAGTTTCTCAATTGCGTGAAAAAGCCGGAGATACGCCGCTTAATGTAAAAACCTTTTGGGCGTTATCTGCTCAGCTTCTTATTGCGGAAGTCGATGTTCGTGGCAGAAGCTGTCGAGATATAGCTGGTTTTAACAATGTCTGGTGCGCCCTGATTTTGAAAAGATGAGCATCTTTACTTATCAGGTGTTTAGCCCGAAAACTGTGAGTTAAGCATCACCATAAAAAGCCCTCCGCAAGGAGGGCTTTTTATGATGACGTAAGAAGAAAGATGGTTTTACATAACAGAGCCGCTATCGTGGTTGTCGGACAATAAAAAATACCTGTAATTTTTCAATTACAGGTATTTTTTGAGATTTAATGAATTTCGACAGTTAAATCTCCGTTGAACATTCCCAAATTGTCCGCGGCATTTTCAATAGCTTCTGCTTGACGCATTTTACTTCTGCGTTCTTCCAACCTTTCGGCTTCGGATATATAGCCAAACAATTTTTAGTTATGAGTATTTTGTATGTGAAAAGAAGCCAATATATTGAGTTTCACTCATCGACAGCATCTTCTCCATAGCCATTTTCAAGAGCTTTGGCAATACAGTAAACTGCAGATATGCCTAATGATGTATAATAGCTCCCTCAAACGACAAAGTATTTTCTGGGAAAAACATACCAATTAACTCAAATATAACCAAAGCCGCTACAGCTAGACAAATAAATTCTAAAAAAAACTGTTTCATATAAAATAATATTTTAGAGTTATAATTATAAATTTTCAGGTTTTATAAAATATATTTAAATAAAAATCAATATTTAGCTCGTGAACGATGAGTGATTATTTTAAATCGGATATTGATGGTTATTTAGTTCTTTACATTTAAGTCTTTTTTTGTTATCATTTTTGTCTAAAAACTATTATTTTAAATTATACGAATATGAAAAAAGTATTATTGGTTTTGTTGTGTTTCGCCTGGTATTGCACAGTGTTAGGTCAGGTGTCTGGGAAATTGTCAACAGCAGAAAATAAATTACTTTCTGCGGATAGTGTTAACATCTTAGAAAGTGAAAGAGATTTATTGCGATGCAAGATTGATTCTTTGAATCAAATTGCGGCTGTTTTTTCTGAAAGCTATTGTGACTCAGCGTATAATGAAGTGTCAGCAACAGGAAGTCAGGTAGAGGAGTTTGACAATATAAAATTACTTGTGCTCCTTTCCATCATGATATCTTTTTTCGGACTAGTTTGCATATGTATGTATATTACAGATGAAAGCCCCAGCACCCAAAAGAGGATTATCATGTTTGTTGTTTGGGCAATAATCAGTGGGATAATATATTATTTCTCTTATGTTTTTTTTCAAAAGTATAATTTTTATGAAAAGCAATATAGAGAGAAACGATGGAGTTATAGGGATAAAAAACAACAGATTGAAGAGGATCCTCTGGAATTTTGGGCTCTAAAAACTGACAATTCGTCAAAACTTGAAAATTGCAAAAAAATGCTTGCCAAGCAAAGCTATATTGAAGACATATTACATCGGAATGAATGTGTAAAAGATAGTTTGCAACAGATAAGTGATAGTATAGAACTTGCTAAAGAAATGCGGGCAAGAGCTGAGGCTGAAATTTTGGAGAAGAAAAAATTCAATGATTGGAAAATGCGCCATGACGTCAGAAAGCGTTTGACGATTGTTCGATTGTATTGGGATAGTAATCCGGATGTTCCTGAAAAGGGCAATTTGAACGGCGATTACCAGCAAGAGCATAGCCGTTATGTCGGTAACTCATTCGGTAATCTTTCCGGCAATTATACTGGGCGTATCGTTGACCATTCACGACATTATTTGCACCTCAAATTGTCTGATGGGACATATTTGAAAATTGATGCGCGAAGCAATGGTAATGAACGCTGGCTGTTGGCTGAAATTGGCGATATTGTGGAATATAGTAAAATATTTTCATCGTATCAACATTTTACCGAGGGTTGGAAATTATTGTAATATGAAGGAAAATCTCCTGCTTGAAGCAGGAGATTTTTTTGTTGGTAATCGGGATGACTTTACAATTCCGACCGTCTTCTGTTTTGGTATAGGCTAGCATCGCCGCCCCAATAAGTTTAAATTATATTCTTTTTGTCTAAATAGTGGTGGTGAATGATTGACAGTTATTTGTTGTATGGTATAATCACATTAATATCCAAATTATTATAGATGCATTATAGAAGGTTTTCATTGTGTTATGGTTTTGCCATTACTCTGAGAATATCGCGCGTTGTAATGGTTGGTCAATTTTGAATTTATTAACCTAACTAAAACATAAAAAAATGAAAAACGAAAAAAAGTCTATGCCGTTGGTTTACATCTATGCAGTAGCCATAATGGTTGTCGTGTTGGGGTTTGTAGGATGGGCGTTTTTCACACAGCCGTTAACAGATCCTAGAGCTCCATTAGCAATTTTTATGACTCTCTTTGTAGGAGGATACTGCTCAACGGTTATTGTGGATGACTACGTAACGAAACACAACCACAGGCCATTTGTTTCTTTTGGGATACTGTTCTTGTGCACTGCTCTTATTTTCCTAGTGTGCGGAATGTGGCACGTTATTCTGATACGCTCTATGTCAGCAGGAATTATGGTATTCGTAGTGACAGGAATACTCGCCAAGCATGGGTATGAATGGTTAAAATAATCAAAAACCCCTTATTGATTTCGTTCAATAAGGGGTTTTGATTTTGCTGCTAGTCTTTAGAAAAAATATTGTGAACTTTGATATGGACAATTCATAAAGTGTGAATTAAATATCTCCCCTAAAAATGGTTATGGATAGTTTTCAGAGGCTGGAGTGTGACTAAATTTTAATATTGTGTTTTGGGGATGTTTTGCGAAGTAATTAATGTAAAAATCCTTTACATTAATTTAGTGGGATTTATAATCATCGTAAAATTATACGATTATGTTTAACTATATAATATATTATTGATTATGAATGGTTTTTTAGACATCCTAAGCTTAATTTGGGATTTTGTTAATCATCCGATTTGGGTTCCTGTTATCTTGGCTGGCGTTGGTATTGTTTTTTTTGCTGTTACGTATATAAAGGCTAATCGTGCCGTTAATAAATATCGTGCAGAAGTTCAACAAAAAATTGTCAATAATGCTTATAGTGATTATATTCAGCATAAGTATTCTACTCAAATAACGGATGAGAAATCAAGTGATGAAAAAACAGCCTCGTGAATTGCGGGGTTAGTTTCGCCAATGCAAACAGCAGCCATTTTATAGGCTGCTGTTTTCAGTATACAAAAAAAGAACCGATTATAAAAATAATCGGTTCTGTACTGGTTAGGGCTCTTTTGCATAAAACGACTTTGTTGCACCGTATTTACGTAACAAAGCTTTCATTGCTTCCGAACGAGCATAAGATAACGGATAGTGATAATAACACGTGTCCGATTTGTATTGTTTAACATTTTTGTAACTAATGTCGTTTTTTCTTATAGATATGTTTTGTGCTTGCAGCTATCCAAATGATCATTGACAAAACCGGTAGCCTGTAGAAATGCATAACAAATCGTAGAGCCAAAAAACTTAAATCCGCGTTTTTTCATATCTTTACTCATTGCATCTGATTCGGCCGAAGTTGCCGGAATTTGGTTTAATGTTTGAAAGTGGTGGACAATCGGTAACTGTTCTTGAAAAAAAGAACAAGCATATTTGTAAAAGCTGCCGAATTCCTGCTGAATTTCTATAAATAATCGGGCATTATGAAGCGTATTTTGAATTTTTAAACGATTTCTGACAATCCCGTCAAATTTCATCAGCCGCTCAACATCGTCAGATGTCATTTGCTCAACTTTGTTTACATCAAAATTGCAAAAAGCTTTCCGATATCCTTCACGTTTGCGCAGAATGGTAATCCATGATAAGCCGGCTTGTGCGCTTTCCAAAACTAAAAATTCAAATAATATTTTGTCATCACTGACAGGCTTACCCCATTCTTCATCATGATATTTGATATATAGGTCATCTGTGCCAGCCCAGCCGCACCGCCCGTTAATAAGATCTTCCATCTGTTGTCCTTAATTGTTATACGATAGTAAAATAATTGACATCAGGTTAAAAAAAGATATACATTCAAAGCATCTAAGAGTTATTTTTCTAATTATTCATCTTAAATTTATAGCAATATGTTATTTACAATTCTTATGTATTTGTGTTTGCTGTTTGCTACAGCAGCGAGCATTTGCATATTTTTATTGCAAATTGCTTTTTGGAGTAGGAAACTCGTAACGGGAAAAACGGCGAAAGCCGGAGTACGCTTCTTGCTTTTTCTCTCCTATATGGGGGCATTAATCTTTCTCTTAAGAGGGATTATTGAGAAAAACCAGTTGCTGGTTGTCTTTTGCGCAGCGGTTTCTGTTTCACAGCTTTTTTTGTGGAAAAAACGCTGGAGCCTCTGGTCGTGGATATGTGTGTCACGTAAAGGCCTGATAGGCGGTCTGTTTTTGGCGGCTGCTAGCGCCTATGGTGCTGTGTGTTGTGAGGATGCATATCATAGTTTTAAGTGGAATCAGGCCCAGCGTTATGAAGTTGTCGGTTATACGGCTGTAACTGAAACGACAGAAGAGGTGCAGAACGGTGGCGCTTTGAGAAAAAATATTGGTGTCACAATCAAACAGACACATATTGTTTTAGACAACGGCGAAAAGGTTTCACTACAGAATGACGGGCAAACGTCCGAAGACAAAAGCTTTTATGAAATCGGTGACAGCGTGCGTCTTTATAACGATGTTATTGTCCGCCCCATTTAACCAAACAATGCCCGTTTTCACGGGCATTGTTTATATCTATTCTGCGGCAGGTTTTTCTTCAGAACCATAAGGAATATCGTCAAAAATGACAGGAATTTCCGCTTTGAGTTTATTTAGAAGCATTTTCATAACTTCCTGCACGGTGGGGTGGGCTGCCGGAGCACAGCGTAATTTGAAGATATGCCGCCATTCGCGCAGGTTGGCCGTCATAATGACATCAGCTTTAACTGAATGCGGCAGCAACATACGCAGCTGATCCGGCTTGCAGCCCAAAGCTGCCATTGCGTTATAATTCTTTTCAATTTGCTGCATAGTTTCCAGCCAAAGCTCATATTCCGGCGTTCCTTCTTTAATATGGCAGGGTTTTATAACCGATAATTCATTGCCGAATTTGCCTTTGGAGTAGTTGCAATAACGAGTGCTTTCAATCGCGTAAGATACATGGCGGTGGCGCGTCAAATCCTTGTATACGCCGAGGTCGCAGGTGATTTTAACCGTCAGGTTGTAATGCTCAATCATGGCTTCATGCCCAAGCTCCAACAGTTTGCGGACCATAAGCTTCGCGGAATCCGAGGTGATTTTGTCTTCGCTTTTATAACAATTGCGGGCGCATAATTCCAGATGTTTCAAAATTGCATCCCCATCTAACGGCGTAATAATCTCGACACTGGGAGCAACAATTTTAACCATGGCTAAATCCTTTCAGTTTGACAATTTACAAACAGAATAGGGGGATTGGTTATCAGAGTCCAGTTTTAATAAACAGTTATAAAAAGGAAAGATGAAGCATAACAAAAAAGGGAGAAATTTCTCCCTTTTTTGATGTTTGATTTTGGCTGTTTAAGCCTCAGGTTTTGACCGAGCTTTATGCACTGTTCGAATAAGATGTTCAGGGCACATAGGCTGAGGGCAAAAGAAATTAGCAACGCGTTGTCAGGGTACAGTCCTCAAAACAGCAATTATTGCCACTGGCGCTGCCTGTTAGTTGGGGATAACGCGGGCTTTGTTGCCGAAAATAATTTGGCAGCGTTGGCCGGGGTTCAGCAGCACGTCAGTTCCCTGTGTGGTTGAAACGGTGTTGCCGTTGTCAAGGCGAACGATATATTCATAACCCTGCTGTGAGGTAAGGCCTTGTTGCGCCGCATCTCCGGCAAAACCGCCTAAAATAGCGCCGCCGACAGCGCCCAGCAAGTGGGCTGTGCTGCCGCCGCCGATTTGCGAACCGGCAATACCGCCGGCAATACTGCCGATAGCAGTTCCCGCGCCGTTTTGCGTTGATACTTTTATCGGGCGGACGGACACAACAGTGCAGCCTTGTGCTTGACTAAGCTGACCGACTGAACCGGTGCTGTAATAATTGGAGTTAATGTCGCTGGCACAGCCTGAAAGGCCGGCAACGACAACAGGCAAAGCGAGTAAAAGTGAAAATTTATTCATGGGAAACCCTTTCGGAAAAATTAAAAGCTGAAATTATATTTATCCATAGATTATGATTTGTCAATGCTGGACAATTAAAGATAAGTGATATATATTCACTGCTGCGGCGGATTAAACCGCTGGAAATAATAAGAATATCCTTATCAAATTAAGGTAATAATTGAGGAAAATTTAAAGATGTTAAAAAGAACTAAAATTGTCAGCTTGATTGACGCTGACCAACCAATCGCTAAGGTATTGGTTAAGGGCTGGGTCAGAACCCGCCGCGATTCTAAAGATTTTTCGTTTATTGAGTTAAACGACGGTTCATCTCTTAAAAATATCCAGATTATTGCCAATAATAATTTAAGCAACTACGAAGATGTCAAAAAAATCACCACTGGGTCGTCTTTGGCTGTTACCGGTGCTTTGGTTGAGTCCAAGGGCGGCAACCAAAAATACGAAATTGTGGCCGACGAGATTGAGATTTATTCTCTTGCGCCGGATGATTTCCCGCTGCAAAAGAAAAAGCATACTGATGAATATCTGCGCACCATTGCGCATCTGCGTCCGCGTACCAATAAATATGGCGCGGCTTTCCGCGTCCGTTCAGAATTGTCTTTTGCGATTCATAAATTTTTTAATGACCGCGGTTTCCGTTACGTCCATACCCCGATTATCACCGGTTCTGACTGTGAAGGTGCGGGCGAAATGTTTCAGGTGACAACGCTGGATTTAAATAATGTTCCCAAACTGCCGGACGGCTCAATTGATTATAGCCAGGATTTCTTTGGCAAAGCAGCCCATCTGACAGTGTCCGGTCAGCTGAATGGCGAAATGTATGCCTTGGGGCTGGGAGATATTTATACATTCGGCCCGACATTCCGCGCTGAAAATTCCAATACCACCCGCCATGCTGCCGAGTTTTGGATGATTGAACCGGAAATGGCTTTTGCCGACATCTATGACGATATGGATTTGGCGGAAGACATGGTGCGTACTTGCGTGAAACACGTCATGGATAAATGCCCGGATGATTTGGCCTTGTTTGACAAGTTTGTTGAACCGGGGCTGATTGCCAAACTGCAAAATATTGTCGATAACGGTTTTGCCCGCATTACTTATGCCGAAGCAATTGAGATTATGAAAAACTCGGGACACAAGTTTGAATATGTGCCGGAATTTGGTATTGATATGCAAACCGAGCATGAGCGTTATCTGGCGGAAGTCCACTTTAAACGCCCGGTAATTGTCCGTGATTATCCAAAAGAAATTAAGGCTTTCTATATGCGCCTGAACGATGACGGCCGTACGGTTGCCGCAATGGATGTTCTTGTGCCGGGAATTGGCGAAATGATTGGCGGTTCTCAGCGTGAAGAACGTTATGATGTTCTGGTTCAGAAAATCGAAGAAATGGGAATGAAAGCCGAAGATTACGCTTGGTATCTCGATTCCCGAAAATATGGTTCTGTGCCGCACGCCGGTTTTGGTTTGGGGTTTGAACGGATGATGATGTTGGTGACCGGTATTGCCAATATTCGTGACGTTATTCCTTTCCCGAGAACGCCTAATAATATTAACTTCTAATTTTCAGGAGTATTAATCATGCGCGGATTGTTGGTTCTGGCAGCTTTAACAGCTTTAATGGTTCACCCGGTGCGGGCGGCAGAAAATGCTGCTGTTGAAACACTGCCGGAATCATCGCCCGCCGTGGAAGAAGAAATTATCGCCGTACCGTCGCTCGACGATGAAATTGTCGGGCTTGATCCTTCTGTGGAGGCTTCTGCGGAAATTTATGCCGCAGAAAAACAGAAACTCCCTGCCTGTGCGGATAGCCGTTTGAAAGAATTGGTTTTGGCAAAGGTTCATGAGTATCACAGCGAGCATCCGGTATCCAGCATTTTGGAAAAACGCCGTCAGGCTTTGCTCTATAAAAATGTGCAGCAGTTTGCTGAGGTTTCGGCGGAAGGATTTACCTCTAAACAAGACTTTAATGTCGCCAACAAGCTGTTGATGGTAAAAATCAACAACGGGCTGGATAATCAGGAGCTTCGCCTCTGTAAAAATGAAGGGGCAGGCAAAGCCGGAGAAATTTATTTGCTGATATACCCTTATGGCTTTGATATCCGGGTAAGCATTTTGAATTTTGTTCCGCAAGTATCGGGGCAGGATGAGTTTTATATAAATTATCCGCAGAATGATGAAGCCTGATATTGATTCTTATATAAAAAAAGAATAATATTCTCGCTTGGAGATATTGAAAAATACGATTGAAACTATATCTATTGTCTATGTCGTCACGAAGAAAGAAGGTTGAATAACATATGACTGGTCATGCAAATGTAATGGTTGTGAAAAACAACGCCAAATTGCCTTTGGTCATTGAGGAAAACAGTTTATTTGCCTATTTTGAAAAAATAAAAAAATTTCCTGTGTTAAGTGAAAACGAAGAACGCGACCTGATTGCCGATTTCAAACAAAATGGCAACCTGGCTGCGGCACAACAGCTGATAACCTCCCATTTGCGTCTGGCCGCAAAAATTGCGCTGACCTACCGCCGTTATGGGCTGCCGCTGGCTGATATTGTGTCGGAAGCCAATATCGGGCTGATGCAGGCCGTTAAAAAATTTGACCTTGAAAAGAAAGTCCGTTTGTCAACCTATGCCATCTGGTGGATTAAAGCTGCGGTTAATGATTATATTCTCCGCTCTTGGTCTTTGGTAAAAATCGGCACGGTTGCCGCGCAAAAGAAATTGTTCTATAACCTGAACCGCATTAAAGCGCGTTTGGGGCTGTATGAGAATAAGGCTTTAGAACCGGCCGTTGTCAAACAGATTGCCGGCGAGCTGGTGGTTGATGAGCAGGATGTGATTGAAATGAACCAGCGCATCGGCGGTGATAAATCGTTGAATGTGGCTGCCGGAGATGACGGCACGCAAGAGCAGATAGATTTTCTGGTCGACAGCCGCCAGAATACGGAAGCTCGGCTGGCGAATAAGGAAGAAGCTCTTTATAAGCAGAAAGTTTTGAAAGATTGCCTGTCCCGGTTAAATGAACGGGAGAGCTATATAATCCGCCGCCGTATGCTGACCGATGAGCCTGTTACGCTTGAAGATCTGGGGGTGGAACTCGGTGTCAGCCGCGAACGCATTCGCCAGATAGAGAAAAAAGCGTTTGAACATCTTTCCGAACAAGTAAAGCTTGCATTAAAGTCATAACCGTGATATAATAAGGCACTTTTCAAACTTGAAAGGATTGTTTTTTGATGAATACGCCGGTGGCAATGGAAAACACACAAGGATTTATGTATCAGGGGCATTTTTCTGAAACCCTTGATATTGCTCCCTTGCGCGAAAAAATTTCCCGCCACTTGAGCCTGATTCGCAGCGTCAAAAACAACGAAGACAATTCTGAAAAATCCTCTGTCGAATTGGGTTTGGAAAGCAAAGAACGTTCCAAATAATTTGTCACACCCCGCCACGAGGTGTTTTTTTGTGTCTGAATATTAATGAATATTTTGCTGGATAAGATTGTCAGCCGTTTAGAAAAGGCGGAAATTTCTTCGCCTCGCCTGGAAGCTCGTTTGATGCTGGGCAAAGCCTGCGGCATTAGCGCTGATGAAGCTGTTTTGCTGCGGCGCGAATTGTCCGCGGAAGAAGAAACACTTCTGGAAGAAATGCTTGAGCAGCGTTTGGCGCATAAGCCTCTGGATAAAATTCTGGGCAGCAAGGGCTTTTATAAATACGATTTCACCGTTAACGGGAATGTTTTATCTCCGCGTCCGGACACGGAAATTATTGTCGAAGAGGCCTTGAAATTGCTCGATTTCGATATTACTCAAAATATAGCGGATTTCGGAACAGGTTCGGGTTGTATTTTGCTGTCTTTGTTAGCCGAGAATAAACGCTGGCAAGGGCAGGGAGTGGACAAATCTGAAGCAGCATTGAAAGTTGCCGCCGAAAATGCCGCAGCGCTGGGCGTTGAAAGCCAGGTTTCCTGGATAAACGGCAGCTGGTTTGATGAAGATTTCTGCCAAAATTTGAAAACGCCGCTGGATATGTTGGTTTCTAATCCACCCTATATCCCGTCTGCAGAGATTGCCGGGTTGGATGCGGAAGTCAAAGATTATGATCCGTTAAGCGCGCTTGATGGCGGCGCAGACGGTTATGAACATTACCGGCAGATTGCCTGCCTCGCGCCGTATTTGCTGAAAGATGGCGGACACGTTGTGCTTGAGGTCGGATTAGGCCAGGCGCAGGAAGTTAATAATATTTTTGCGGAGCAGGGGTTATGCCCGGTCCGTATTGTTCCTGACTTGTCAGGAATAGATAGATGTGTAATTTTGAAAAAATAATTTGCATTTACAACTTTTTTGGGTATTATGAGCCCATAATTGCTCCGATGAGTTATAGGTGCTTTTTAATTTTTCCAAAAACGAATAGTTTTTAATTTTACCGTGAAAATCCTGCGGGGTTTTTCATTTAGCGATTGTGGTACAAAACTTATGAAAAGAACAAACAACAAATTCCGTAATAATTATAATAACCAGATTTATTCTCTGAACTACAAATTTGACAGCAATTCTGTTGCCGGAAAAATCAGCGGCACGGCCTTGGATTTAATCAAACGCTATAATGAGCTGGCCAAAGATGCCCATTCCAACAATGACTATGTGACGGCCGAGGTTTTCCGCCAATATGCTGAACATTACCGCAAAATTGTTACGGAAATTAATGAGAAGAAAAATCAAAACCAGAACCAGAATCAGAATTTCAAACAATATAATAATCAGCAGCCCACAGCTGAACCGGCTAATACGACCAGTGAGCCTGTCGCTGAACAAAACAATGATGCTCCGGCTGTTGAGGAAGTTAAAACAGTTGCGGAAGACAAAAGCCTGTCAATGCTGAGCATTCCGGAAAAGAAAGCCTTTACAGTGATTGAAATTCCGACCAGTGAAGCTCAGGCCTTAAATAAAAACGAAGAAATCCCGGCAAAACCTAAACGTGCCTATCGCCGGAAAGCAGCGGCGGCAGAATAAAAACCGCCGCAGTTAATCTGTGGAGGAAGTATGTTTATCATCGGAGCTTTGATTATTGCGGTTGCCGCTACGGCAGTTTCCGCCAAAACTTTGGTTGGCTATACGGCCATGCCGGCATATGTTAAAGCGTTAACGGTCCTGCTGATACTTTTGGCTTGGTTTGCGCCGGTAATAATCAGCAGTATCCGTAATTATAACTTGGTCGGAGCTGACACGTTTCGCTGGATTTCCAATATAGGTTATTTCCTGTTCGGAACGGCCTTTATTCTGTTGATACTCATCCTTTTCCGTGATTTGTTGTGGTTTGCCTTTTATGAGGTGGCTAAACTGTTCAAGTCGCCGTTATCGGCTACATTTAATCCCTCAGCTGTCAAACCTCTGGCTTATGCTAATCTTGGCACTGTCGTTTTGGCTTTTGTTGTGGCTTTTTATGCGCTGTATGAGGGAATAAAAACGCCGGCAGTCAAAGAGATTGTACTCACGTCCCCTAAAATCAAACAAGAATACACCTTAGTGCAGTTAAGCGATTTGCATATTAACCGCGCAGTTCCCGTATCCCGCCTTGAACGTCTGGTTAAGAAAGTCAACGCGCTTGATCCTGATGTTATCCTGCTGACCGGAGATATCGGTGACGACAAAGTTGAGGCCGTACTGCCGCAACTGGAAGCTTTGCACGATTTATATGCGCCTCATGGCATTTATGCTGTTTTCGGCAATCATGAATTTTATAACGGCTTAATGCCCTGGCAGTTCAAGTTCGGCGATTTGGGGTGGACGGCGCTCTTTAATTATGGCGTGCCCTTAAAGAGAACAGAGCTTTATATCGGCGGTATTCCGGATGTCAGTATCGCCCGCGGCAGCCCGTTTTTCAAAATTGATTTGGATAAAACCGTGGATAATTCTTCGGAAGAGCAATATAAAATTCTGCTTTCCCATACGCCGAATTTCCAAAAGGAAATGATAACCAAAGATCAGTTTGATCTGGTGCTGGCCGGACATACCCATGGCGGGCAGATTTTCCCATTTCACCTTTTGGCCAAACCGGCTAACGATAATTTTCTTGCCGGATTATATGATGTGAACGGCAGCCAAATGTATGTTTCCCGCGGCACGGGATATTGGGGGCCGCCGCTGCGCCTGTTCGCCCCGTCAGAAATTACGGTCATCAAACTTCTTCCGCAGAAATAATTTTGTGCAGAACTTGATTTAAAATCCGGTCAGAACCTATATATTAGAATAGAATAAAAGAAAACAACAGGGTGGTGGATGATGGATTTTGAAAAACTTACCAATAAGTCAAAAAGTCTGGTTCAGGATGTGGTTAATCTGGCTTCGCAGAAGAAACACCAGTATATTTCCCCCGAACATATTCTAAAAACATTGCTGGATGACAAAGATACGGTAATACCGGAATTGTTGGAAAAATCCGGTGGCAATGTTGATAATATCCGCCGGGCGGCAGACGATGCGGTTGCCAAAATTCCTCAGGTGTCGGGAGCTGCGGTACAAAGCCTTATGTCGCAGGAATTTACCCGGGTGATGCAGGAAGCAGAGCAGCTTGCGGCAAAATCCGGCGATCAGTTTGTCACGACAGAACGCATTTTGCAGGCACTGGCGCAGACGTCAGGAACAAAAGCTTATGACATCTTGCGTCAGAATGGCGTTACGCCTGCGGCTTTAACCCAGGCGATTGACGAGTACCGCAAAGGGCGCGTTGCCGATTCGGAAAGTTCGGAAGAAAATTTTGAAGCCCTGAAAAAATATGCCATTGATATCACCGCCAAAGCCCGGGAAGGCAAGCTAGACCCGGTTATCGGCCGCGAACATGAGATTCGCCGTACAATACAGGTCTTATCCCGCCGCACTAAAAATAACCCGGTGCTTATCGGCGAACCGGGCGTTGGGAAAACCGCTATTGTCGAAGGATTGGCAATGCGCATTGTCAATAATGATGTCCCCGAAAGTTTGAAAGACAAACGCCTGCTGGCTTTGGATATGGGCGCGCTGATTGCCGGCGCAAAGTTTCGCGGCGAGTTTGAGGAACGTCTGAAGGCTGTGCTGAAAGATGTTGAAGCATCCGACGGCGGCATTATCCTCTTTATTGATGAAATGCACACCATTGTCGGCGCGGGCGCCAGCGAAGGCTCTATGGATGCATCCAACCTGTTAAAACCGGCCTTGGCGCGCGGGGAGTTGCATTGCCTTGGCGCGACAACTTTGAACGAATATAAAAAGTATGTTGAAAAGGATGCGGCTTTGGCGCGGCGCTTCCAGCCGGTATTTGTTGAAGAGCCGACAGTTGAAGAAACCATTTCCATCCTGCGCGGCATTAAGGATAAATTTGAGCTTCATCACGGTGTCAAGATTTCTGACAGTGCATTGATTGCCGCCGCCACCTTGTCAAACCGCTATATCAGCGACCGGTTTCTGCCGGATAAGGCAATTGACCTTATGGATGAAGCCGCCAGCGGTTTACGGATGTCCATTGATTCGAAGCCCGAAGAGCTTGATGAATTAGACCGACGGATTTTGCAGTTAAAGATTGAGCGGGAAGCTTTGAAAAAAGAAACGGACGAAGCGTCCAAGGCTCGCTTGGAGCAAATTGGTTATGAAATTTCCGGCTTAGAGGTCAAAGCCAAAAACCTCAATGATAAATGGAAAGAAGAAAAACAGGGGCTGGCGGATGTCACCGAACTGAAAGACAAGCTGGACAAAGCGCGGATTGAAGCTGAAATTGCCCAGCGTGACGGCCATTATGAACGGGCAGGGGAGTTGCAGTACAGTATCATCCCCGAACTGGAAAGCAAACTGAAGAACATTGAAAGCAGCGCCCAAACGGCTAACAGCCACATTCATGAAACCGTGAATGACGAGAATATCGCCGCTGTGGTTTCCAAGTGGACGGGAATTCCTGTCGATAAAATGCTGCAAGGCGAACGCGAGAAACTGGTGCATATGGAAGACTTTCTGGGTAAACGCGTCATTGGGCAGAAAGAGGCAATTGCCGCTGTGTCCAACGCTGTGCGCCGTTCCCGTGCCGGTATTAATGACGGCAGTCAGCCAATCGGTTCATTCTTGTTTTTAGGACCGACCGGTGTCGGTAAAACTGAGTTAAGCAAAGCTCTGGCGGAATTTCTGTTTAATGATGAACACGCCATGCTGCGGATAGATATGTCTGAATATATGGAGAAACACGCGGTGGCACGTTTAATCGGTTCGCCTCCGGGATATATTGGCTACGAGGAGGGAGGTGTGCTGACCGAAGCTGTCCGCCGCCGCCCATATCAGGTGATTTTGTTTGATGAGATTGAAAAAGCCCACCCCGATATCTTTAATATCTTGTTGCAGGTGTTGGATGACGGCCGCCTGACAGACGGCAAAGGTCGTACGGTTGACTTCAAGAATACCATCATCATTATGACCTCAAACCTCGGGTCGGATATTCTGGCAAATGCGACCGGCGCGGATGATCCAAAGAAAATCAAAGCAAAAGTGATGGATATTGTCAAAGCCTCTTTTCGCCCTGAATTTATCAATCGTATTGATGAAATCAGCTTGTTCCACCGTCTGGATAAGAACAATATTAAAGAGATTGCCAAGATTCTGATTGCCGGAATTGAAAAACGCCTGACAGAAAGAAATATCAAACTTCATGTGAATGATGCTGCCTTTATCTGGATTGTCAACAACGGTTATGATCCGGTTTATGGCGCAAGGCCTTTAAAACGCTTGCTTAAAAGCCAGATTGAGAATAAGCTGGCGCTCAAGATTCTTGACGGTGAAATCTGTGATGACGACACGGCAGACATCATCGTTAACAACGGCCAACTGGATATTGTAAAGAGTAAGAAAAACCGATGAAAAATTTATTTGCCAAGGCATTGCAGGTCGCGCGCAGCTATGATGTCAGCACGCCTGAAAACGGCGCTGTCCTTTATTCGGTCAGTTATCTGCCAACCAAAGAAAACCGGGATAAAGCCTTTGCCTTTGCCACGGCTCACCCGGATAAAATGGTTATTGAACACACCGATTGCGGCGCGAAGCTGGTTGAAATGGGCTTATCAAGCAATGATTCCGGGCTGACGGCAGATGAAGTGGCTGAGGTTTGGTGTGTTGCTTCCCAGCGCTTTATTAAAGCTGCGGCCGGAGAAGTGACGGCCTTTGTCGACAATGCCGATCCGCGCAGCGTTTTCCGCCGCATGGAGCTGCCCAATATATTGGAAAATCCCCGGCTGACAACCATCAATGGCATTGATAAACTTGAATTTGCCGGGAAATTTAAATAATACTTTACATTTGTAAATATCATTGTAAAAAAGACTCAATAACTAATTATTGAGTCTTAAAATTATTTAAATCATCGAAATTTATGGAACAACAAACCAAACTTTCAGATTTAACTGTAACACTGGAAAATATCCAAGTTTTGCAGGGAATAGTACTTCCGGCGACAAAGCTTTTGAGTAGTATGCCGCAAGCTGAACGTGTCCTTTATGCGCCGTATCTGATTGGAGGCAAGGACAGCATTGTAAAACTTTCTATTCTTTCGTACAAGAATCTCTATACTCAGGAAGTTATCCGCGCATTGATAGCAAGTGGCAGAGAGCTTTGCGAAGAATATCTTAAAATGACTAAAAAACTGATGCTGCGCGACACTTCTAACCTGCATGAATTCAAAAAACAGGTTATAGAATCAAACGATGAACAGCTTATCCGCCTGTTGCTTGGCTATTATGACTTGAATCCATGGGAAGAGGCTGATTTGTTGTCTGTTCGCTGCTGCTCCGCCAATCGGAAAGGGAAAGAAGACACGCTGATTCAGGATTATTTTTCCAAAAACCGAATTGGCAGCCCGGCCAAGAATCTGTTGTGTCGACCGGAGTATGCTTACTACTGGTATCTTTACCAACAACAGGTTGAAATTGGTTGTTGGGATAAAGTGAAATATGGCTTTCGCCGTAGTTGGAATGGTTTCCGATACCGTTTTGGGTTATAAAATTATTTTATCCCCCCCGCTGAAATGCTCAGCGGGGTTTTCTTTATCGCCTAATTATCTATTCCGTTTAGACTAATAAAAATATACCTCTTATAATTGTTTGACATATTGCTTTGAGTGTGTTATTCTACATTCAGGCTTTGATTCAGTTATATTTGTGAGGTGTATTATGAAAATAATCAGCAAATCTTTGTTATGGTCTTCGGCATTCTCCTTAGTTCTGCCGCAGGCTGCTTTCGCTTCCTTATCTTCGGCGTATGCCTCCCTCGTAGACACAAGCCAAAACCAAGCCTTTGAATCGAAGCCTGCACAATTTCTTAAATTAGCGGCAGTGCATTTTATCACCAATGACGGCGGATTAAAATTTGGCGGCGGCAATCCCGGCGGACAAGAGTTTAATCCCGGTGACTTGTGCAAATCACGGGGCTATCTGCATAAAGGCTGCCCTGCCGGATATATTCCCGGTGAAGCCTGTACCGAAGACAGCTCCTTTGTTAAAGAATGTATTGACCCGGACACATGGTGTCGCGGCAACGGATATAACGTAACTTCCTGTACTTTGCCTAAATATCTGTCCGGCAAATGTCCGCACAGCTCAACCTTATATAAATCCTGTGAAACAGATAATGCCCGGGCTTGCCGAGATGCCGGATATGCCTCCAGTTGTGAGGTCGGTAAAATCGGGGACAGGGCTTGCCCTTATGACAGTAAATACAAGACTTGCGTGTGTAATCCCTGCGCGGGGTTTGCCTATACCTCAGCACAAGCTTCGGCGCAGGGTTACGTCCCAGGTGAAGTCTGTAACTCCTGCGGCACGATTAAGTATAAACGGACGGAAAACGCTTGCTCGGGCTTCAAGACTTGCGACTGCGGCGGGGCGACCGGCGCTAAAACTTGCTGGAGCGGCACGGTCAAGAAATTTGACACCTGTAAGGAATGCTGCGACAGCAAATTCCAATATGACTCCTCAAATTGTTCGGGCGATTTCCAACTCGCCGGCAATTCCTGCGGCGGGAAGTATGACACCTGTAAAGCTCCGTTACAGTATTTGTATTCTGACAAGACATTAAGCTCGGAAGTTATTCCCGGTAAAAGCATTATTGGTATTGCCGTTGATCCCGAAAACAGGCTGGCGGTCGCCATTGATTACATCAAAGATAAAGAATGGGGCGGTTACGGAATAGATATTCCGACTTTGGAAAATATACAAAGAGATGGATCTGGCTCGTATGCTAAAAGATGGCGCGATAGATATGGCGTCCGGGATGGGAAAGCCAACACGGCCAAAATATTAGCTTATGGACGCGCCAATGGCATATCATACCCTGCGGCAGAAGCCGCAAATAATTATCAGCCTAGCGGTTGTTCTGCGAGCAGTTGGTGTGGTAAAGGAAATTGGTATTTGCCGTCAACTTGGCAGGTATTCCCTTATTTTGATAATCGGGAAACCATACTTAGTATGTTGGAGGCGATTGGTAAACTGCCGAATGATATGTACTATACCGACAAATACAGATTTTCAACCATGACGTCTAATGAAGTTGATGAAAAAGAGGCTGGTATTCTTGTGGCAAATATAAATGCAGTTATATATGGCTGGAAAAATGCAACAAGTGGTTTACTATTAAGTCTTATTTATATCACATATTAAAACTAAACAGGCTCTTTCTGAAATGAAAGAGCCTGTTTTTTGTGCTTTCTCAGAAATTAGCGATGCGCTGCAAAGCTTCTTCAATTATAGAATACTGCTGATTAAACTAACAGCGTTGCATCGCTTGCAGCAACATCATTCTTTCGGCACTGAAATTCTGCGGACGGCGGATAACCGTCTGCCGGGCAGGACGGGTTCGTAAACTCCGTATCAAGGCAATATCGTCTACCGCCGTTCGGGAATTGTCTTCCGTACCGTTTTTTCTGGCTGCTATTTTTGCTCTGACTTCCTGCAGGCGGTGGTGCCCGGATATCATATTATTTTTGAACTCCTCCGCAACCGTTTCCGGTAATACAGTCTTGGTTTGCGTATTCGTATTTTCCGTCTGTGTTTCAGGCCGTCCTGTTGTTTCGGTGATATTTTCCATATTTGTTTCCGCTGCCGCAACGATATTTTCTTCCGTTTCTGTCGGAGCTGCTGTTTCCCGATTATCGGCAACGTTGGTCACCGGTGAAACAGACGGCTTATTTTCCGTTTCATTCTGTCGCAATTCGTTATTCAGCTTTTCACCGTATTTATTTACATCATCGGCAATCCGTCCGACCTTGGTATCACTGACGGCATCTTTGCCGATAATTACCGCGGCACCAATTAATCCGTCTACATTGGGCTCTTTGGCTATACTGCCGACGGCACCGGAAACGGTGTGAACCGTTTTAGCGGCATTTTGTAATTTCTTTTGCAGTTTTCCGATTTTACCTTCCCAGCCAATCAGTTCAACGACGCCGTTAATCAGGATTTCTCTCCTTTCTTTTTTATCATCGGCTTTGATAGCCTTATTTGTCGTTTTGGCCACGACTAAAGTTTTTTCCAGTATCTTTTCAATAACATAAACACCGGGGCCGACAACTTTCATCAGACATTTGCAAACAAATATTCCGGCTTTGCAAGCCAGTTTGACGGCCTGAACAATCCTCTTAAAAACATTTTTGCGCTTTGTCTTTTTATCCAGCTTTTCAGGAGTTTCTTCGGCGTTTTTCTCCTCGTTTCTGCGCTTGAACACCTCTTTGACATCATTATATGCGCCCCGGACGCCGGTAATTTTCAGCACCGCATCCAAAACTTTTTTTCTTTTCTCTTTCGGCGTAACGTTTTCATCTTTTTTTACAATAAGGGTCACCGTTTCATAGACATCCTCTACGCCTGCCACTTCGGTCACTGCCCTTAAAATCTGTTTTCCCCGATTGGGCGGGAGCGGTTTTCATTTCCATTATCTTCCGCCGGCACAGATGCACCTTCCTGATTAGGATATTCATGCGCTGCATCCAGCGACGGCATTTCATCTTCCTGATTAACCGGATTTTCTTCATTCTCCTGCATCAGCCTTCTCCCCGGAAACAATAATAAATCAGTTTTAATTCTAACAAAAAAACCATTCCTTAGCAAGTTTTTCAGTCAGAAACGTTTTTCCGAAACAAAATCCCCTGAAAACAATTTCAGGGGATTTTTGTATCAGAAATTAGCGATGCGCTGCAAAGCTTCTTCAACCTTAGCTTTGTTTTCCATTGCTTCAGCTTGGCGGCGCTTTTCCTCTTCAACCACTTTAGCCGGAGCTCGTTCAACAAAGCTCGGATTGCTCAATTTGCGGGCATAGCCTTCCAGATATTTATTAAGGTTATCCAATTCCTTTTGCAGACGTTCTTTTTCAGCGGCAAAATCAACCACACCTTTCAACGGCAGAAGGATAACACCCTCACGGAAAACGCCGGAAACCATGTCTTTGCTAATTTCCTGTCCTGCGGCAAAGCATTCCAGTTTTTCCAGCCTTGCCAGAGAGCAGATAATCTGGTTAAAGGTTTGCAGATTTGCACAAGACTGTGCATTGCCGTCCTTCAGGTAAACGGTCAGTTTAGCACCGGCGGGGATATTCATCTCCGCACGCAGCGAACGGATAGAACTAATCAAATCAATCGACCAGTCAACCTCATTCATGGCGGTTGTTTCAAAAGTTTCATCTTTCGGCCATGCGGCGGTAATCAATTTGCATTGGCGTTCATCGCAGGTATTATTCCACAATTCAGTGGTAATAAAAGGCATAAACGGATGCAAGATAACCAAAATTCTATCCAAAACCCAAGCGAAAGTCGCGCGGGTTTCTGCTTTTGCTGTTTCATCTTCGCCATACAAAATCGGCTTAATCATTTCGATATACCAATCGCAGAACGAGCCCCAAACAAACTGATAAACAGCATTAGCCGCTTCGGAGAAGCGGAAAGCATTCAGGTTGTCGGTGACTTCCTGAGTGGCTTGTTTGGCTTTGGCGATAATCCATTGGTTAACAGATAATTTTGCCAGTTTTTCATCAAAATCAGAACGCAGTTTGCATTCGTTCATCTCACCAAAACGGGCAGCATTCCACAGCTTGGTGGCAAAATTACGATAACCGGCAATACGGGATTCCGACATATTAATATCCCTGCCCTGTGTTTCCATCGCTGCCATAAAGAAGCGTAAAGCATCCGCGCCATACTGCTCAACCAAAATCATCGGGTCAATGGTATTACCCTTGGATTTGGACATCTTTTGGCCTTTTTCATCACGAACCAGACCGTGGATATAGCATTTACGGAACGGCACTTTCTTCATCATATACATACTCATCATCATCATACGGGCAACCCAGAAAAAGATGATGTCAAAACCGGTTACCAAAACCGATGTCGGGTAGAAAGTATCCAGATAGTCGCTTTTATCAGGCCAGCCCATGGTTGAGAAAGCCCACAGCCCGGAAGAGAACCATGTGTCTAAAACATCGGTTTCGCGGGTCAGTTCAACGTGTCTGCCATAGTGTTTATCTGCGGCAGCCTGAGCTTCCTCAAGGTTTTCCTCACAGAAGATTTCACCGTCAGGACCGTACCAAATCGGCATCTGGTGTCCCCACCACAGCTGGCGGGAAATACACCACGGCTGAATATTGCGCATCCATTCAAAATAAGTTTTTTCATAAGACTTCGGCACAAATTCCATATCGCCGTTTTCAACCGCTTCAATGGCTTTAACCGCCAGTTTGGGCGCATCAACAAACCATTGGTCAGTCATCAGAGGTTCAATAACAACGCCGGAGCGGTCACCATAAGGAATAACCATCGGATGGTCTTCAATTTTTTCCATCAAACCAAGTTCTTCCATTTTCTCAATGGTTTTCTTGCGCGCCGTTTGGGTATCCATACCCGGGAATGGCGTGTTCTCATTAAGGGTCGCATCTTCATTCAGAATATTAACCATTGGCAGGTTATGGCGTTTGCCGACCTCAAAGTCATTAAAGTCATGCGCCGGCGTAATCTTAACCGCACCAGTTCCTTTTTCCGGGTCAGCATGGTCGTCGGCCACAATCGGAATCAGACGATTGACAATCGGCAGGATGGCATTTTTGCCAATCAAATGCTTCAATTTTTCATTTTCTTTAGAAACCGCAACGGCCGTATCGCCAAACATGGTTTCAGGACGGGTGGTAGCGATATGAATGAACTCACCCGGTTCGTTTTCAATCGGGTATTTATAGTAATACATTTTGCCGACGGTTTCTTTCTGGACAACTTCCAAATCAGAAACGGCGGTCATAAATTTAGAATCCCAGTTAACCAGCTTTTTGGCTTTATAAATCAAACCGTCTTTGTACATATTAACAAAGATTTTGCGAACCGCGCGGCTCAAACCTTCATCCATGGTGAAACGCTCGCGCGACCAATCGCATGAAGCCCCCAAACGGCGCAGCTGTTTGCAAATTGTGCCACCGGACTGTTCTTTCCATTTCCAAACAGTTTCAATAAATTTATCACGCCCTAAATCATGGCGGGAAATGCCGTCTTTTGCCAAGTTACGTTCAACCACCATCTGGGTAGCAATACCCGCGTGGTCTGTTCCCGGCTGCCAGAGGACTTTTTTGCCCTGCATACGGTTATAACGGACCAAAATATCTTGCAGCGTGTCATCCAGCGCATGGCCGAGGTGCAAAACACCGGTAACATTCGGCGGCGGGATAACGATGGAAAAAGCTTCAGATGATGAACGCATATCGGGTTGAAAATCGCCGCTTTTTTCCCAGTCGGCATAGATTTTTTCTTCAAAATCTTTAGGGGTATAATTTTTCTCTAACATTTTCTATCCTTGAACTTTATATTCAATTTATAATTGGTTGTTTCTTAACATTAAATTTTGGTTCTGTAAACCGCAAAATGCTCTCAAAAATCAATTTGAGAGCACAAAAGCTTTGAGGCTGGTTCCGGATATACCGTTATGAACCGACCTTTGCCATCACTCGTTCGATTTCTTTGGAAACGACTGCCTCGACAATCGCCGGCAGATTAGCATCCAGCCAAGACTGTGTCTGCGCGGCAACGGCCTCGCGGGCATAGCTCTCAAAGTTAACATCCATTTGCTGGGTAACCTGCTTCACAACAGCTTCGCGTACTAATTCGGAAATGCTCGGAGAAGCCGTTTTCACAGCTTCCTGCGGCGCTTCAGCAACAGGTGTAACAATGGCTTCCGCCGCTTTTTTCTCAGCAAACAGTTTTGCAAAGTTATTAATGATATTCGCCGAAACGTCTGCCGAATCCTGCGGGGTTTCAGCAATTTCAGTTTGCAACTCTTGTGGTTCAGACGCGGCAATCATCGGCTCAGCCAGAACCTCTTGGTTAATATTTGCCGTTTCAGCCGGCAATTCAGGTTCTGCTACGGCAACAAATACTTCTTCAGGTTCAGCCTGAAGCGGCTTGGTTTCTTCAACCTGCGCATGAAAATCCAAAATTTCATTCAGCGTATCATCATCGATGACACTCTCTTCCTGAACCGTTTCTTGTTCTTGCGGCAAAACGTCTTCAGCAACAGTCAGGCTTTCCATCAATTGAGATGGATCCATCTCCGGTGCAGCGGTGCTTTCCGGCTCAAAAATCGGATCTGCGTCAACATCAATTTCAGGCAAATCAAAATCCAAAGGCGGAATGGCCGGTTGAGGTTCTTCTGCCGGGATGACAGCGCTTTCCGGCGTTTCAATTAAACTGCTTAAGCTGGCAATATCATCAAATGACACTTCGGGCTCTTCTTCCGCCAAGACTTCTGATGCCAAGGGCGCTTGAATTGCCACAGGGGAAACTTCCGGCTCAAAAACGGAAACAGGCTCAGGATTTGCTTCTGGTTCGAAAACGGAAACAGACTCAGGATTTAAGCTTTCTTCAATTTCAAACGGAACTTCGGCAGGCATTTCAATATCTGCTGTTGTCCCAGCGGCCAAATTGCTGAAGTTCAGAATGTCTGATTCAGAAATTTCCGGTTCATCCAGAATATTCAACTCAACAGGTTCTTCCGAGGGGAGTTCATCAATTATCATAGATGCAGATAACTCAAAAACTTCTTCCTCGGCCTCAGGGAGTTCAATATCTTCAGTCACATCAGGCAAAACCGGAAGTTCGGCAGGCATCATATCTTCAGAAACAATCTCGGGAAGCGTAATTTCTTCGGCAACATCAGGCAAGACAGGCAGGTCAACAGACAGAACATCTTCAGGAACAGCCTCAAACGCAACAGGAACTTCTTCCGGAAGTATTTCCTGTCCGGGCTGCATCGCAGCCGGCTCTGAGGCAGCTTGCTGCGCCGCATTATCTTCTGTCAGAATATTGCGGATAGAAGATAAAATATCGTCCATCGACAGGTCTTCGTTTGGTTCATCTGCCATCTTTTACCACCAATGTTATTTAATTATTCATCTACCGATACGGATAACCATTTACCACGCGTTTCTTTATAATATTTTTTAGGATTATAGATGTCAACGTTTAGTTTCAAGTCTTCGGCCGTTAATTTGCCCATTGCCATCAGGACATTCATTCCCGAAACATAGTAATCCCGGCGCGCCTTAACCTCTTCAACATTGGAGTTAAGCAATTCCTGATATGCATCAAGCACATCAAGAATCGTCCGGTTGCCGAGAGCTTCTTCTTTTTGCACACCGTCGAGGGCAATTTCATTAGCCTTGACCTGATCTTTGATTGACTTAATCTTGGCGCGGTTTGCGGTCATATATTCCCAAGCGCTGGTGACATCGGCAACAGCCAGGCGTTCTGCTTCCAGAACCTGTTCCTGAGCCTGCCATTTCAGGTATTTGCTTTGGCGGATTTTGGCTCGGTCTGCCCCGGCATCATACAGTGGCACAGTCATGTTAATGCCAACCTCGGCACTGTCAACATCGGGATTTCTGTCATACATATCCGCACGGGTTTTCGCATTAGACAGGCTGCCGTCCAAGCTCACCTGCGGCAGCAAGTTTCCGGTATTTGCGGCAACATCATATGTTCTGGAATTTAATAAATCTTTCGCATAGCGGACACCATAGTTGTTTACTTTAGCATACTCCAAAGCTTCCTGAAATGTCTTCGGCAAAAAAGGTCCGATTTGCGGATTGCTTAATTTATCAGGCGCCATGCCGATTAATTTGGCATAGGTTGACTTTGAAGCCTCTAAATCGCCCTCTGCCGCAATACGATCCGAGCGGGCACGGGAATGACGGGCGCGCGCCTGCGACACGTCTGTCCGGGTGACTTCACCGACATTAAAACGTTCAATCGTTTCGTCCAGGCGTTTTTTTAATAACTTTTCGTTATTTTTTTGCAGATTGACAATGGCTGAATTTTGCAACACGTCCAAATAAGCAATAGAAGCGTTAAGGAAGACAGACTGCTCAACATTATACAAATTATTTTGCTGCGCACGCACGGTACTGTCGGCCGACTTCACGCTGTTGACCGTCGTAAAACCGTTAAACAACGGCTGGCTGAGTTTTGCGGCAATAATTGTTTTGTCGTTATCTTGATTTTTCGGCGCAATATTGCTGTCAACCGAAGAATCCGTGTAGCTGCCCTGCAAAGCCATGGTCGGGCGAAAACCTGATTTGGCAATTGCTACATTTTCATCCACCGAACGCAAATAAGCCCGCTGAGCCAGCAGGGTCGGATTGGTTTCATAGGCACTGCTCAACGCCTCAAAAATCGTCTGAGCGCCGGCTGATGTCGAAATTGCCGTCGCAATAAGAAGCGTTGACCAAAAAGTCTTTTTCATTTTTCACCCCTGTAAGATATTCTCGTGAAAACCATTAGTTAATTGGAAGTTATTGTGCAACTTTATTTCTTAAAAAAGTCATAACCTCTATATTTATTTCAAAAATTACATATATATTAACCATATTTCAAACAATTTATCATATGAGTTGGGATAAATTAGTATGTCATGTTTAACAGAGGGGATAAAAACTTGAGCAAAAAAGATTCCGCCATTATTAATGAAATCGATAAAGCCCGCTTAAAGCTGTCAATCGAACACTATATTAAATATTTCATCGGCAAACGCACTCGTGAAATTAATAAAGACGAAGCTTTGGAGGCTGTCGCCCTCGCCGTTCGCGAATTTGCGATGGACAAGATGTATGAAACCATTGCGCGCTATAATAAAGTTAACACCAAACGGGTTTATTATCTGTCTATTGAATACCTCATTGGCCGCTCATTGGAAAACAACCTGCACAATCTGGGTTTGTTTAACATTCTTAAAAACATTAAAATTGACGGTCTGCCGGAAGATATTTCCCTGACAGAAATTTTTGATGCAGAATATGACCCGGCGCTGGGTAATGGCGGCTTGGGACGTTTGGCTGCCTGCTATCTGGACTCAATGGCTTCTCTCGGCATTCCCGGTTTCGGATATGGCATCAACTACCAGTTCGGCTTATTCAAACAAAAATTTGAAAACGGTTATCAGGTTGAACAAGCAGATACCTGGCTGGGTGAAGACTCTCCTTGGCAGTTTGTCAGACTTGACCGCAAAGTTGCCATTCCAATGTATGGCGAAGTGGAAACCTTAAAAAATGCCAGCGGACAAGACAGTTACATTTGGATGAACACCAAAACGATGTATGGTGTCCCGTTTGATTTTCCGATTGTCGGCTATGACGGCAAATCAGTCAATTATCTGCGCTTATTCTCCGCTAAAACCGATGATGAACTTGATATTAATATCTTTAACGAAGGCGGTTATATTGAAGCCGTTCGCGATAAGATTGAAACAGAAACAGTTTCCAAGGTTTTATATCCGTCTGACGCTGTGGAATCCGGAAAAGAACTGCGCCTCAAACAACAGTACTTCTTTGTTTCCTGCGCTATTCAGGATATTATCCGCCGCTTTATGGAAAAGAGCAACGATTTCAGCGAGATGCCGGAACAAGTTTGCATTCAGCTGAATGATACCCACCCCTCGCTGGCCATCCCTGAAATGATGCGCCTGCTGATGGATGTTCACGGGCAGGAATGGGATCAGGCTTGGGATATCACAACTAAGATTTTTGCTTATACCAACCACACCTTATTGCCCGAAGCCTTAGAAACATGGCCGTCCAGAATTTTGGGCAAACTGCTGCCGCGGCATTTGCAGATTATTTATGAAATCAACCGCCGCTTTATTAATTTTGCCAAAGGCAAATTCGGTGATGACGCGGCTAAGCTGTCGAAAGTATCTATCGTTTCAGGCGAAGGCGACAATCAAATTATCCGTATGGCAAACCTGTCTATTGTCGGCTCTTTCTCAGTCAACGGCGTTGCCAAGCTGCACTCCGAACTGCTGAAGAAATCTTTAGTTCCCGAATTTTATGAGCTGTGGCCGGAAAAATTCCTCAACGTCACTAACGGAATTACGCCGCGCCGCTGGCTGCTTCATGCCAACACAGCATTGTCTGATTTGATTACATCCAAAATCGGCGAAGATTGGATTACCAATCTGGATTTGCTTGAAGGCGTTGAGAAATTTGCCGATGATAAAACTTTTGTGAAGAAATTCATTGACGTCAAATACAGTAATAAAGTCCGGTTGGCTCAAAAAATCTTTGAAACCAACGGCGTTATTGTTGATCCGAACAGTATGTTTATCGTTCATGCGAAACGTATCCACGAATACAAACGTCAGCTGATGACTATTCTCCATGTTATCGGCGAATATCTGGCAATCATTAAAGACGGCGTTAAACCTGCCGCACCGCGCACTTATATTTTTGCGGGAAAAGCAGCTCCGTCATATAACTTTGCCAAATTGATTATTAAATTAATCAACAATGTTGCCAGTGTTGTTAATGCAGATCCGCGCACAAACGGATTGCTGAAAGTTGTCTTTATGCCGGACTATAAAGTTTCTTTGGCTGAAATGCTTATTCCGGCTGCCAATGTCAGCGTTCAGTCTTCTACGGCGGGATTTGAGGCATCCGGTACAGGCAATATGAAATTCGCCTTAAACGGCGCGTTAACTGTAGGCACTTATGACGGTGCAAACATCGAAATCCGCGAAGCTGTCGGAGCAGATAACTTCTATCTGTTTGGCTTGCGCGAAGAACAGATTAATGAAATGCGCCGCTCCAACAGCTATAACCCGCGCAAATATTATGAAGATTCTGACTATATCAAGCGAATCCTCAACGCGGTCAACTCAAATATGTTCTGCGAAAAAGATTATGTTTTGTTATTCAAAGTTATTTTCGAAGAACTGCTTAATCGCGATTACTTCTTTGTTCTGGCTGACTTGGAAGCCTTTACAAAAGCTATTCATGACGCAGAAAAAGACTATCTGGATAAAGATAAGTGGGCGAAAAAAGCAATTGTTAATGTTGCTAAAATCGGCTACTTCTCCAGCGATCGTGCCGTTTTGGAATATGCCGACCGTATCTGGAATGTCAAACCGGTCTAAGATATAAAGACAAAAAACAAGCCATTTGAACCACGCTGAAGTTTTGCACCGTTCAAATGGCTTTTTTTTATTATCCGCCTCTGTATTAAAAAGCAACGACCGGGCGGACGTAACGCTTGTTTACGGTCTTATGATGCCAAAGCCTCTTGCCTTGGTTCATGTAGAATATCCACACATTATCACTATTATATTCAGTTGAAGACCAATAATTGGTTTCTTGCAGCGCCTTGGCATTATAACTCTTCAAAAGTGTTAATGTGGCATCGATTTTTGTTTTGTGTAAATAGACATTCTGCAAATCTCTTATACTGGGCAAAAACCACTTACTCTTTAAGCAAAAGTCTTTTGCGCAGCCTGCCGCCTGATAGTTGTTTGTGGCACTAGCCGCGTAAATTGTGCCATTACAGGTGCTAGCCAAAATCATATAGGTATTCATACGACCATCTGCACCGCAGGAAATGGATGTTAAGTTTGTCCCTGTAGAGATTTGTGAATCACTGCAATTTTGCAATCCCGGCGTATCACATACACCACTTGACCAATACATATACCCGCTTCCCGCTGTTCCGTCTTCTCTCACATCCGTCAGCGCCAGAGCCAAACGGTTGGTGACATCAAAGACAACGCCTATCGGGGTTTTACCGGATATAATATTGTTGCTGACTGTGCCATCACCGTAAAGGATAGAACCGACTTCTATTTTTTCGACGACTTCTTCTTTCTGCTTACAGGCAGCTTTAGATAAATCCCAGGGGCATTTGAGGGCTGCACCGGAACATTTTGAGGCATCCATAGTAAATCCCAATTCCGCACAACTCGGCGGCTGCACACAAGCGGCTTGAGCCATTGAAGAATAAGACACCGCACAACAAAAGACAGAAACGAACAGGGACATTTTCATGGTACACCTCGTAGATATTACTAAATCAAAACCTGAATTCAGAATATCACACCGTCGGGTATTTGTAAAGGTATTATGAGCGTGGGGTTTATTTTTGGCTAATGGAGATAGATAGTTTAGGTAATGTTTTTATTTTGGAATATCCGGGGTACAGCTCATCTCTCACCGACGGCTTAAGATGGACTGCGGGAGCGGTGCTGCTATATCAGTTATTTCTTAACAAAAGTCAGGAGAATATATTTAGCAAGTGCTGACGGCTGGTTAATGACAATCCGAAATGCCATACGGCCATCAGGTTCAAGCGAAGCTATCGGCGCTTTATCATTAACCGATTGCAACAGGTTCGTATCCTTATCCATTACTTCCACATGAATTAACGGCACATCTACTGCATAAGGATTAGTATTAACAATATATCCTTTTACTTCCATTTTGCGGACATAGTCTTCGGTATATTCGTTGCGGATAATATTCTGAAACTCCAGCCCTTCTCCGACAATCCGCGACTCAACGCCCAAAGCGCTATAGATTTTTTCAGCTGCCGGAAAAGCGCGAACCAATTCGAATCGCACAGCAAAAAGAACCAATGACACGGCAAAGGCCAAAAATAACAAATAGTATTTTAATGTTCCGGGATGATCGAGCCCCAGCAAGTGTTTAGACTTCCCCCACATCCGGCGAGCCGGGGCTTGCGTCTGTTCCTGTTTAAACAACTCTTCTGTCTGGGTAGAAAGGCGGGCAAAAATATCAGTCATTGCCGCGGTTTCAGGAGCAGGCGTTTCTGTCGCCTGTTCTGTTTCCTGAGTTTCCGCTTCTGCCGGTTCAGGCAATGCAGTGTTTTCCTGCTCAGCGTCAGCCTGAGGTTTGGCTTGCGGCGCGGGGCTTATTAATTCATCCTTAGTGCAGCGCCAGACTTCTCCACATTTGGCACAACGCATTTTCATCCCTTTTTCAGGAATCAAATTCGGCTCAATCTCATAGCCTACATGGCATTTAGGACAATATAAAAGCATTCTTAAACCTCTGAAAATCACTATAGGCATAAAAACTATATAATCAAAGTAAAAAAAACGTTTTATTAAATATAATATTGCTGTATCTTAGGTGCAAAATCTGATGAGGAGTGCAAATTGTTGAAGACCACTAGTTATCCTGATGCTGTTATTGAAATGCAAAATGTCGGTATTCGCTACGGGCAAGGCGCAGAAGTGTTGAGCGATATTAAATTGTCCCTCAAGCGCGGATCGTTTCATTTTCTGACCGGAAAAAGCGGCGCAGGAAAAACATCTTTATTAAGCATGATGTATTTGGCGCAAAAACCCAGCCGCGGCATTGTCAGTGTCTTTGGCAAAAACGTCAATTTCACAAACCGGGATTCCTTAGCCATGCTGCGGCGGAAAATCGGCGTGGTTTTTCAAGACTTTCGTCTGCTTGAACATTTGTCTGCTTTTGATAACGTGGCTTTGCCGCTCCGGGTCTGCGGAATGGAAGAAAAAGAAGTAAAAAAACGCGTAACCGAACTTTTGCAATGGGTCGAACTTGACAAGCATATCAAAAAACCGACCTCTACCTTATCCGGCGGCGAGAAGCAGCGCGTTGCCATTGCGCGAGCCGTTATCAACCGCCCCGAATTATTGCTGGCTGACGAACCAACCGGTAACGTCGATAACGATATTGCCAATAAGCTGATGAAACTGTTTGTGGAGCTAAACAAACTTGGGACAACGGTCGTTATTGCCACCCACAGCGAAAAACTGATTACGGATTTTGCTTTTCCGTGCCTGCACCTCCAAAATAAAAGTCTGCGCATCTACAACCCATGCGATATTATTCCCGCAGGAGGCCGCCATGCCTAATCAAAACGCTATGATTGCCCGAAAAAAAGAGCTTCCCTTGCAAGATGACAGCTCTAATTTGTTTTTGCAGGTGATGATTTGTATTGCCGTTTTTCTGTTCGGCGTTACGCTGGCCGGCGTGCTTTCCATTAACTCAATGCTGGCAACTTGGAACGAGAGTATTCTCGGTTCGCTGACAGTTCAGGTTATGCCGATTAACGATATTAACGCAGAACAAGCCAAAGCCCAAACTTTGGCGCAGCAGGAAAAAGCCGTTGAGCTGCTGCAAAGCAAGCCGGAAGTTGACAAAGTAACGCCGCTGAATAACGAGCAGCTGCAAAAACTTATACAACCGTGGCTGGGCGACGGCGTTGAGATTAACGAACTGCCTATCCCCCGTTTGATTGATGTCAGGTTAAAACCCGGAGCAGAAGTTGACTTCATCCGCTGGGCCGAAGAACTGGCCGAAGCAGCACCGCAAGCTTCTTTGGATAATCATAAACTGTGGCTGAATAAGCTGATTAAATTTGCAGACGGGCTGAAAGTCTTAGCTTTGGCTGTTTTGGCACTGGTTATTGTTATTACCTCCGGGGCTATTTTTTATTGCACGCAGACCAGTCTTGGTTTGCACAAGCATATCATCGAAATTTTGCACCTGATGGGCGCGAAAGATACCTATGTGGCGCAGCAATATGCTAAGCGTACGGCGTGGCTCGGCTTTCTGGGCGGCATTTACGGTTTGTTCCTGGCAATCCCGACTATTTTTGTGATAGCCAACTTGGCCCGGCAGATTGAAGGCGGTATCATCAGCGAAGCCAGGCTGACTCTTTCCGATTGGTCTGCGATATTAAGTCTGCCCCTGTTTTCAATGCTGATTGCCATGATGACGGCATATTATACGGTTAAGAAAACTTTAGAGAAATTTATGTAGACTGCAGACATGACAAAACAAAGACTGTTTATTTTTGCATTAATTTTTACCGGCATTGCTTGGCTGGCGGGGTTTGTCCTGTTTCACCACAGGATAAATCATTTTGCGCCGGATGACGGGCAACCGGCCGACGCTATCGTTGTTTTGACCGGCGGCAAAAATCGAATCGCCGAAGCGGTGAAACTGCTTAATAACGGCTTGGGCGAAAAGCTGTTTATATCCGGCGTTTCTAAAGGAATTTCACTTAACGATTTAAGCCAGAGGACAGATATCACTATACGCACACAGCGAGAAATCACCCTAGATGACCGCTCGACCAATACGATTGAAAATGCTATTGAAGCCGCGGAGTGGATTGAAAAAAATAATATTTCCTCCATCCGGCTGGTAACATCAAATTACCATCTGCTGCGCAGTGAACAGGAATTCAGAGCCAGAGCCCCCGGGCTTAAGATTATTTTACATCCGGTTTATTCTGAAAATGTTTCGACCCGCTGGTGGCGAAACTTAGGCAGTTTTACTTTGGTTGCATCTGAATATAATAAATTTTTGATTGTCTGGCTGCGCAGTCGGACAGAACTTCTTTTTTAAGCTGAAACGAGGATTGGTATGTTATATTTACGCTCATTCATCTTTAATATTGTCTGTTACAGCACCTTGGCTGTGGGCTGCCTGACAACATCCATTGTCGGCTTAGTCAACCGTAAAGCCACAGTGCCAATGTGGAATAAATGTTTTATGCCTTTTATCTTGTGGAATCTTAAACTGATTGCCGGAATGGAAATAGAAATCCGCGGCAAAGAATATATGAAACAGGAAGGCGTTCTCTATGCCAGCAAGCATGAATCGGCGTTGGAAACCTATTGCCTGTCTTCCTATATTACCAAGCTGGTTTTTGTTCTGAAAAAAGAGCTGACATATATCCCGCTGTTCGGCTGGGCACAATATTTTTACGGCATGATTCCGGTGAATCGTTCCGCCGGCGGAGCTGCTATGAAAAATATGCTTAAGGCTGCCAAAAACCGTTTGGATGACAAACGGCCGATTATTATTTTTCCGGAAGGGACGCGCGTTAAACCCGGTACAATTAACGGTTATAAGCCCGGCTTGTTGTTTATTGCGCAAAATTTGAATGTGCCGGTTATTCCGGTGGCACTTAACACGGGGTTATTCTGGCAAAAGAATTCTTTTCTGCGCCACCCGGGTAAGGTTATTATTGAATTCATGGAACCGATGCCAACTGATTTGGATAAGAAAGATTTTATGGCAGAACTGCAAAAAAGAATTGAAAACAAATGCGCCGAACTTAACGCGGAAACAATCAAAAATTATCCGCAGGCGGCTAAACTGCTGGTAAAGGAATAATCATCGTGACACGCTTCTTTCATCATTTGTCAGCCACATTGCGCCATTATGCCCTGTTGCTTGGTGTAGCGGCGGTTACCGCTTTTATCGGAATTATCGGCATTATGATGAGTTTGGAGCGCAATCAAGCTATTGCGCTGATTAAAGAGCAAATCTTGAAAATCGAAGAGTCACTGATGGCGGCAGGATATGATATTGCTTATGACCATCTCAGTTTCAGCCACATATCCCCGTGGCAGATTATGCGCATTCAAAATCTGCGGCTTTATTCTTTAGATGCCGGCAATTATAAAGAATGGCAATGTGACGAATTTTCTGTCAGTTCAAACTTTTTTTCCAGCGATAAAATCCGTTTTCATTTCAGCAGCAGACAAGCTTTGCTGCTTGGAAAACATTCTTGGAAAATGGATGCTCCGCAAGTTTCCGCAGAGATGACAACTGACGAAAACGGCAATTTCAAAGATTTTATATATGAGGCAGAAAACCTGACAATTCAAAAACTGTTGGGAATCGAAAATATTAAATTTGCCGCCCGGCGCAATTTGCAAAAAGAAATCACCGGGACAAGCCCCTTTATTGAAACCTTTTTAAATGCCAAAAATATTCTCATTGCCGATTATACAGGCTGGCCGATGAATAAAGAAATCGGGCATATTTATGTTAATGCCAATATTATGGGTGCAATCGAATCACAACCTATTTTGAATGACGCGCTTTATTCATGGATTGAGAACAACGGCTATATTGATATTGCAAAAATGATTATCAATTGGAAACCTCTGGTTATGGTTGCCAAAGGCGAATTATATTTTGATGAGCATTTGTCCCCGGATTTATCGCTCAACACCTCTTCTCTGGCATTAACCGAAATATTAGACAAGTTTAACCAGTACAGCTGGTTGGAAGACAAAGGCGTGTTCGTTGCCAAGATTTTACTCAACAACAAATCTTTCAAGAAGAACCAGACTGACAGCTATTATACGGTAACAACGCCGGTGAGGATTAACAATAAGCAAATCCTCATCGAAAATATTCCGGTCAAAAAATTCTAAAGATATTACAAGCTGACAGGCTGCGCATAAGCGCCAACGATTGACAGGCTTTTGACGGCTTCATCAAGCCGGCCTAAACGCTCGTCGTCGTTTTTCAGATAGCCGTTAACTTCTAACAGGCAAGATTTATTTTCATCGGCAGAAGCCGCCATACAAATGACTTTTACGCCTTTGAAGCCTGCATTTTCAAAAATATCAACCACCGTCGAAGAGCTGACATCTGAGGCTACCTCGACAGACAGCAAACTGATATCTGATCCGCTTTTATCGGTTTCGGACATAGAAATGACGTAGACTTCCTCGCTATCCTTGGCTTCCTTGCGGCGGATAAACGGCAGCTTGGCAATAATCTGCAGGCGCTCGCCATTAGGAGCGGCAGACAATGCGCTCCACCAAGGCTTCTGGTTAATCTCGCAATTATCGCAGGGAATAACCGCCAGCTGCACATCGTGAGAGGTTAAAGCATTCATGACCTGCCCAAATGAACTATAGGTTTCATAGTCGACATAGCTGCCAAAATGAT
Organism: uncultured Alphaproteobacteria bacterium; assembly: GCA_910577205.1. Classification (GTDB taxonomy): domain Bacteria; phylum Pseudomonadota; class Alphaproteobacteria; order RF32; family CAG-239; genus Scatocola. The sequence goes on from CAJTMA010000004.1 coordinate 54,327, forward strand.
CCTGAACGATGTTAGCCAGAGAGTTATCATGCTCTTGTCCGTAGAGGGAAATTTTAAGCTTATCATTCAAAAATGCGCTGGCGGTTAAAATCTCACGCCAAATTTTAGCGACGACATATTCAGGAAAATCCCCCTTATGCGAACGCAGCAGTTTTTTTATCACCGCGGCTTCTTTGCCAAGGGAATTTTCAACGGCATTACCGTCTGCCAGCTGTTTAACCAATTCGGTACGCTGCATCAGCAGATTGTACATTTCCGCATCAATGCCATCTATCTGTTTTTGTATACCGTCAGTTTTATCATCAGACATTTTATTTATTCTCCCCTGGGGCGTATTCCAAAAATATGACCTTTGCCAATCCATATATACGCTCTTTTAGAAAAATATAGCAAGCAGGAACTTGCAGTTGTTCAGCCTTTTCAACTTCCACCAAACATAAAGCACCGGGTTTCAGCCAGCCTTTTTCGGCGAGCGCCTGTAATGCCGGAGCACTCAAACCGCGATTATACGGCGCGTCCATGAATAACAAATCATAAGCTTCCGGAGCTTGAGGAAGCGCTAAAACATCATGGCGATAGATTTTGATACGCGATTTTTCTGCCGGAAATAATGCTGTATTTTTCATCAGGCTGCGGGTATCGGCATCAATCAATCCCACTTCTGCCGCTCCGCGCGATAAGGCTTCAAGCCCGAAAGCGCCTGTCCCGGCAAACACGTCTAACAATTTATAGCTCCCCCAATCTTTTTCAAGAGAACTGTTAAGAATGTTAAACAAAGCCTCCCGAGCACGGTCGGCTGTCGGGCGCACTTTATCCGACTCCGGTGAAAACAGCTTTTTGCCCCGGTAATGTCCGGCAATAATCCTCATAGCTGGAACTTACTCCCCAGCTGTTCTTTTAATACTTTGCCGGGAACTTCCCTCACCTCGCCTTTTTTCAGGCTGCCCAGTTGGAATGGCCCGTAAGACAAACGAATCAGGCGGGCAACATCTAAATCAATTGATTTCATCAATTTTCGGATTTCACGGTTTTTCCCTTCGTTCAAGGTAATTGTCAACCAGGAATTCGTTCCCTGCTCGCTCTCCAATTCAGCTTTGACCGGGCCGTAATTTATGCCGTCAACAGTCACACCATCGGCAAGTTTAGCCAGTTTTTTCAAATCAACAAACCCATGAACTTTGACCTTATAACGACGGCTCCAACCGTTTTGCGGCAATTCCAGCTTACGCGACAGCTCGCCATTATTGGTCAGCAGCAACAGCCCCTCAGAGTTTAAGTCCAGACGGCCGACAGAAATCACCCGCGGCATTCCGGCGGGCAAATTATCAAATACTGTCGGGCGGTTATCGGTATCTTTGTGGGTTGTCAGCAGCCCGACCGGCTTATAGTACAGCCAGAGCCTTGTGCCCTCTACTGCCGGCAATTTTTCGCCATCCAGCAAAATCTTTTCATTCCCTTCAACATTAAACGCAGGAGAGGTAATGGTTTCTCCGTTAACTGTTACCCGTTGCTGTTTAATCAGCTCTTCAGCCTGGCGGCGGGAACAAACGCCCGAACGGGCCATAAATTTCGCAATTCTTTCACTCATATTAACTTTTCCTTTTTTCTTTTTTGTTAGCATACATTCAATTATTAATCAACTAAAGGATATCAAAGTTGGAAACAAAATTTATGGAACGGGCGCTGGCTCTAGCGGCTTATGCTGCCGAGCAAGACGAAGTTCCCATCGGCGCAGTGATTGTTAACCCGGCAACGGGAGAAATCGTCAGTGAGGCTTATAACCTTTGCGAACACGTGGCAGATGCTTCTGCCCATGCCGAACTTCTGGCAATCCGCAAAGCCTGCGAAAAACTTAAAAGCAACCGGCTGCGGGAGATGGATTTATATGTCACCCTCGAACCCTGCACGATGTGTGCCGCGGCAATTTCGTTTGCACGTATCAAAAACCTTTATTTCGGCGCGACGGACAGCAAGGGCGGCGCAGTTGTTTCCGGTGTCAGATTCTATGATAGTCCGACTTGCCATCACCGGCCGGAAGTTCACGGCGGCCTGTTGGAAGCAGAATGCGGCCAGCTGCTCAAAGATTTTTTCAAAAAGAAAAGAGAAAAAATTAAACTTTTAGACAAAAAGTGTTGAGTTTTAGGCAAAAGTAAGTTATAGTATAGATAAGATAAAAAAACACAGTTAGGAAAAAGCAATGGAAAATACAGACTATATGCAAAATCCGGAATTCAAAGACTGGTTAAAATCAATAGGCTTTGATGAAAAAGCCCTGCAAGACCAAATCGACAATGATGATTTTGGTCGTTTGGATGATTTAATTCGTCGTTTTGAAGAAAAGAAACTCAAAGACGAAGACGACTACATGACCTTTTCTCAAAAGGCAAACGATGGCAATCCGGGCAATGAGTTAGATGCCTATTACCAAGACTGGTGCGAAAAAGAACACCAACCGCCATATGTTTATGAAAATACTCAGGAAGAATCCCCTGCCTATGGGATGAAATATTACAAAACTCCGGAAGACAAAACTGCCGGAAAACCTGCCGCCCGCGCCGTGTATCACGACAGCAAGAATGTTGAAGTCGAATGCGCTGACGATAAAGGCCCTGACTATGAATTTTTAGACGCGTTGGTTCGTAAGGCCGCTTTGGACGGTCAGCCGGGTATTAAATTTGATGAAGAAATGACCCCGGAATTTGCTAACAAGCTGGCAGCGGCTTGTATCAAATATGGCATGAAGATGAAAGGCCAGCCGGAAAAAATTGATGTCAGCGAATTTGCAGACCAGCTTACCCCGGAACAAAAAGCTGATGTTGACAAATATAATGCCGGTGAAAAGCTTTATATGGACAAGTACAGCCAGAAAGTAGCCATCGCCAAAGATTATGCCGCTCACGGCATTAAGGAAGCAGATGTCAGCAAATATAAAGATCCTGCAGAACAAGCCGCATGGCTGGCTGCTAATAAAGAAGCCGGAATTACGCCCAAAGGCGGCAAAGCTTTTTACAGTTTGCATGACGACCAATTACGCAATTTGCCTGAAGCTGCGAAAACACAATTAAAAGCACATAACGCTGAAAATGTTGCCAAATTGTATGAAAGCGCCAAAAAGCTTGCAGATATCTATAAACAGGATAACCCCGGCAAGGCATTTGATTTATCAACCAGCCAATTCCAAGACCCGAAATCCGCGGCTCTGATGTATGCAGCTTATACTGCCGCCGGCGTACAGGTTACCGGAATAGATAAGGTTACAGAAAAAACGCAGGGGATGTTCCAAACCGAAACCCAAGGCTATATGCCGGAAGAAGCCCGCAATATTGTTGCTGATTACAACTATGGGGTTCGAAAACAACAAATCCGCGGCATGAAACAAGATCAAAAACAGGCTTATCAGGATGCGGTGAGCGTAGATGAAGCAAACCGCACCGAAGAACAACAGCTGACTGTTGACCGCCGTCAGGAAAGGCTTGAAACACTCCAAACCCGCCGAAGAGTTCAAAACGGCCAGGCCACGGATAAGGATAAAGAGTTCCTTAAAAATCGTGGAAATGTTTTGGAAGAACTTAGAAAACGCCAACAAGGCGGCAGACCATAGAGAAAATCCCCGAGGAAATATTCCGGCGGGGATTTTTCATTTATTCAACAGCGGAAAAACTTTTTTCATCAAAGTAGAAAAAGGATAATTTTCAAGTTCAGATAATGGCACAAATTTTCCATCAGAATTGATTTGTTCACTATGAATAACACACACTGTCAACAACAGTTTGAAATGGGTGAACACATGGGTTATTTCCTTTTCTAACGTTCTGCTGTTCATCTCTGCAAACAACTCTCTGTCATCACTCCACGGAAATTCATACAGCCCGGAGAGCAAGCCTTTTTCCGTGCGTTTGCGGATGTAGATTTCCCCTTGGGCGTTATATATCAAATAAACTTTGCCATGCTTTACTTTTTTCTCCGGTTTTTTACGCAGAGGAATATTTTCCAACTGAGGGCTGTTTTTAGACTGACAGCTTTCCTGCCATGGGCAAAGCAGGCATTGCGGCTTTTTCGGCGTACAGACCATCGCCCCCAAATCCATTATCGCCGAAGCATAATCTGCCGGATTTTCTTTATCGGTCAAAGCTGTTGCCTTATTGCGGATATCTTCACCAATTTCATCTAATGGCCGGGTTAAATGATACAGGCGGCAAATCACCCGCATAACATTACCGTCAATTACGGTTTCCGACTGGTTAAATGCCAAAGCCAGAAAACTGGCAACAGTGTATGGGCCGATACCTTTCAATTTCAAAACATCTTCGCGGCATGACGGAAATTCTCCGCCGAAATTTTCTATAATCATTTGAGCTGTTGTGTGCAATGATCGAGCCCGGCTGTAATATCCTAATCCCTGCCAATAGAGGTAAACATCTTCCAACGGTGCTTCAGCCAAGGCTTGAACTGTCGGAAATCGCTGCATAAATCGGTGAAAATAGGGAATAACGGTTTTGACAGTGGTTTGCTGGAGCATCAATTCTGATACTAAAATAACATAAGGATCAGGATGCGCGCCGCCCTTAAACCGCCAAGGCAGTTCCCGCCCATTGCGGGCATACCATTCCAGAAGCTGTTTTGATGAAATCTGTTTTGTCATGCTTGTGATTATAACCATAATCTGCATTTTGAAAAGGAATAAATTAAGGCTGTGCTGAGAGTTGACTTTCAGAGAAGGAGGAAGAAAGCCTCACCGGCGTACTCACGTCCGCCTCTCCTCCTGGTCGAACTCCTTTTTCGGTACTTCGAGCTGTCTTTATAGTATTTTGTCGATGACAAATTATTCTTCTGAGATGGGAAAAGTGGAAATAGATTGACATTTGCAGAGAATAGCGGCTAAAATATCCGCATAACTTGCGGAGATTTGCGATGTATATTCATGAACAAAAAAATTGGCCAAACTTTATTTGGAATAATGACGAGCTTTTTGAGATTATAACAAAAGTATCCTTCAAACAAGGACAACTACTTGGCAAAATGCAAAGTATTGGTTTTGATTTTAGGCAAGAAGCTCTTTTGGATAATTTAACAGAAGAAATAACCAAATCAAGTGAGATTGAAGGGGAATTGTTAAACAAAGATGAAGTTCGTTCCTCTATTGCCAGACGGTTAAATATACATAATGAAAAATCTATTAACAGCAGTTATCATATTGATGGTGTGGTTGAAATTATGATTGATGCAACGCATAATTTTGATACACCTTTAACCTATGAGAGATTGTGTGGTTGGCACGCTGCATTGTTTCCTACGGGATACAGCGGGATGTATAAAATAAAAACCGCTTGTTATAGAGATGATAAAGATGGGCCGATGCAAGTTGTTTCTAATAGCAGAGGACGAGAAATTGTCTATTATGAAGCTCCCGAAGCATCTCTTATAAAAAAATATATGGATGAATTTTTGGGATGGATTAATAATGCTGATAGCACAAATTCTTTAATTAAAGCGGCTATAAGCCATTTATGGTTTATAACAATTCACCCGTTTGAAGACGGCAACGGGCGTATTGCACGAGCCGTTACAGAGTTTATGTTGGCAAAAGCTGAAAAATCATCTTACAGATTTTATAGTATGTCGGCTCAAATCCAAAAACAAAAAAATGAATATTATAAGGTATTGGAAAACACACAAAAAGGAACGCTTGATGTTACAAATTGGATAAAATGGTTTTTAGAAACAATGTTGCAAGCATTAGAAACTTCGGAAATAATGGTTAGTAAGATTATTTCTAAAGCCGAACATTGGATGGAGTTTAACAAATTTTCATTAGATGAGAATCAGAAAAAGATGATTAATATGCTTTTTGATGGTTTTGAAGGGAATTTGACATCAAGTAAATGGGCAAAAATATGTAAATGCTCCCAAGATACAGCAAGCCGCTCCATTAAACAGCTTGTAGAATATGGAATATTCAAACAACAAGGAAGCGGCCGCAGCACGCATTATATTTTGACTTGCGGAGAATAGAAACAATAATCTCCGCAAACTTTGCGGGGATTATTAAGTAAAATCATAACTGATAAAATAAAATTAATCCGCAAAAATTTACCGTCGAAGCTTTTTTATGGGGCTTGCGTCGTAAATTTTGCGTAAATCGCAAAATTAACTTTGCTTCGGTCAAAGTACTTGTTAGTTTGTTTCGCTCGCTATCGCGGCATCACAAACTAACAAGTTCTTTTCACCACCACCACCAAACACCCGTTGGGGGTGGCGGTGCGGTTAGTAGACTGGCGGTGCTTCGCTAGCCGCTGCGTCGTCGTTCGGCCTAAAAGGCCTCACCGGCGTACTCGCGTCCGCCTCTCCTCCTGGTCGAACTCCTTCTTCGGTAGTTCGAGCTATCTTTAATCATGGCACCATAAAAAAACCTCCGCAAGGGAGGTTTTTTTATGGTGCCGGTTAGTAGACTCGAACTACCGACCCACGCATTACGAATGCGTTGCTCTACCAACTGAGCTAAACCGGCAATGCTGATAAATTACATAGTTGCTTTTAAAAATGCAAGCATAATTTATCATTTTCAGCATAATTTGTTTTTTCTCAGCCTTCCGCTTCGGCTTTTTGAGTTTCTGCCGCACGGCGGGCTGCGCGTCTTTTAGCGTAGAACTGATTTTCTTCCGCAACTTTTTCACCAGAGTGGACAACAATCTGCGGGAACGGAATTTCTATTCCCTCTTCAATGAACCGTTCGTTTATCTCATAGCGGATTTCGCTGGGAATACGCCAACCATTCCAGATATTATTGGTATAGCAGCGCAACTCAAAATCCAAGCTGCTGGAGCCAAAGTCTTTGAATAACACATAAGGTGCCGGATTTTTTAAGACATACTTATTTTTGGCAGCAATATCTAATAATATCTCCGTCACTTTTTTAACATCCGAACCATAAGCCACGCCGACTGAAATTGCCTGACGCGACCAATTATTGCCATGCGTCAAGTTAGTTACCGAACTAGACAACAGGGTTGCATTAGGAATAATCAGGCTGGCTTTTTTGAAAGTTTCGATTTCAGTTGAGCGGATATTAATTTGTTTTACCTGCCCTTCCTCGCCGTCAATAATCACCCAATCTCCGACTTTAATCGGACGTTCAAACAAAATGATAATACCGGAAACAAAGTTATTAATAACATTTTGTAAGCCGAAACCGATACCAACTGACAAGGCCGAAGCAATCAAAGCCAGATTAGACAAGTTACCGCCCATCATTGTAATCGCAATAATGGCCGCGATAATAAAGCCGATAAATCCAAAACCGGATGCCAAAGAGTGACGGATACCGTCATCAATATCCATCTTTGCCAAAACATTATTAACCAACCGGACCTTAAGGGCTTTAACGACAGCCAAAGCAACAAAGAATGAAACCAGTCCCAGCAAGATTGCCAGAGGGGAAATTTCAACTTCGCCGACTTTGAAACCGACTAAAATTTTCTTGGCGCTTTGTATCAAAATATCAGTTGAAACACCCCAGATGCTTAACACCATGAAAATGCCAGCCAGTACGAAAAGCGGATCAACAATCAGGTTAGACCAAAAATCAATTTTAGATACGATTTTGCGGCGCAGCTTAAAGGTTTTAACCCAAAAGCGCATCAGCAAAATGCGGTGCAGGAACTCACCCAGAGCCTTGCGCATGACTAGCAACAGGCCGATACCGATAACTGTCAGCAAAAAGCGGTTAAATATAAAGGCTGACAAGCGGGCATATCCCAAAAGGGAAATAATAAAGGCGACAACGACAAAGAAAGTAGTTGAAAAGGTGATTTTGAAAGCAAGGTTAACTTGAGCGTCTTCTTCAGGATTTTCAGGGGCGCCATCTTCGGGTTCATGGGCATCAATGCCGTCCCACAGATAGCGTTTGACAACCAACACAATGCATAATCCTTTAACAGCACTGGCAAAAACACTAATGTAATTTATCAGTTCAATGGGATAATTAGCAGCCGTAGCAACGTGTTGCAGAAAAGAAACAATCCCCAGCATGAAAACCGTAAAATACAGCGCAGATGTCATATGTTTGGCTTTTTCGGTGTCCACATTTACCAAACGCCATTTTCCATTATAGGGCGCAAAGCAAACCCGTGAAATAGCGCGCGCCAATACAACCAGCAGCGTGTAGAACAAAAAGCTGTTAATGACAATACCGAAGAAGCCGCTATTCATCACCTTGGTCGAATACATCCAAATCATGAAACCGGCAATGATAGTAGCAGGGATGACGCCATAGGCTATTGCGACAAAGATGGCCGCAAATACTTTTTTGCCATAGCGCGGATGTTCAATATCCTTATCATAACCGAAATGGCGCATGATAAACAAACGCAGCCAAATACCAAGCCATAATGACAGCAAAGCCACAAACAAAACCGGAATAACATTTGATTTGACGTAGGCTTGCTGTTCTTCATCCAGCCCTTGATACCATTTTATCGGAGATTCGAGAATATCCAGCGAAAACTCGACAAACAGCGTTGTCGCATGAAAGAAGTTTGCCGGGTAAATCAACGGCTTGTTGTATGCCAGCAGGCTTCCCAACAACTGCGAATTACGCACATTAATAATTAAGGCATCCAGCTCATCAATTTTAGCCAGAAGCACATCCACTTCCGCAATCTGCCCCTTTTGATAGGAGGCTTCTTCATTGAATTCTTTGCGTTTTTTAGCAATAGCCTCAAGCTCCTGGCTGCCATCCGCAGGTTCAGGCCCTAAAGCTTCAATGCGTTTTTGCACAAATTCCAATTCACGTTCGTTCTGCTTTTTAGCGTCTGACAGTTTCGCACGGGTTTCACTCAAACGTTTTACATCGGCAGAGAGTTCTGATGATTCTGCATTGCTGCTTTTCAGCTGGTTTTCCATCGTCGACAAGCGGCGGCTGATTTCAGCGTAGTTTATTTCTGTGCTTTTGATACTGTCGACCACTTTGGTTACAGCATCAATCTCCCCGCTGGCAATTTCAGCAGAAGCCAGACCGGCTGAACTTCCTAAAAAAGCCAAGCTTAAAAATAAAACCCGTGCAATGTTTATCATCAGCTAAACTCCTAATTGGCTGCTGCCACATTCATCATTATTTTCATAACTTCAAACGCATTTTTTGCAACGCCGGCACGCAAATCATCAGCCACGCACCAAAAACTGAAACCATTATCAACTGAAGCGTCTTGACGCAAACGGCTGACGTAAATGTCATTTTCACCCTGAACATCTGCCAGCGTTACATAACCGCCATCCAAATTTTTATCAAAGACGACGACGCCCGGTGTTTGTTTCATCAATTTGCGAACATCGTCAACATCAACTTCATGTTCACATTCCACATTGACGAACAGGCCTGTTCCGATAAATGCCGGCACAATCGCGCAGTTGGCATGAACTTTTACGCCACCGCCCAGAATTTTTTTGGTTTCGGCATTCATTGCCCATTCACACTGGGTTTCTTCACCGATAAAATCCCCGATTTGCGGAATAACGTTAAAAGCAATCTGCTTATTAAATACCTTTTGGCTGTCTGCCAAAGTATCATTCATGTAAATGCGGCGAATCTGCGAAAAAAGTTCATCCATCGCAGCTTTGCCATAAACAGAAGTGGAGGTATAAGTTGAAATAACCAGCCGGCTGAGCGCATATTCTGAATTAACTTTTTTCAAAGGTGTCAGCATCTGGGTAACCGCCGCTGACGGCACTGCCACCAAACCACGGCCAGCCTCGGCAATTTTATTGTCATTATAACCGGCAATAACCAAAGGCACATCTGCTTCGCTGACAAATGCGGCAGAACAATCAATTACTTTGCAATTTTTAGCCAAAGCTTTCGGAGCAAACTGTTTAGCGATTTCTTCAGTCGATGCAAAGAGAGCGATACCCGCCTGCGAAAAGTCAAAATCATGCAGATTTTTAACATCCAAATCAGTTTCCTCACCATAAGAAACCATGCTTCCCAAAGGTGCTCCCGGTTCTAAGGCGATAACATCCGCCGCGCGGTAACCATTTTCTTCCAAAAAACTTAAAATTTCGCGCCCTACTGTTTCCTGAACGCCGACAACTGCAATCTTTTTCATTAATTTATCCTTTGTGTAAACATATATTTTTGAGGATGATACATCACAAATATTTATAATATGATAATTTTTGCGATAAATTTACATCCTGAAATACTAACGGTTAAAGCGGTTTTTGAGTCGGCGTTTATTCTGTTTGTATTTTTCAATTCCCAGAGCCGCGCCAAGATTAATCAGCTTGCGGCGCAGCTTAAACATCAAGCTGTTGGCGGCATTGCGCAAAATTACTTTTGGCTTCAGGCGGAAATCCTGCAAAATTTTACGAAAGACAGCCGGATCCCCCTGCCACTCATATTTAATATCCGAGAAAGCTTCAATGCGGGTGATATCTGCCGTTGGCTGCCAATACCGGTATTCATGAGGTTCATTAAACAGCGAAACCTCTAACAAACTGAGATTTTTGCCGGGAAATAAGCCTTGAATCCGGCGGAACTGCTCTTCCAATATTTGGTCACTGACGACTTCTTTAGCATAAACAATGTTATTGATATCAGTACCGCTGCCGGAACGAACCGTATTTACCCGAAACAGCAGAATATCTTTTGCGCGGTCAATCTCTGTAAATAATCTTTCTATGCGGCGGCTATATTTCTTTTGGATTGTTTCATAACATTGCTCCAGCGGCACATTATGCGGAAAATCATGCCAAAAGCCAACGCCTGTTGACGTATCAAAATAAATATCCGTCTGATCTGATTCCTGACATTGATATTCCATGTTTTCCTGAAGCATAAAATTAGCAAAGCGGTTAGCCAGCAAGTGGTGAATTTTATCCAAATCAGGCGTCAAAATCCAGTCAAACGGCAGCGACTCATATTGGCGCTTGAGCTGGCGCAGATTTTGCGAAGTTTTGCAGACGGCACCTGCCGGAAGTATCAAATCAAATTTTTTCATAAAATCCCCCGAATTATTTGCAGGAACTTTAACAAAACGGGATATGCCTGTCAATTTTATTTATCCACAATGTGTTGATGTAGGAAATTCTTCCTTGACAATATTTATTGGTTATGATATTCATCAAAATGCCACTTGGGATTAGTATGCCCAAAATAAGCTTATCAGCCTCCGATTTTCGGAGGCTTTTTTCATTTTAAATCTTCAAGGAGAAAAATAATGCCCACTCAAGTTGAGGCAGGCTACAGAAAGCCGCGCATTCAGTTTACCGCCGATGGTGAACAAAAGGAATTTCATTTTAACTTTACGATTTACGAACCCGAAAACGTTAAAGTTTATATTGAAGACGAATTGCAGACTTCCGGCTATAGCCTGTCACAGATTAAGGAAGCCCCCGGCGGAACAGTCACTTTTCAAACAGCACCGGAAACCGGAAAACTCATTACCATTTACCGCGATTTGGAACTGAAAAGAACAACAGATTTCAAAGAAGGCGGACCATTTCGCAGTTCTAAGGTTAATGCTGAATTTGACTATCAGTTGTCTTGTCTGGAACAGCTGGAAGACTCTATCGGGCGGACTGTCACTTTTCCGCAATATGCCCCGATGAACATGAACATCAACCTGCCAATGCCTGATGCCGGAAAATCAATCATCTGGAATGAACAGGAAAACAGCCTGATAAACTCACAATATCAGTTTGATGATGTTATTAACCAGAGCCGTGATTATTGTGAGCAAACCGGAGAACATTTGGCCAATATCGAAACTTTGGCTCAACAGGTTTCCATTCACACAGCCGGCGTAATTGACATGAAAAAGGATATTACAGCGCTGAAAATTCTTGCCGAAAACAGCGCAGCAGCCGCAGAAAATTCCGCAGCCAAAGCAGCGGCCAATGCCGTCAACAGCCTGTATAACCAAAGCGAAACAGCCGAAAGCTTTGCTATTGTCTTGAAAGATGGCGTTACGGTCTATCAAACGCCAGAAATCAACGAAGCCGTCACGCTTGAGTTTGACTTCTCGCAGCTTACCAATCCGGCCAACCTGGTAACTTTTGAAGTTTATCTGCGCTTTGCCGAGTATGCCAGCGTCAGCTTCAGCGGCGCAGAGTTTAGCTGGCTGAACAATAAAGCCCCTAATCTGGAAGCTAACGGCACAATGACAAAGATGCTGACTTTCCGCAATACACTTCCCGGTGATTACAGCCAGTGGATTGTTTCAATGGAAGGCGGTTACTGATGACAGTACGCAATAAATTTTCACCGTTAGGCAAACCCGGGATTGATTCATATCCCCCGGAAACGGTTTTGTTCGAAAACCGGCCGGCCAACGAGGCCAAGACACAAGTCGAACTGCCAATTCTGGAAGGCGTATATGAATTGATGTGTTGTTCAGGCGGCGGCGGCCAATGGTGTTATCTGGGCTGCAACCAGGGCGCGGCGGGGTCATTCTTTAAAGGCGTGGTATATTTCCCCGAAGCCAAGACCCTGCAAATTCAAGTCGGCGGCGGAACCAGCGGCTATGCACACGGTGGGTATGACACCTATATCACCGACTGTATCCACTGTCCCGGCGGACGCTCGGCTAACTCCAGCTGCCCGGGGAACACAGCAGCCCCAACCCTGATGGATGGGATGCAGGTAATCTCAGCAGAAATCAATGCCGGCGGCAAATGCCACAGCGGCTCATTATTTCCCGGCACAGATTACGGCAGTATCCGCGCTTCCGGCTATATGAAACTAACCTACTTACGTTTAGAACCTTAATTAGATGGAGATTCAAATGACAAATTATGCAAAACTGATTGACGGAATCCTGCGTTATGCGCCGGGGTCTACCAACAAAACGCTCGGCTACAATCTTGAGAGCAACCGGGCACAAATGCTGGCTGACGGCTACAAGCCCGTCGTCATGCTGCCCAATAAAGACAAATTTACCGACTGCGAGGGCTTTTACAGCTTTCATTTTATTGAAACGGAAACGGCAATTGAAGAGCGCGCGGCTTATCACCCCTACGGCTATGAAGAATTGCGACGGAAGGCTTATCCCGGTATAGAAATGCTATGCGATGCGTTAGTCAAAATCAATTCCGGCGACAGCTCTCTCAAAGCCGCCGGAGAGGAGCAACTGGCTGCTTATGTGCAAAATTGCCTACAAGTCAAGGCCAAATATCCCAAACCTAACTAACCCAGATCACATCTCCTCCCCAGCCCCAGAAAAGGGAGGAGATGTTTTTTAGGAACACTCATGTACAAATATATCCTTTTCATTCTCTTTCTGTTTGTTCTGGGAGCACTGTTGTATGCCCTCGGGCAAAAGGACTGCCAGAACCAACATCTAACCACCCATCAGGAACAACAAGACCATGTTATTCGCAAAAAATCTGAAATTTATGCACGCCCCAATCCTGACCGCGATACTTTGCTTAAACTCATGCGCAACGGCACGCTCTAACACTTGGCCTGGCTGCCCGGTTTATCCCGTTGCCGGGCCGGAAACCGCAAAAGAGCTGGAAAAAGCCGACTACGCGTCATTCCCTCATACCTGGGAGTGGATTGGGCGAATTAATAAATTGCGGCAAGAATTAGAACTATGCCCGTCGAAATTCAAATATTAATGATTAGTTAATTATTATCATTCACGCAAAGGAGAGAAATCATGAAACGCCATCCGAAAACGTTAGGCCACAAAATTTATTTTACGATTTTGCTGCTGATTTTCCTGTTTGGCTGCGCAACGCCCGAAAAATATGACGCAGAACTGGCAGGATGGGTCGGCAAATCTGAAGCTTCCCTGATAAATAAATGGGGCAAGCCCAGCGCGCGCAAGATAAATGCCGACGGCTCAGAAGTTATTACCTACACCAAAACAGACAATACTTATGTGCCGTCTGAATTTTATCTTTATAACCCCTACTCGCTGCAAGGAGATGTTTCGGTTTATGCCCCGTTTGACGGCGACTATGCCTTTACCCCTTATGGCGAAAACCTCGGCTATGAACCGGAATATATCTGTCAGACATCATTCATCATCCGCAATAAGGTTATCAGCGGCTGGAAATGGGTTGGCAACAACTGCGTCGCCAGATAAGATTGAAATAATCCCATCGGGTAACTAATTCTTAACTTAAATATGGTGCAATTTGCTTAATGCGTTTTGGTTTCCAGAGTCTGCTATTGTGTCACTGTTTAGGAATTAGGTGCGATGGGATTATTTTTAGAATTACAAACCAAGTTCAGAAATTCACTCTGGCTGATTGTCGTCTTCCTGATTTTTATCTACTTTAGCTTTTATACCGTCAACGGCGAACGCGGGCTGCTGCGGTATATGTATCTGAGCAAAGAAATCAAATATGCCCAAAGCGTGGCTGACCAATACCGCGCAGAAAAAGAACAGCTGGAACAAAAGGTGCGGCTGCTGTCTTCTGCCAGTCTGGATTTGGATTTGCTCGAAGAACGGACGCGCACGGTTCTTAATTTTGCCGCAGAAGATGAATTTATCATTCTGGACAGCGCTGAAGACCATCATTAATCATGTAAAATCATAATTTTAGCCCATCACTGGGATAAGTATGCAAAAAATGCTGTATTTTTTGCAAAAACTTTGCTATAAGGGTTAAACGTTTTATGTTTTAACTAAGAGTTATTTGATTTTGCTTATGAAATCATAGACAGCGCATGAAGAATAAATATACTAAATCTTCTCTGGCGTCCGATGAATTTTATGCCCCGAAAAAGCCTTTGTTTTCAAGCAAAGAGATTATTTTTCGCTCACAGGGGCGCGCCAAAGTTTTTCACATTTCCTCTAATGCTCAGATTATCTTTCTGACACTGGTTTTGTGTATTGCCTGCTGGAGCTTTTACTCTTACCATATGTACCATAAATCCGGACGTATTCTGAAAACGCAAAGTATTGAATTGGTTGAAACGCGGGACGCTTATGTGGATTTGATGACCGATTTTATGGCTTTGCATAAAAACATCGGCGCTATGCTTTCCTCTATGGAATCCGACAAAAGCACCGCCGTCAAAAATCTGGAAAGATACCAGCGGCAGGCAATGATTGTCGAAGACAGAATTAAACAGATTACCAATGAAAAAGACTGGGTCAATTATGATGAAGTTAACGAAAAAACCTCATTAAGCGAGGCCCTGCTCCAACGGGACATTGCCGCCTCAGAAAGAGATGCGCTCAGAAGCCAAATCACACTGCTTGAAGAAACATTAGACGAGCTGAAAACCGCAGAGCTTGAAGTTCTTGATAAAATCAAATCGCTGTCAAACAAAGAGCTGGATAAAGTCAAAGGCGTTTTTTCATCAGTTAATACGGCGCTCAAACGCAAAGGAATGTATTTTAATGCCCTCGCCAATTCCAAGCGCAAAGACAGCAAAGGCGGCCCTTATGTTCCTTTGAAAACGCGTATTAATAATCCGCAGTTTGACGATAATATATCGCAAATTTTCAAAAACGTCGATGACCTCCATTATTACAAAGAAGTTATGCAATATATTCCTCTCGGCAAGCCGGTTTGGAGTTATTGGGTAACTTCGGAATATGGGACTCGTTCTGATCCTTTCAAAAAGACCAAGGCCTCTCACAAAGGTATTGATTTAGCCAGCCGCACCGGCAATAAAATCAACATCAAGGCCAAGGGGAAAGTTACGCGCGCCGAATTTTCCGGCGGTTACGGCAATCTGGTTGTCGTTGACCATGGCAACGGTTTTCAAACCAAATACGCCCATCTGAACAAAATTTATGTAAAAAAGGGTGAACATTTGGAAATTGATGATACAATAGGAGAAGTTGGCACAACCGGCAGATCAACCGGCCCGCATTTGCATTATGAAATTATTTATATGGGCGCTAATGTTGACCCGATGCCGTTTCTAAAGGCTAAAATTTAGGAGTAAGACATGAAAAAATTAAAAAGAATGTTATATCTGAAATTTGCAAGAAAGTTTAATCACGCTAACGAGCCTGTTCCTGTTCCGTCTATTATCAGCGAACATACCACGGTCAATGGCGATATCATCAGCCAGGGGACTATTCATGTTGACGGGCGGGTAGAAGGCGATATTACCTGTGAGGAGTTGGTTATCGGTGTCAAAGGCGTTGTCCTTGGCAGCGTTAATGCCCAGCATTTGCAATTGTTTGGCCTTATCCAAGGCAAGGTTATTGTTGATAAACTATTCATTGCACAATCAGCCAAACTGCTTGGCGATGCTGTTCATAACTCCATTGCTATCGAGCCTGGCGCATATATTGACGGGCATTGCATCCGCTCTGGTGCTCCTATTCCCGCCGAACAAGGCAAGCCGGATTTGCTCATTACGGATGCTTCAAAGAAAAAATAAAGTCAAAGGGTAGAATTTATCATGGCCAAGAAGGCAGTCAAATCTGATTTCATCAGCACCGGCAGTGTTGCTCAAAACCGCCGGGCGCATTTTGATTATGAAATCAGCGAAAAATTTACCGCCGGGCTGGAGCTGACAGGGACGGAAGTTAAATCTCTGCGCTTGGGTCATGCTAATATTAATGATGCTTACGGCATCGAAAAAGACGGCGAACTTTATATTTCCAATATGTATATTGCCGAATATGCTAATAAAGGCTATGAAAGCCACATTGAAAAACGCGACCGCAAACTGTTGTTAAAACGCAAAGAAATAAATGACATCATCGGCGCTTTATCCCGCAAAGGAGCGACATTAGTTGCCATCAGTTTGTTTTTTAACAATAAAGGCTTAGCTAAATTGGAAATCGGATTGGGACGCGGTAAAAAGCTCTATGATAAACGCGAAACACAAAAAGAACGCGACTGGAGTCGTGACAAACAGCGCATTATGGCAAATGCCAATCATTGAGTTTGCAACTCCTGATATTCTTGAAAAACAATTCAGTGACAAAGCTTGATTATAAGTTAAACCGTCCGGCGGATAAAACCGGACGGTTTTCAGGTGGCGGTAAGCTGTGCCTTATTTTGAACGTTCAGATATCCGCTTCGCCGCAACCAGTCCCCGAAAATACTCTCCCTCTTTTCGAGGATAAAAACTTTGTCAGGCTTCCAAAACCACGCTGACATTAAGCTGATAATAATCCAGCAGATAACCGATATCCATATTGGTTATGGCAGCGCGGCCACTTTCGATTTTCTCCAGACTTTTCGGATTAATTTTGGTTTCGCGGCAGACTTGCTCCCGGCTGATGTTGCGTTGTGAGCGTATCATCATCAACCAAATACCGAGTGTCCGCCCGATGGTGGTTTGCAAATCTTTGGGTGTGATTTGCAGCGTTACTTTTTCTAACATTCCAAGCTCCTTTAGGTTTATTAATCCCCTCCACACCTCCCCTTAAAATTAAGGGGAGGCAGAGAAAGGATTTTAAAAACAAAACCACCTTTTGGGAAAAAGGCGGAGGAGCTGAAAAACTGTATCTAGACAGTCACACTTATTCGACCAAAGGCTTATATCGTGTACTCCCCCCAAAATGGAGGATTTTTCTAGATAAGATGTTTTTCAGACACCACAACCAATCTCTTGGCTGCAAAAGTTATATTAGGTGATTATTTTTATTTTGCAATCAAAATATTGTGATTGTTTGGTTGGGAGGGAGGAGAGGAAAAGTCAGATGATGGGGCGGTGAATATTGGGGGAGTGTCTGTGGTGAGCGGCGTATATGGATGGTCAGGTGTTGAGGTGGTGGTGAAAACATGGTGGCAAATATTGGAGCAATGAGTGGTGTGCGCGGAGGGAGAGGAGGAAAAGGTGATGCAAAGAGCAGTAGGAGGGAAGAGTGGCTGGAGCAAAAAGGTGGAAGTGTCATTCTGAGGAGCTGTGCGACGAAGAATCCATGATTGAGCAGCCACGTTATCAACATCGTGCCGGTTTGAATATGGATCCTTCACCGCGTTGCGGTTCAGGATGACAGATAAAAAAAACTGCAGTTCAGGATGACACGTCCAGAGCGTCATTCTGAGGAACATTGTAATGGTCAAGGTGACACATCTGAAGTCTCCAACATCAGTGGTAACTCAATCCAGACAATGACTGGAGAAAACTGTACCAAAGTTAATAAAATTCTTCTACCTAATTCCGGTATAGATTTTACTATCATCAGGAATTGGGCGGCCAATGCCTTTTTTTAGCTTACTTAAGCGGACAAAGCCTGTTTCGCCATTATCGACCATTATCCGCGCCCAAACCTTATTAGGGGTATATCCGGTCAAACGCACGGTGGTTTGCCCTCTTATTTCTACCAGCTTATCAAAATTATCATCCGGTCCATACATAACTGCAACTGGTTCAATCACATGGTACAGCCGTCTTTGGTCTTCCGTATCAACCGGAATGTCAACCACCTTGGAAACAACAACATCATCCACGCCGCGGCCGCTGTTAAAATGCACTTCCTGATAATAGGTCACATCATTATTTCTAGCGAAATACTTATTAAACTCCCGCCAATTCATAACTCTAGTAGAAACGCCCATCAGCAATACGAAGAGCAAGATTCCGGGAATAAGCAGTTGCAGATTTTTCAACTGGCGAAAATTCCAAGCAGCCGGTTTGGGGCTCTGCACAGGCGGCAGAGTGCTTAAAAAGCGATTGATTAAACCAGCCTCTTCTGCTTGAGCATAATCAAGAGCCAATTGCCCGGACAGATAAGCCTGCTGCAATTTATTTTCCTGCGCATAAGCCAGCATATTATGTACTAAAAGAGTCAGGTTTTCTTGGCGGTTAGTACCGATATTTTTATAATTGGCGGCTATCGCATGAAGATTATATGCCAAGCCGGGAATATTCCACCAACCCAACGTCCAGTTTATCAGCGAATTGCGGAGAACCAAACTTTTGGCTTCGTTAAAATTACAGATTTCCGCCGGAGATGTGTCGGTAAAAGCCGTCAGCTTGCCGATGACTTGCCTCAAGGTTACCGTGCGCAGGTTAACTTCCTGCTGCCCTTTACGATTGGTATAGACTTTAAGCGCTTTCATATCCGGGAATTTCGCAGCCGGATAAATACGCGCCAGCAAATCATAAATCAGGCGTTGTTTACTATCGCTAATCACATCATAGGCAACTGATATTTTTTGAAAAGTTTCAACAGCTGCCGGATCAGTATTATGATCGGGATGCCAGCGTTTGGCCTGCTCGCGGTAGCTGCGTTTAATCTCGTCATCCCCGGCTGTCAAGCTCAGTCCAAGGATTGCATAGTAGCCTAAAGGGTCTGCTGAAAAACTGCTCATATAAAAATTCCTGTCGGTAAAATATCATTACTGATATCTTCGCCGATTTTGATGAAATTTTCCTTAATATTAACTTTGATTGTTCCGGCATAACCAACTTCGTGCAGTGTGGTTTTGAATATACGCATGATATTGGCGCAAAGGTCATTGCCAACAAAACGTTCGGTACGGATTATCAAGTCAAATCTCTTATCGCGCCCCAGCGTATAACCGTCAAACTGAAAACGGCCAAGCTTGGTAAAATTGGTATCCACCACAAAGCGCGTGCCGTATTTTTGCTTTTGCTGCTCCGGCGTTTCATCTTCATCATCGTTATATTTTTTTACCGCCAGACGGATTTTTTCTAACCCTTCGCCTGTATAAAAAGGAATTTCCACTAAGCGCCAGACAGGCGTTTCCCTGGAGGATGAAGCCAATGCGCCGGTCAATTGCTGCAAGGCTTCCCTGCCCTCAGGCCCTGAAGCAGACAGCCGCTCAATGACCTCTGTTCCCAGCCATTGTTTGACATCCTGCTGCACCGCAGCTTTCACATAATTGACCATATTCAGCAGCATATTTTTTCCGGCGGCAGGCAATTTGCTTATTACAACATTCATCGTTTCCGGCGGAAGGTTCAGCGGTTTTAAGCTATCCAACAATTTGGTTACCGGAAGCGGCTTGCTTTCCGGCAGCTTGGCGGAAAGTTCAGGCAAAGCTAGTTCCTCCAAAAGTGACGCGCCGGCCGATAACAGAAGCTCCGGAAGCGGTTTATCCGCCGTTTGCAAAGGATGAACCGTTTTAACTAACAATTCCACCGGAAGACCGTTGTCCAATTTTAACGGCGTGGCACTGATTACCTCGCCAAGCGGCGTTTGGAAAGCCGTTAAGTTGATTTCAGGAGAAACGCGGGTCTGCGCCGGAAAAGTTTTGCCGGGCAGGATTTGCAGTGCACTTTCCAGTTTAACCTGAAAATCAGGCTGCTGCGGATTTAGCAGCAAAGCTTTAAGGGTTTGGACGACCGCTTTGGTTTCCGGCGGCAAAGGGATGGCGGCATCAGGCAGCACTTTCTGAAAAGCAAGTTCGATTTCCGCCTCAGGCAGTTTGGCGGCCAATTCCGGCGGCAGCTGCTTAACCCCCAGCACTTCGGCGGCAAGGGTTTTAAGCGGCAAAGGGTGAAGCTGAACCTCCGTTTTAACTCCCGTTGCATTCGCAATAATAACCGGCGCTTCTGCCCGCAGCGGTTCTTTGGCGACAGGCAACTGCAATTTATCCGCCGGGCGGCCGTCAAGTGTCAGCAGTTTAAAGGCAACAATATTCTCTCTGGATGACATGACGCGGATTTCCGCCTGGTAAGGACGGTTTTCAGGAAACAACTGCGTCTGGGTGTTGGTACTGACATTCAATTTAACAGGAATTTGGAATAACCGGTTGTTGTTTTCTATTTTTATTCCGGTAACCCAACCGTTTATATCCGGCTGAATATTGATGGTTAACGACGTGCCGGGTTTAAGATTTTCCAAGCCGGTTCCCGAAATATCCATACTGCCGCCGATTGTGCCGGTATCGCTTCCCGGCGTTTGGTTAGGCATGGTAATCGGAGGAACCAGCGTTTCCATTTATCTTTGCTCCGCGATTAATTTGCGGGCGATGGCAATGACATCTTCCGCTGCCTCAGAAGTGGGAAAACGGTTAATTAACGGCGTTTGATTGCGAATTGCGTCACGCACCCGGGTGTCACGGCGGATTATGCCCAGAAGCGGCGGATTAATTTTCAGAAAATTAGTGCAGGCTTTAAGCAGCGTTTCATATGTGCGCTGCCCTTCGCGCAGAGAATTAGCCTGATTAATGACAACATTAATGTCAGACTTCGGATATTGCATGGCCATAATTTTAATAAAGGCATAAGCATCGGTGAGCGATGTCGGTTCATCGGTGCAAAGGACAATAATTTTCTCGGCCATGCTGGAGAGAATACGCACCGGCTTTTCCACCCCTGCCCCCATGTCCAAAATAACTTTATTGTAAGAAGAGGCCAGCAGCGACAAGTCTTCACCCAGAATCTGCAAGCGCCCAATCGGCATAGAAGCCAGCCCGGCAGAACCGGAGCGGCCGGCAATAATATCAAACCGGGTACGGTCGCAATGATGAATAACTTGGTTTAGGGTTTTAGAACCGGCAATCACGCTGCCCAAATCGTCTTTAACCATTAATCCCAGCTGGATGTCAATATTAGCCAGTCCCAAATCTCCATCAAAAAGGAGGGTTTTCTGCTTATAGCCGCTCAAAGCATGAGCCAGCGTAATTGAAAACCAGGTCTTGCCAACGCCGCCTTTACCCGAAGCAACGGCAATCATATTCTTACCGCGGCGCACGCTGCGCGGTGTTGCTGCCCGAGGCATAATCTTTAATTCATCCTGTTTGTTTTCCATGGTTTTCTCTTTCTTCATCAGGGCAAAATAAGCTTGGCTAAAGATTTGTGGTTAATAGCAGCCAGTCCCTGCGCAATGGAGGAGTTGACACTGGCAGCACAAAATCCCGTCCGGCAGCAGCCGGCTATTGAAATCAGCGAACCGATACGCCTAGTTAAATCCAAACGGGTCGGCAGCAAATACTTAACACCGAACTGATTAAATATCTCGGCAATTTCAACGGCTTCGTATGAATTTTTTCCGGCATCGGCCGTCAACACAATATCGCTTTTGACAACTTCAGCAAGCCCGCGCAGGCGGTCAATCTCCGCCGCCACAAAAGGGTTCACTCCCGGAGTGTCAATCAGCACCAAGCGATAAGTCTGGCGCGCGGTGCGCACGGCTTCGTAAAGGCTGCGTTCGCCTTTGCAAAAAAAGAAATCCGTTTCCAGAATTTTGGCAAAAGCTTCGAGCTGGTGGTTAGCTCCGGCTCGCACATTGTCCGTGCTGATAATACAACAGCTGATTTTATTAAACCGCGCCTGTGTCGCAACTTTGGCAATAACCGTCGATTTCCCCGAACCGGGAACGCCCATAAACATTTTAACCGGGCTGGACAAATCAAGCAAAGAGCCGAAAGGAAACATCTCGCCAAAGCAGGTGGACAACAGCCGGTGTTCATCACTAATCCCGCGTTCTAAGCTCAAATTGCGGCAATAGGCCAAGATGCGTTCGGCAACCGTGTCAATAACGCCGTGATAGTCTAAACAATCCCGCAGGCGGCTGTCATCAAAGCGAAAACGGCTGGGTGTAATTTGCAACTCATCCGCGGGATTAAAATCTATATCTTCGCGTTCCTCAAGAGCGGCAACGACTTTTACCTGACCGTCAATCGTTTCGGTTGAAATAATAACCGCGTCAGCTCCTAATTCCTCTTTAACAAGGAGCATGGCTTCAGACATGGTCGCGGCAAGGTAATTTTTAATGCGCATCCCTTACCTCCTAAATCTGGCCGACAGTTTTGATTTTAGCTTTAGGGTGGATTTCATTCTGGGACATAACCACAGTCAGCGGGCGGAAGCGCTCAATGATAGAGCGGACAAAAGGACGAATTCCGGGGCTGGTCAGCAACACTGCCGTTTCGCCGCGGACAGCCAGTTCTTCCATCACCTGGCGAACCTTGGTAATGAAGGCCTGCAAAGCGGTCGGCGCCATAGCCAGCTGGCGGTCATCCCCTTCGCCGACAATCGCTTCGGCAAAAGCGTGCTCCCATTCGGGCGACAAGGTTACCAAAGGAATGATTCCCAATTCATTGGCGTTGGCATTAGACAGCTGCCGCGCCAAACGGGTGCGGACGTGTTCGGTAATTGTCATCAGACTGTGGGTTGAAGCCACCGCTTCGGAAATGCCTTCCAAAATAGTTGGCAAATCGCGGATGGAAACGCGTTCCTGCAGCAAGTTCTGCAAAATGCGTTGAACCGCCCCGAGGCTGACTTTGCCCGGAATAAGCTCTTTGACAAGCTTCTGGTGTTCCTTATCCAGTTCATCAAGGAGTTTCTGGGTTTCGGCGTAAGACAACAGTTCAGGCATATTATCTTTCACCAATTCTGTAATATGGGTGGTGACAACCGTTGCCGGATCAACCACGGTATAACCGCGGAACATCGCCTCCTCACGGTAGGACTGGTCGACCCACATGGCTTTCAGCCCGAAAGTCGGCTCTGTGGTATTCTCGCCGGGCAGCGTAATCGGTTCGCCGCGCGGATCCATCACCAGCAGCTGGGTCGGGCGCAGTTCGCCTTTGCCGGCTTTGACTTCCTTAATGTAAATATTATATTCGTTCGCTTCCAGCTGCATATTATCCTGAATGCGGATTGACGGCATAACAAAACCAAGTTCGCTGGCCAAGGCTCGGCGCAAAGCTTTAATCTGGTCAGTCAATTTGCGGTTGGTTTCCTCATTAATCAGCGGCAGCAAGCCATAACCGATTTCCAGGCGAATCAGGTCTATGCGCAGGGCATTGGCAATCGGTTCGTCCGCAGCCTTGGCAATCGCGCCTTGTTTTTGCTCCTGTTCAAGCACTTCTGCGGCACGCTGACGCGCGGCTTTTTGCTGTTTATCCAGATAATAGGCGGTTGCGCCTGTCAGGGTGGCCAACAGCAAGAACGGCAAAGCGGGCGTTCCGGGAAGAAAGCCTAAAGCGCCAGCCATAAAGGCACTCATGCCCAAAGCTTTCGGATAATTGGCAACTTGTTCAAACAACACCTTATCAGTGGCATCCGTCATACCGGCCTTGGAAACCAGAATACCGGCAGCCACAGAGATAATCAGCGCCGGAATTTGTGACACCAAGCCATCGCCGACGGTCAAACGGGTATAAGTTTCTCCGGCGGCGGAAAAGCTCATATTATTCTGCACCATACCGATGATAATGCCGGCAACAATATTGATGAAAGTAATAATCAATCCGGCAATCGCATCACCGCGGACAAACTTGGAAGCACCGTCCATCGCTCCATAGAAAGAGCTTTCTTTGGATAATTCCTCACGGCGGGCGCGGGCTTCGTCTTCATTAATCAAACCGGAAGACAAATCGGCGTCAATTGCCATCTGCTTACCGGGCATGGCATCCAATGCAAAACGGGCGGCGACTTCGGCAATACGCCCCGAACCTTTGGTAATGACGACAAAGTTAACAATGACGAGAATAGCAAAGACAATAACGCCGATAACAAAGTTATTGCCCATGATAAATCCGCCGAATGCGGCAATGACTTCACCGGCGGCATCAGGCCCTTGATAACCTTTCGCCAAAATCAGACGCGTCGAAGCCAGGTTCAAAGACAGGCGATACATAGTGGTAATCAGCAAAACCAATGGAAATGCGCTGAACTCGTTCGGCTTTTCAATAAAAATCGCAGTCATCAACACCAAGCAGGCAATGGTGATGGACAGCGCCAGAGCAATATCCAACAGCCAAGCCGGCATAGGCATAATCAAAATAACCAGCATTAAAATAATGGCTAACGCAAAGAAGATATCGCCGCGTTTGGTTGAGGCAACCAGCAGTTCCTTAAAGGATTTGCCACCAAAAGGCGCGGAATTATTTGCAATATTTTTAGCCATGTTCCGGTTTTATATCCTAGAGTTCGGGGACATCAAAGCCTTCATCCTGATACTGCTTCAGCTTGTTACGCAGTGTCCGAATGGAAATGCCGAGAATATTGGCAGCCGTCGTGCGATTGCCAAGCGTATGTTTCAGAGTGTCGATAATCAGGTTGCGTTCCATGCTGGCAACCGTCGTTCCGACAAATTCAGCACCGCTCATTTCTGTTCCTTGCGGCTGATTAATGATGGAATCTATGTCATCCAAGAGAATAGCATCTTCGCCAATTTTATCCCCGGTGCTCAGCAGCACAGCGCGATGGATTGTATTTTCCAATTCGCGGACATTTCCCGGCCAGAGGTAATTCAGAAGCTTTTGCTCGGCCTCCGGGGTCATTTCCTTAAGAGGAATATCGTTTAATTCAGAATACTTTTTAGCAAAGTGCTTTGCCAGAACAACAATATCGTCCGGGCGGTCTTTAAGCTGGGGGATATTGATGTTGACGACATTCAATCGGTAATATAAGTCTTGGCGGAAAGTTCCGTTCTTGACGCATTCATCCAGATTGCGGTTGGAGGTGGCAATAATGCGCGTATCCACCTTAATCGGCGCTTTGCCGCCAATACGGTCAATTTCCTTTTCCTGAATGGCGCGCAACAGCTTGGCCTGAATTTTAACATCGGTTTCGGAAATTTCATCAAGCAGCAATGTGCCGCCGGAAGCCTCCTCAAATTTGCCGATACGCCGGGCTACCGCTCCGGTAAAAGCGCCTTTTTCATACCCAAAAAGTTCTGACTCCAACAAGGTTTCGGGAATGGCGGCACAGTTGACGGCCACAAATTTTTTATTGGCGCGTTTGGAATTGTCATGGATAAAGCGGGAAAAAATTTCCTTACCTGTTCCGGATGCTCCGGTTAACAGAATACTGGCTTCCGACGGGGCAACCTGTTTGGCCAACTTCAATACGGCTTCGGTTTTTTTATCGCCGTAAATCAGCGCATGGTTTTCACGGGTGGCTGCGGCCAGCACCGCGCCAATCATTTCCGGGTCAGGCGGCAGCGGAATATATTCTTTAGCTCCGGCCTTAATCGCTTTTACAGCCAGAGAGGGATCATTGGCCACGCCGCAGGCAACGACCAGCACATTAATACGCTCTTGCTCAAGAGAAGAAATAAACTTATAGACATCCAGCTTGACATCTATCATCACCAGTTCAATGGCTTTTCCCGAACGCAAAACATCCAGCCCGGCATCTTCATTATCGGCAATAGAAACGTGACCGCCCTGTTGGATTGCGATTTTGCTCGCAGCTCCAATCTGGCCTTCTAATGTTCCGACAATCAGCAGTTCCATCTCTACCCCTTATTTGACAGGAGATTTGACAATTTCAGTCATGGTAATGCCCAATTTGTCATCAACGACAACGACTTCGCCGCGGGCAACCAGATTGTTATTAACGTAGATGTCTATCGCTTCGCCGACTTTACTGTCAAGCTCAATAATTGCGCCCTTATTCAGTTTCAGCAGCTGGCTGACTTTCATTTTGGTTTTGCCGAGAATGGCAGAAACTTTTACCGGAATATCATAAACGGCTTCCAAATCACTGGCAGAACTCGGAATGTCAAAATCATCCATTCCGGAATCTTTTTTCAGAATCGGTTCATCATCCAAAACAGTGCTTTCGCTTAACTCGTCTAACTCTAAATTATCTGTCATGTTTTATCTCCGGTTTAATATCTTCCCCGTTATCCAGCAAAGCTGTTACTTTCGCCAGTTGGTCAGCTCCGTTAAGCTCGACACCGCCGTTTTCCCACTCGATACGGCAATCGTTTTTCGCTAAGGAAGAATCCTTATGCAAAGCGATTTTGCCTTCAAAGTCATAACTGTTGGCCAACGAAGCAATCTTTTCCTGCGCATATGATATAATATCAGGATGAATATAGAAAGACAATTTTGCTTCATCTTTAAAATTGTTGAAATTATCGGCAATGAAGCCGGAAACAAGTTCCGCAGCCTGTTGTTCCATCAAGGTTGGCACAAGCTTGGCAACCACCGCTTTAACCATTTCCAGAGCTTGGTTTTCAACCTCTTTACGGCATTCTCCGGCATCAGAGAGCAGCACCGTCAGCTTTTGTGATATATCCGCCAGCAAAGTATTGGTTTCAGCCTCAAGCCCTTGTTGGGAGCTGCGCATTCCCTGTTCATAGCCCTCCTGACGGGCGGCATTGAGCATTTCATCAACTTCGCTTTGAAGATAGCTTTTTTCGGCGGGTTCTTCTTCTACCGGTTCATATTCAACAATTTTTTCTTCAAATTCAGGCTCTTGCGGTTCAGGCTGCGCCTCTGTTTCGACATTCAGCTCTTCTGCCGCGCACAAAAGCTCTTCCGAATCGTCAGCAGGCACATCCGCTTCCGGTTTGGTTTCTATAATGAAGTTATCGAACAAAAACTTTTTCAGCTGCGCCATTACCCTGCCCTTAGTAAATCAGCTCGTCGTTGTCTTTGCCTTCGCTGATGACAATTTCACCATTATTAGACAGTTCCTTAGCAGCGGTAACAATGTACTGCTGGGCTTCTTCAACATCGCGCAGGCGAACAGGTCCCATAGCTTCCATATCTTCTTTGAGGATTTTTCCGGCACGGGAAGACATATTATTGAAGAACAGGTCTTTAATCGTTTCAGAAGCACCTTTCAAGGCAACGGCAAGCTTATCCTTATCAACATTACGCAGCAAGATTTGGATACCCTGAGCATCAACACGGCTGAGGTCTTCAAAGGTAAACATGAGAGATTTGACGCGTTCGGCAGACTCACGGTTACGTTCTTCAAGAGCTTCCATAAAGCGGCTTTCGGTATTGCGATCCAACGAATTGAAAATATCGGCAATAAGTTCGTGCGAATCGCGACGGGTTGATTTGGACAGATTGCTCATAAATTCTTTACGCAGCGTTTTCTCCAGACCATCGAGAACCTCTTTCTGAACCGAATCCATGCGAATCATGCGCATAACAATTTCCATGGCAAAATTTTCCGGCAGCAAAGCAATTACTTTGGCGGCGTGTTCAGCTTTAATCTTAGACAAGATAACGGCAATTGTCTGCGGGTATTCGTTTTTCAGGTAATTAGCCAAAACGTGTTCGTTCACATTACCCAGTTTGTCCCACATGGTGCGTCCTGTCGGACCGCGGATTTCTTCCATAATATTGGAAACGCGGTCTTTATCCAGCGCTTTGGACAACAGGCGTTCGGTACTTTCATAGGTGCCGACCAGAGAACCGGTAGAGGAAACCTTTTCGACAAACTCGGAAAACAACTGTTCAACCACATTGGAATTAACTTTGCCCAAGCTGGCCATGATTACCGACAGCTCTTTAATTTCTTCATCATCCATCAGAGAGAAAATTGAAGCCGAGCGTTCTTCATCCAGCGACAGCATCAAAATTGCCGCTTTCTGTTGTCCGGATAAAATATTAAAATCGTCAATTACATTTTGCTTCATCTAAGTCACTCATCTGCTTAATTGTTGTCGTTGGAGTAGAGCCAGCCGCGGATAACATTAACCGCCGCATCAGGATTTTTCTCCACAATATCGCTGACCTTTTTAAGCGAAGATACTTTCACCCGGCCGTCAATTTTGTTCAGATTGATTAGTTCTTCCACTCCGCTTTCATCATCATTCAAGAAGTTAGAAAGCAGAAGGTTGTCGTCTTCGGGATTACTTCCAAGCAGACGTCCGTCATTATTATTTCCGGACACATCAAAGGCATTATTAATCAGCGGACGAATAACCAGCAAAATCACCAAAATAGCGACAACGGCTACGCCAATTCCCTCAGCAATGCGGATTAACTCGTCTTTGGTAAAGCCCATAATTAATATTTCCTGCACTTCTTCTATCTCCGGCATCATATTTACAAAACGCATATTTTCAACTTCGACCACATCGCCGCGGTTAGCATCATAACCGACAGATGAACGGACAAGGGCATTAATCTGTTCCATTTCCTCCGGGGTACGGGGACGGTATACCATTTTTCCTTCGGCATTTTTCTCATAAACGCCGTCAACCATAACCGCCACAGTCAGGCGTTTGACCGTTCCGGTATTTTTGACCTTATTCCGCACGACTTTGGAAATCTCATAATTAATTGTTTCCTCTGTCCGGGAGGTTTGCGAGCTGCTGCCGGTGCCGGTTGACATCATATCGCCGTTAGGAATATTCTGCGCGACAGTTACCGGATTTTCACGGCTGTTGTTAATCCCCTCTTCGGTAATCGTCGCCTGAGAACGCACGACCTGTGTATCCGGATCATAAATTTCTTCCTTAGTGACAATCTGATCGAAATCCATTTCCAGATTGACCTGCGCACGAACTTTTCCCTCGCCGACAGTCCGCTCCAAGAGGTTTTGCACCTGCATTCCCATCTTACGCTCCTGCTCCAGGCGCATAAGCTCATTATTAGCAGCCGTCATTGCCTCAGGATCTTCATAATTTTGCGTCAACAGCACGCCGGCATTATCAACGATTGCCACGTTTTTGACATCAAGCTTGGGCACAGAAGCAGCCACCAGCTTTTGAATAGCCTGAATGCTCTGCGGACTTAATTGGCCTTTAACGGTTTTAATCACAACCGAAGCCGTCGGCGCTTGCTCTTCACGGGAAAACATTTCGCGCTTGGGCAGCACTAAATGCACGCGGGCATTCTTAATATTATCGACAGAGCGAATCGTACGCGCCAGTTCGCCTTCCAAGGCTCTGATTAAATTGACATTCTGCACAAAATTGGTTGACCCCAGAGCATCGGACTGGTCAAAAATCTCATAACCGACATTAGCCCCGCCGGAAGATAAAGCAATCTCGGCCGTATTCACCCGCAAGCGGTTGACCTCTGACTGCGGCACCATAATTTCTGTACCGTTCTTGGTTAATTTATACTTTACATTCTCGGTTTCAAGACGGGAAATAATCTGTTTGGCATTCTCCAGCTCAAGGTCGCTGTACAAAACGGCATAGTCTGTCGAACTCATCCGGGCAACCACATAGCCTAAAAAGCTGACGAGAAATATAATAACAGCTGCGATTGACGCCAAACGTCCCGGCGACAAGTTCTTTATTGTTTGCCAAAAATTATTCACTTTTCAGACCCATCTTTTCAAGTTAAGCTTCTAATTACCTTATGATTAACGTAAAAAAGCCATTAAGGGAAGACAATTTCTCAATTTTCACAGCATTCTCTCCGCCTTTATCCTCCTAAAGCCCCGCCAGCATTGGCGGGGCTTACTTCAGGAGAGTAATTTTATTTGTGCAAATCTTTAAGAATCAGCCCTAAGTCATCCGGGTTAATTCATCAAGCATTTCATCGGCCGTGGTAATAATCTTGGTTGCAGCCGAATAAGCACGCTGGGTTACAATCATGTTTGAAAACTCTGTGGCGAGGTCGGTTTTGGATGATTCCAAAGCTCCTGAAGCAATTTCGCCAGCACCGTTTGTTCCGGCCATTTTCAACAGAGCCTGCCCAGAAGAGTCCGTTTCCAACCAAGAGTTACCGGTCAGAGATTCCAGACCTTCCGGATTGGCAAAGGTTGCCAAAGGCAGAATAGCAATCGGACGGGTTTCGCCGTTATCAAACAAAGCGGTAACAACGCCGTTTTCATCAACATGAACACCCGCATAGCTACCGAACTTCGCACCATCCTGCTTAATGTAGTTGGTGGTGAAGTTACCGGACAAGTTTGTCAAACCGTCATTAGTGCCGACATTACCCATATTCAAGGTAATCGGTGTACCATGGCCGCTTTCGCCGGTCATGTTTTCAGCACCGTTTGCCCACTCAATTTCCATGGAGTTAACCCAAAATTCTTTCGGAGTACCATCGGAGTTAAAGCGTACAGCCGGCACAATAGAACCCTGCTGATCCTGAGTGGTGTTGGTTTTGAAAGTATTGCCCAAAACAGCATTTTTATTCTGAATTGAACCCCATTCGCCGTCTTTATTACGGATAACACCATCAATAGCAGTACCCAACCCGGTGGTATCAATGGTGATATCTCCGCCGGAAGATGACGGCAAAATTTCAAGCGACATACCACTGGCAACAAAACGGTTCGGTTCATCTGCCGTGTTGTTCAGCGCAGAAGCCAATGCTTTAACAACTTTTGCCGGGTCAATATCAGCACCGTTAATCGCATCCGAAATATCTACATCCAACGGATCATTAACATCCGGGGTAGAGGTAAAGGTATAAACTTTGCCGTTAATCGTAAGCGTTTTGCCTTCATAGTCGGCGGCAGCGGTCGAATTAAAGTCCAGACGAGCACCGTTTTTGATATCATCATCAATCTGAGGAATATCAAAAATACCTGTCGGAAGTCCGGTATCCGCACGAGGGTTAACCGCACTTTGCAGACAAGACAGCGTTTTGCTGGCATCAATGGTCAAAGCAGAACCCATCGTTGACTGAACAATGCTGATTTTGTTGCCGTCTGCTGTAAAACGGTCAGCCGAAGGCATATTAGCTTTCAAAGCAGCTTCAAAGTTTTTAACAAAATCATCTACAGAAACAACCTGCTGGCTGATTTCGACCGGAATATTCGTTCCGGTATAGCCGGCGGCATTGTTAACAAACTCAAAAGTATAAGTTTTGCCTGTTCCGGCATCAGAGATGCTGATGGTTGAACCATTCTGCGGGATGGAAGAAAATTCCAACTGGCCGGCAGCATAGTAAACATCCTTAGACAGGTCTTTGCCGTTTTCGGTTGTACCGGTCATTACCAAGCTGGCAGCGCCGCTCGGAATCGAACTGCTCATCGCCCAACCGTTAGAACTGGTTTTGGTATATTCCAGACTCAGGTTGCTGGCATTGCCAAGGCTGTCATAAATCAGCGCGGAAACTTTTTCCTTACCGCCGGCACTGGCATTTGCCGGATCAAAAATCGGCGCGCTGGACGGCAAGTTTGCACCCAAGCTTATCTGCTGGGTCGGTGTTGCCGTACCGCCAATGGTTGACAGGTTGACCGGACGCAGGTTGCGGTTATCAATAATATTATCATTGATATAAATGGTTTTGCCGTTTTGGTCATAATAAGCCTTCATATAGTTAATGCCGTTAACATTAACCACGCTGGCATTCGGATTGCCGTCCCAAGGCAGCAAAGACCAACCCTGAGCATAGAAACCGCCGGTAT
Source organism: uncultured Alphaproteobacteria bacterium (assembly GCA_910577205.1). Classification (GTDB taxonomy): domain Bacteria; phylum Pseudomonadota; class Alphaproteobacteria; order RF32; family CAG-239; genus Scatocola. The sequence goes on from CAJTMA010000004.1 coordinate 86,248, forward strand.
TAACCAGATAGCCGTTATCATCCAGCCCAAAGCTGCCGGCACGGGTATAAGCCCACATATCCCCTTCGCCCGGATTAGCAGCCTGATTGACAACGAAGAAACCGCTGCCGCTGATACCCAAGTCGGTTGAAGAAGAGGTTGAAGACAACAACCCTTGCGCACTAATCTCCTGGCGCGGACGAGATTGCACGCCGCCCGGAGAATATAAAGTTGACGAAGTTTGTTTGGTTACCAAGGTTGAGAATTTATTTCCCGTTACTTTGTAACCGATCGTGTTGACGTTAGCGATATTGTCAGAGATGGCACCCATCGCGCTGGACTGAGCGGCCAAACCTGAAATACCCGACTGCATCGCACCGAAAATACTCATTGTTTTATCTCCTAAAGTTCAAAATTATAATAATCCGAGAGTGGCGGCTCCAACAGCGGCTTCTGCCGCAGTTTTCAGGACTCTTGCAGCGTCCTCCAGCGTACTGCCATCTTCTTTGTCACCCTCTTCCGGCACGGAAGGTTTTTCCTCCTCACCGGGTTTGTTTTTATCAAAATAGTCATCATTGCGAATCGTCAGGATATCTCCCAGACCCGCAGTTACAGCATCACCCAGGCCAACGTAAACACCATTGCTGTCACTGGCGACACCAGTTACCTTGCCGAAAATGGTGGTGGTTACGGTTGCAGCGGTTTCGCCTCTGCCGACCTTGGTTGTTACTTCAATTTTGTAAGCTCCGTCTTCCAGCTGGTTACCGTCAGCATCCTTGCCATCCCACTCAAATTCATGAGTTCCGGCAGTAATTTTAGCCTGTTCGGAATAAACGATTTTACCGTTAAGGTCTTTTACTGTAATAACAGCGCTTTCAACGTTTTTATCCAGTGTATAGGTTGCTTTGGCGTGACCGCCTTCCAACGGCATCACATTACCCAACACCTGAGCCACTTTGCCGATATAGGAAACAGCTTGCGCGCCAAGATTGGATATATTGAGCGATAATAATGTTTCCAGTTTGCTGTTGGTCTGAATAGCCTGCTCAACACTGGAATACTGAACCAGCTGGTTGGTAAATTCTGCCGTATCCATCGGATCAAGCGGATCCTGATATTTCAGCTGTGTCGTCAGCAGCGTCAGAAAAGTGTTCATATCCGCAGACAGCTTATTGGCAGCAGACTGACTTGTGGAGCTTGTTCCCGACTGGGTATAACCATTTAATGCGTTAATATCTGTCATCGTCATTCTCCTTAATTATACACGAATATTTAAACCGCCGTTGCCATCCCAAGACGCTCCGGCAAAAAGGTCATTTCCGGCCGCATCCATGGCTGCTTCCTGTTCCAGAGCATTTCCGATAAAGCTGCGCAGTTCATTTCTTTCCTGCTCGCGCCCGGCCTGCCCCTCATCACGGAAGCTAAAATTCAGGCTGTTTTCATCAGTTTGAAAACCGGCATCATCAAAAGCCTTTTGCAGATTTGCCATTTCCTTTTGCAGCAATTCTGCAGTTTCCGGACGGCTGGAAACAATATGCGCCTGCAATTTGCCGTCTTTGCCGATTTGCATTTTAACTTCAATTTTTCCCAAATCTTCCGGTTTTAACTGAATCTCAATCGTATCAACGCCTTTAACGGCTGACTTGGTAATATTGACCTTAATCTGTTCAACAACTTCTTTCCCCATGCCTTTATAAACATCACGGAAAGACGCGGTGCTGTCATTAGCCGCTGCCGGGCGGGCATTGGCAAGCATTTCATTACCGGCAGCCCCGGCAGACGCCAAAGAAACAGATGCATTTTCTGAAGAAACTGCTGCCGATACATTCTCAACAGAAGCAGGAGCTGATACGGCAGCCGCGCCGTTCACTGCACCGGAAACCGGATTCATATTTTTAACCTGTGCGGCATTTTGATTGTCGGCAGCCTGCGCCAATGCACTCTCGCCATCCACCAGCGGGTTTGCGTTTTCAACATTTCCAGCCTGCATGGTCGTTTCACGCAGCATCGGACGGGCAGATACCAAATCTTGATCAACGAGGTCGGCAATTTTTTCCGCTTTGATATTAACTTCAACTTTTACCTTGTGTTCTTTGCCGACAGCTTCGCCGATTTGCGCAGCCTGCACCTCAAGCTCCGGATTTTCTTCTATCGGCACGACTTCAGCCGTTTCCGTTGTTTTGGAAGTTTTAACAGCCGGAGCAACCAGTTCCATCCCTTCAGTTTCAACAGCATCAGCCATTTCAACCGGTTGCATTTCTTGCAATATTTTCTGAAAAGCATTGACTTCCGTTGGGGCATCAGACACCGGGAAAACCTGTACACCTTCTGATGACGGAATAATCATCACGCTATCAATCCCCATTCCTGACAATTGAGCAGCCAGCTCTTCGCCTGTCATCTGCACCATTTCGCCGCTAACCGGGTTAACAACCGTTACCATTCCCATCAGAGCCAGAGCGTCCAAAGACACCTCATATCCGTTAGCAATATCGCTGCCTTCACCCAACACAGGCGCAGATACATTTTCTCCGGCTTCAACATTTACAGCTTTTTCAGGAGCTTCCGCCTTAACCGAGCCCTCAGAAGCATCCTTTTGCGGCACTTTTTTTGACGGAACATTTTCTTTAGGCTGGCGCTCATCTTCAACTTGCCCACTCATATTCTTTTTCTTTTCAGCAGGCTCACGTTGAGGTTTTTCAGCTTTCACTTCGTTACGTTTATCAGCAAGCGGTTGCTTTTCTTTCGCTACAGGCTTAGAAAAATCTGCATTTACAACATCTTTCCGCGCAACAAACTCAGACGCTTTTTCAGCTGAAGCATTACGACTGCCTTCCAAACCGGCCAACAAATCGCCAAACCCGCTCATTCCCATAACATTGCTCCCGGCATTTGTCCGGTTAGCCTGCAGCAAATTTAACAACCCGCTATTATTTGTATCTTTAATTTCCATCGTCTGAATTCCTCAACGAAATTATTCCTTGAGGATACATATGCAATCTTCGTGCCATTTTTGAAAAGAGCTAAAAAAAAGCTCCCTCTGTAGGGAGCTTTTACCAAAAACATTTAACTATCCGGCAGCAGGCTGCTGGCCGCGACCATCCGCCAAACCCTTGGCAATATTCATATTAATGTTAATCAAGATATTCAAGCTTTCCGGCTTAGGTTCGGAAATAACGTCCAAAGTCCGACGAAAAACAAACAAGGCCAAATTAAGAATATTATTCCGGACTTCCGCAGGCTGCGGGCAATCTTCCTCTTTCATTGCGCTGGCAATAACCGTCCACAAACGGCGGTTTTTCTCAAGCGCTTCCATCAAATGTCCCTGTTCGGTTTCCCAATGTTCCTTGATAACATTCAGAGAAGAAGCCGCCTTAATAAAGGCTCTGCTTTCCAGCTCAATCTGCCCCATTGACGAAACTTCCGTATTTGAATATTTTTTTACTTCATCCATTATATTATCCGCCATTTATAAAATCTAAAAACTTTTTTAATATAATTTAGTTAATTTATTATTAGCCGCCATCTTTTAATTAATTCAGGAACTGCGATGACTAAATTTTACAAATTCACCTTACTGTTCTTGCTGTTCGCGCTGATTTCAGGTGCCGCTTCAGCTATGGTTGAAATGAAGTCCGACAAAAACGACCAGCGCAAAGGGCTGAAAGTGACATCTTTTCTGGATTATCCCCCCTTTGGAGAAGTGGTTACCTCCGAATATAGTTTACCTAAAATGCAGACAATTTACAATAAATTTATTGAAGATTACGCCAAAGACAACCACTACGATTTATCATATATCATCAATAAACCTTATAAAAATCTGGTTATGGATATTTTGCGCGGCGAAATCGACCTGATTCTGGGAATATATTACGACACCTCCATTTATAATGGCATTGAATATGTTTATCCCTCCATTCTGAATAATCCGATGAGCGCGGTTATGCTGCCGAACCGCATCGGCGAGGTCCATAAAATGGATGACCTGAAAAACCTTAAAGGCGGCATGGACAGCCGCGAACACTTGGCGGATTATGTTACAAAAGCCATGAAAAACTATAATGTTGTTTACACTGATAATTCAGAAGAACTGTACCGCAAGCTTTTCACCGGCGAAATCGACTATGTATTCACCAGCTACTATTACGGCATCGTTCAAACGTCAAGGCTGGGCATTCGCCGCCAGGTCAGCTTCAGCAAGCAATCCCTCTGGGATATGCCGCTGTTTATAGGCGTATCTAAAACCGCACATTATCGCAAATCCTTATTTTCCACATTAAGCAAAATGCTGCAGAATCCGAAATATAAAGAAGATTTGCAAAAGCATTTGATTGAAACCATTCAAAATGTGGAACGCAAAAATATCGGTGTCGTGCCGCCGGCATTTATCAAAAAATAACCACGCATAAACTATGCGCCGCGCTTGACCTTTAAAATCTTGCCGCTAAACTTATTTACAGTAATATATTTCGCAGTTACTTTGAGGTCTGTCACATGGTTCTGTTAATTCATCATCCGGTTTCCCCCTTTTCTCGCAAGGTGCGAATCGTTATGGGAGAAAAAAAGATGCTCTTTGTTCCCAAAGAGGAAGAACCATGGCGTTTATCTCAGGATGTTTTTAAGCTTAACCCTTCAGGGGAGCTGCCGGTATATATTTATGACGGCAACGTGGTAGCCGGAAATTATGCTATCTGTGAATTTTTAGAAGAAATCAGCAAAGATTATAAACTGCTGCCGGCTGATGTTAAATCGCGCGCTGAAGTCCGCAGGCTGACTGAGTGGTTTGACGATAAGTTTTACCGCGAAGTTTACCGCAATGTGGTATATGAAAAAGTGCATAAACGCTTCAAAAGCGGACAAGCTCCGGACTCGCGAATCCTCAAGGCTGGGCTTAATAACCTTAATTTCCATTTGGAATATATTGACTGGCTGGCCGAGCGCAACAACTACCTTGCCGGAGAAAACTTCTCGCTGGCTGACGTGGCTGCCGCAGCCCATCTGTCAGTCTTAGATTATCTGGGCGATGTGCCCTGGGAAGGATATAAGAATGCCAAGCTTTGGTATTCCAAAATCAAATCTCGGCCGAGCTTTAAGGACATTCTTAAAGATAATATCAAAGGCATTTTGCCGGCTAAACATTATGCAAACTTGGACTTTTAAAATGACTGAAAAACTTTTGCCGATTACGTTTTCCTGCCTGTTGGCCTGCTCTTGCAGTTTTTTCTCCAACGGACAAGGCCAAGTTATTTATCATTGGGAAAGAGAAAATACCGGCATCGAAAAATTTTCCCGCGATCATTCAGAATGTATGCGCAGCGCTGAAAACATCCGCCTGCCGGATTTTCGCACTTGGTTTTATTCTGAGGAAGTCAAGCTGGATATCCGCGCTGACTGGCACGCCGAAAAAGGCATTTGGGCAAGCTATATTCCTTACCCGGGCGCAATGCCTATTGTTGTCAATTCCCTGCGAGATGATGCGGATTCAGACCCCAAAGAGTATCGCTTATGCATGGAAGATAAAGGCTACTGGCATCGCACCTATAACCTGCCATCGGTCACCAATATTTACGTTTATAAACCGCAGCGCGTGTTGCAGGATGTTCCGTTTAACAACAACGACTATTAATTCACAGGACGGCGCGGCACACAATACCGCGCCTTTCCTATTAATAAAAATTACGGACAGATGCCCCAGAGGGATATTAAAACACCGCCCGGCTTTGATCTCGTTTGTCGGCGCAGAAAGCTGTCCGTTCTTCTTTCAAAAACTGAAGCCTTAAAAGCATCGACACACAAAAAAAACCGCCCCGAAAGGCGGTTTTTCCATAACTTTTTGCTTGCGCTTATTTAGAAGCAGCAGCTTCTTCACGAGCTTTTGCTGCAGCAGCCAAATCGTCTGCAATACGAGCAGAACGACCACGCAATGCGCGCAAGAAGTACATTTTCGCACGGCGAACTTTACCGATACGAGCAACTTCAATTTTAGCAACATTCGGAGAATATAACGGGAATACGCGTTCAACGCCTTCACCGAAAGAAATCTTACGAACAGTGAAAGAAGAATTCAAACCGTCGTTTTTACGAGCGATGCAAACACCTTCATAAACCTGAATACGTTCACGGTCGCCTTCTTTAACCTTGGTGTGAACTTTCAAAGTGTCACCCGGTTTGAAGTTCGGCATATTTTTGCCGGCGGTGAGCTTTTCCATCTGCTCTTTTTCGATATTTTCAATAATGTTCATCAGTTTTACCCTTTATAATTTTTTTTTAGTTTATATACCTAAACCTTTTGAGAATCAAGATATTTCTGCAAAAGATCCGGCCGTTTTTGTTTTGTGACTTCAAGTGCCTGTTGTTTGCGCCATTTGGCGATGTTTTGATGATGACCGCTCAAAAGGATGTCAGGAACAGATCGGCCCTCCCATTCAATGGGTCTGGTATATTGGGGATGTTCCAGCAAACCGTTTTCAAAACTTTCATCTACCGTGGAATCCGCATTACCCAAGACACCGGGCAAAAGACGGATAACCGCGTCAAGCATAATCTGCGCGGCCTGTTCGCCGCCGGTAAGCACATAATCGCCGATACTGATTTCCTCAACGTTATAAGCATCCAGCACTCGCTGGTCAATGCCTTCAAAACGTCCGCAAATCACCGACAAATTATCTTCCGCTGCCAACTCATGAACTAATGGCTGAGAGAGAGGCTTTCCGCGGGGGCTCATATATATCAGCCGTCCGCCCTGATAATTGGCACGCAAAGCGCTGCCTAGAATATCCGGACGCATCACCATTCCGGCTCCGCCGCCGCAGGGCGTGTCATCAACCGAACCGTGCTTATCTGTGGCATAGTCCCGGATATTGACCGTTTCGAGCGACCATTTTCCCTCATCAAGCGCCTTTCCGGTCAGGGAATATCCCAGAAATCCCGGAAAAATCTCCGGAAATATGGTAAAAACCTTAACCTTCATCAGCTTCTCCGCCGTCTTCATCTTCCATGAAATTGAGCAGAACAGATTCAACAATAATATAACCGTCTTTGACATTCACCTCAGGAACATATTCTTTGGTAAAGGGAAGCATTTCCAGCTTACCGGTAGCCTTAACCTTTATCTCAAGAATTTCTCCGGCTCCGAAATTGTACAAGCCGGCGACAGTCCCCGCGCTTTCGTCAGAGGCAGGCGTTCGAACATTAAGACCGATTAAATCAGCTTCGTAATACTCATCATCTTCCTCTAATTCCGGCAAAACCGAGCGGTCAACATAAAAAGCCGTACCGATTAAACGTTCAGCTTCATTTCTATCGTCAACCCCTTTGATTTTGACGCGGAGCAATTCCTTGGAATGCCCGACAACTTTAAGCTCAAACTTACGGTCACCGGTTTCGTTTTCGACCGCACCGTACTTATCCAAATCAGAATCAATCTCGGTAAAGCTTTTGACTTTAACCTCGCCTTTAATTCCGTGAACACCGGCAATAGCGCCCAGACAAATCCGGTTATCTTTTTTCATGCTTAAAGCGTCCTCATAATTATATTAACAGCACTTATACAATACTGAATTATTCAGCAGAAGCTTCAGCAGCGGCAGCTTCGGCAGCAGCTTTGGCTTTTTCTTCTTTTTCTTTCATGCGTTCCTGAGCTTTAGCTTTCGGAGCAGATTTTTTCGGCTGTTCACGAACAACCGGAGCAGCGCACAAACCGAGGTTAGCAAACAATTTTTGCAGTCTTTCGGTCGGCTGAGCACCTTTGCCTAACCATTCTTTAACTTTGTCCTGATTCAAAACCAAGCGTTCTGCATGATCTTTCGGCAAGAGCGGATTGTAAGAACCCAGTCTTTCAATAAAACGACCATCGCGAGGAGCTCTCTGATCAGCGACTACGATTTTGTAAAACGGACGCTTTTTAGAACCACCGCGGGAAAGTCTGATACGTACTGCCATTTATATTCTCCTTAAAAGTTAGAAAATTAAAACTTCCGCCTTATGGCTTAAAACGGAAATTTATTACTCATTCCGCCAAGCATTTTGCCCAACGGATTTCCTTGCATTTTAGGCATTGCGCCGCCCATCATTGCCGACAAGCCGCCCATTTTGCCCATTTTTTTCATCATCATCGACATCTGCTCATATGATTTAAGCAGCTTGTTGACTTCATGAACTTCCACCCCTGCTCCCGCAGCAATTCTCTTCTTGCGCGAGGCCTTGATGATATCGGGATTTCTTCTTTCCGACTTGGTCATAGAAAGAATAATCGCCTCTTGTTTTTTGACCAGATTATCGCCAATATTGGCCTGTTCAATCTGAGCCTTAAACTTGGAAAGCCCCGGAATCATCCCAATCAGAGACCCCATGCTTCCCAACTTTTGAACTTGTTTTAACTGAGAGAGCATATCTTCCAAATCAAATTTGCCCTTCATCATTTTTTTAGCCATTTTTTCAGCTTCGTCTTTATCAACGTTTTCAATGGCTTTTTCCACCAGCGACACAACATCGCCCTGCCCTAAAATGCGGCCGGCGAGGCGGTCAGGATGAAACTCTTCAAACTCGGCGATTTTTTCGCCCGTTCCCAAAAACTTAATCGGCACATCGGCAACCATTTTCATGGACAGCGCCGCACCAGCACGAGCCGAACCGTCAATACGGGTCAAAACAATTCCGGTGACGCCGACTTTTTCGTTAAATTCTTTGGCAACCGTGCAGGAATCCTGCCCAATCATTGCATCCGCCACCAGCAAAGTTTCAGACGGATTGGCAATTTTCTTAACTTCAATGACCTCTTCCATCAAGGCTTCATCAATGTGCAAACGCCCGGCAGAGTCCAGAATGATAACCTCATAGCCGCCTTTTTTAGCTTTACTGATAGCGCGCTTGGTTGTTTCCGCAGGCTTTTCACCTTTAATCACCGGCAAAGCATAAACGCCAATCTGTCCGGCCAATTGCGCCAATTGCTCCTGCGCAGCCGGGCGATAAATATCCAACGACACCAACATTACTTTTTTGCGCACTTTAAGCTTATTGGCAATTTTGGCGGAAGTCGTGGTTTTTCCCGACCCTTGCAAGCCAACCATCAAAATGCAGACCGGCGGCACGGCATTCAGATTAAGCTCGGCACTTTCTGCCCCCAGAAGCTTAACCAGTTCATCATGGACAATTTTAACGACCATTTGCCCGGGCTGAACTGATTTGACAACCTTTTCACCCAGCGCCTGCTCCTTAACCTGCGCAATAAAGGATTTAACCACTGGCAAAGATACGTCAGCTTCCAACAAAGCAACACGGATTTCCCGCATAGCTTCGTCAATATCTTTTTCATTCAACACCCCGCGGGAGGTGATTTTTGAAAAAGCGGAACTTAATTTTTCACTCAACGCGTCAAAAATAGTTTTAATCCTATATACTATTGCACGCAGGCACGGCCTGAGCAGTCTCCCGCTGTGTTGACCTTCTGCCCCGAAGCCGCGTTGCTGCCTGCAATCATTGCTTCAAACCAGTGCCTATATACTATTGCACGCCAGTGTGCGAACCCTCGCTGACTGGCGGCACGCCTTGGCGTGTTATTGTTAAACTCAATTCAATATGAAAAAATCATATAGATTTAGGTGGTTTATATAAGAATAATTGCCAAGAGTCAAGCTTATAAATAACAAAAACACCACATTATTTTGCCGGGCAAATATTATTGACAAAAATATCCCGATAAAGTATAAACCTTTCCAACTAATTATTTTTGTGTAACTAAATACTATTTTATCATGAAAAAACTATTTATTTTTGACGCAGACGGCGTACTTCTTAATCTTTGGGATGCGATGAAGCAAGTGTATGAGGAATATACTCAAAAGGCTTTGAGCCAGCAGGAGTGGGATAACATCATCATTGATTTTTTACACAATCCCCAACCCTATGCTGAATTTGGCCGCTTTTACGATGCCTCCCCGACATTCGGAAACCTGCAACCAGTCACCGGAATGCAAGATTTAGTTGATTTTGCAGATAGTCAAGGGTACGACCTAACAGTCATCACATCCGTCGGCACGACACAGGATGCCCTCTCCCGACGCAGTGAAAACATTTGGTGCCATTACGGCAATAAACTTTCAAACATCTGTTGTGTCGGGCGGCTGGGCAGCAAGGAAGATGCGCTGCGTGAAAAAGTCAGAGGTTACGACAAAGTTCTCTTTTGCGATGACCATCCTAAAAATCTGATGATTAGCCGCGGCATTGTCACAACCCCGATTTGGCTTAAAAATCCGCACCATCAGTTCATCTGGGACAAATCAGATTGCAGCGGAATTGAAATTGCAGAAAGCGTCAATGACTTACGGCGGATAATTCTGGAAGCAGATGCCGAGTAAACTCAAAAAAACGGAAAGTTTATCTTTCCGTTTTTTTATGGCTATCACCGTTCAATGGCTTGATATCCCTGCCGCGATGAATATTTGTTCTATAAACATATATTAAGGAGAACAAAATGAAAGTTGTTATTATCGGCGGGGGAGCGGCCGGCGTTACCGCTGCCACACGTTTGCGGCGCTTGGATGAAAATGCCGAAATTATTATCTTAGAGCAAAACAACGAGCTATCCGTTGCCAATTGCGGTTTGCTTTATTACTTAAGCGGCGAAGTCAAGGACAGAAACGACCTTATCAATACCACACCGGAAAAATTAAAGCAGCAATATAATATTGACGCCCGGCTAAATGCCGAAGTCGAATTCATAAACCGCAGAGAAAAAAGCGTTACCATTAAAGGCCGTGACAAAGAATATTACGACAAGCTGATATTCACCATTGGCGCTTATCAGCTGCGTCCGGATATTGACGGCGTTTTAGCGGAACAGGTTTTTACCATCCGCGATTTAGAATCAATTGAGCGCATAAAGACTTATATTAAAGATATGGCCCCCTCTAAAGCAATCATTGTCGGCGGCGGCTACATCGGGATAGAAGCTGCCGAAGCCTTACATAAGCTTAACATTGATGTATCTGTCATTGACAGCCGCTCCCACATCCTTAACGGCGATTTTGACCGAGAAATGGCAGCCGGGATTCAAAACCTGCTGCGCAGCAAAGGCATTAAAATTTATCTTGAAACTGAGGTGGAAGCTTTTGGCGATAAGGACGTAACCCTCAATAACGGGCAGAAGCTTGACTATGATATAGCCATCATTGCGACCGGAGTTAAACCGGATTTACGCCTTTCCGTCCTTTCTGACTTGGAAATCGGCGAAACAGGCGGGCTGATTGTCAATGAATATATGCAAACCTCAGACAAAGATATTTATGCCGCAGGCGATGATATTGAAGTTATCAATCTGATAACTAAAAAGCCGGCACGAATGTCACAGGCCGGACTGGCTATCAAAGAAGCAAGAGTCATTGCCGAACATCTGGCAGGCATCTCCCATAATTTCAAATACGCCTTAAATACGGCTGTTGCGCAAATATTCGGCTACACCGCCGCAGCTGTCGGCGCGACTGAAGAGGACTTGCAGGCCGCCGGCATTGAATATGAGAAAATCCACCTTTACACTTATCCCCATGCAGGCTACCTGCCTGATAATCATCTGAGCCTTTACAAGCTTTTGTTTAATCGCAAAGGCGTTATATTAGGCGCTCAAGGCTGGGGACGTTCAGGAGTTGCCCGACGCCTGGATGTTTTGGCAACAGCCCTGATTACCGGTATCCGCACTTCAGATCTTGAAGATTTGGCGCTGTGTTATGCCCCGCCTTACGGCAACGCCAGCGACATAATCAACACGCTTGGCACGTTTGTTTAATCGCAAAGGCGTTATATTAGGCGCTCAAGGCTGGGGACGTTCAGGA
>CAJTMA010000005.1 GCA_910577205.1 uncultured Alphaproteobacteria bacterium
ATTCTTCGTCGCTTAGCTCCTCAGAATGACATATGTGGGGAGCTGTTTGGAGGAGGAATATATGGACTATTTGCCGAGATAGTGCGTCGCGCAGCTCCTCAGAATGACGCTGTCGGACAACAGATAACTTAACTAATTAGGAGAACAATTATGAAACTACCTATTATCATCACTACAGGGATGTTGACCGCTGCCGTCGCGTATAACGCTTACGCCCTCACCTGCGGCGCGCAGCCCTCTTGTGACAGCCTCGGATACAAATACACCGGCGCAACAACCGACTGCCTCAACGAACCACTCAAATGCCCGTTCAATTCCTCTTACTTCAACTGCGTAAAAAAAACTGATGCTATCAACAAACTCCAACAGGATATCGTTACCGCCACTATGCCTGACTACAAAAAAATATTAAGCCGGGCACTTGACGTAACTTATACCGCCGATACCAATGGCTTCATTATCGGAATTGATTATAGAGAAAGAACGGAGGGAGGAACTGTAGAAATTTGGATAAACGGTGCTATGGTCAGAGTACAAAGAGAACAAACAGACTGGACCAGAAATTCATGGAGCTACCCGGTAAAAAAAGGCTCAACATATAGAGTATACGTAAGTGGCAGTGCAGCCAGTTACTATTTTGTTCCAACGATATAAATAGATATCCCCCAGTAAACTGGGGGGCTAATCAGTTACAGACCTTACGGTTTGACCACGCCCGTTGGCGTAGAACGGTGTCTAACGACACCGTTGCATTCAACCCCGGGTACCCCTGGGTTTTCTGTAAGGAATTTAATAAATAAAGCCCCTCAAATGAGGGGCTTCTTGCTTAAAACATCATCACCAACTTAAGCAGCCGGATAAAAAACTTTAGTCAATTTTGCCACTAAAACACATACCGCGCAAAAGCTCTTCTATGGGCATCTTTTTCTTGCCCTGACGCTGAATTTCTTTTATTTCCAGAGCTTTATCGCCGCAAGCAATCACCAAACGTTCATCACCGGATAAAATTTCACCCGGTTTTCCGCCGGCATCAACCACTGTCGCCCGCAAAATTTTATATCTTTCGCCGCCATATTCAAAAAACACCGCCGGATAAGGATTAAATGCCCGTATTTTACGCTCCAGAACTTCTGCCGATTGAGAAAAATCCAATCTGCTTTCAGCCTTATCTATTTTAGCGGCATAAGTTACTAAAGCTTCATCTTGAGGTTCAGCTTTCAAATTCGGCCAATCATCCAAAGCTGCCATAATCAGCTTTGCCCCAAAATCCGCCATATCATCATGCAGGGTTTCTCCTGTGGTATCATCAGTAATCGGCACAGAACCTTTGAGCAGCATATCTCCGGCATCAAGCTTTTCCACCACTTTCATAATTGTAATGCCGCTTTCTTTATCCCCGGCTTCAATCGCGCGCTGAATAGGTGCAGCGCCCCGCCAACGCGGCAATAAAGACCCGTGAATATTAATACAGCCCATCGGAAAAGCCTCAATAACAGCTTGCGGCAAAATCAACCCATAAGCCGCCACAATAGAAATATCCGCATCCAGTGCCTTTAATTCGGCCTGAGCCTCCTCATTCCGCAGGGTCTTCGGCGTACGCACCATAATGCCATGAGCCTCGGCAAATTCGTGCACGGGAGATTTAGTCAGCTTTTTACCGCGCCCGGCTTCCTGCGGTGCGCGAGTATAAACACAAACCACTTCATGTTTTGCAGCCAATGCTTCCAAAGCCTTTACTGCAAAGTCAGGCGTTCCCATAAAAACTATTTTCATTATTTTATATTCCCGGCAGATTCTGTATTGATATTTAGCCTTCTGAGCTATCTCTATGTTTCTTTAATTTCTTCAACAACATCTGCCTTTTCAAACGGCTGATGCGGTCTATGTATAAAATACCATCCAAATGGTCTAATTCATGCTGGATGACAATTGCCAGAAAATCATCAGCTAAAATTTCCTGTTCCTTGCCGTCATAATCCAGATAATGAACACGCACCTGCGCATGGCGCTCAACTTCAGCACGCTGATCCGGAACAGAAAGACATCCCTCTTCCCCGCAAACCATCTCTTCAGAACGCCAAATAATCTCAGGATTAACCAAATACATCGGATTACCGGCTTTATGCCCGTTTCCGTCATCTTCCTGCTCAGCATCAATCACAACAATGCGTTTAGAAACGCCTACCTGCGGCGCAGCCAAACCGACACCGGCGGATTTATACATAGTTTCCAGCATATCATCCAAAAAATGCCGAAGCTCATCATCCACCTTGTCGACCTTGATAGCTTTTTGCTTCAAAATCGGATGCGGATACTCATAAACTGCTAACATCGCCATCTTGCGTCCCGGTTTCCTTATTCAAATCATCCCGCACATCATGGGCAATTTGATCCAACAAAGCATTAACCATTTTCGGTTCTTGCTTGGTAAAAAAGGCATAAGCCAAATCGACATATTCTTTAATAATTACTTTAGCATCGATATCCGAATTGGTTGTAATTTCATAAATTGCACATAAAAGCAAAGCTTGCAGCGTGCCATCCATACGTTCAAAAGTCCATCCTTTTCCCAGATATGAATTGAGAGATTTTTCAATATCTTCTTTACGGGCATGAACCCCTTTGACCAAATCGGCAAAATAAGCCGTATCCATCTCATGAACAGGCACCATTTCTTCCTTATCCATAGATTTTTCGGCAATCACATAACGGCCGACTTTACCGTCCACAAAATCTCTAATAACCTCTTCTACCGGATTTTCAGCCGCAGCAATCATATATGTCGCCTGAACAGCAGCCAAACGGGATTCGCTTTTCATTCTGATTTTTTCTGAAATATATTTTTTAGCCATTTTCAGTTTTCCTTTATAACCAACCCGGCTTCTGGTTTGGCCAGCCGGTCTAATGTTTCTACAAATTCTTCAAAATCCTTAACTTCCCGAAAATCCTTATACACCGATGCAAAGCGGATATAAGCAATATGGTCGAGCTTTGACAGAGCTTCCATCACATATTCGCCGATCAGGACGGAAGGAATTTCCGTTTCGCCGGAAGTTTCCAAGCGGCGCTGTATGGAATTGACGATTTTCTCTACTCGTTCAATATCTACCGGGCGTTTGCGCACAGCCAGCAAAATGGAGTGTTCCAGCTTATCGCGGTCAAACATCACTTTCTCGCCGTTTTTCTTAACCACAATCAGTTCCCGCAACTGGATTCGTTCAAAAGTGGTAAAACGTGACCCGCACTCCGGGCACTCGCGACGGCGGCGAATAGCGGTATTGTCCTCCGCATTCCGGGAATCTTTAACCTGCGTATCATCGCATCCGCAAAAAGGACATTTCATACCATAACCTCACGGATTAGTTTCATCTTGTCCCTTTATAAGGATAAAGCGCTTATTTTGCAATAGCTTATTTTGCCCTTCATCCAAATAACTGACATTATCGAAATTTTGTCTATTGCATTTTAAAATAAACTATGCTAAATATCAAACAACAATGCGATTATTTTTTCTATTTATTAACTTAAAACTTAAACATTATGAAAAAGTTTTATTTTCTGGCTATCGCAGCCGCAGTGACAATGTTCTCTTCATGCAGCAAAAAACCTAAAGTGATTGAAGAACCGCTCGCCAACCCCGACTACACTTCCGTAACCGTCGAAGGTTCAGGCAAATACGGCGTCATTAACAGCACAACCAAGAAAGAAGTCCTACCCCAGATCTTCGACCACATCGACTATCTTGACAACGGCTACTTCCTGACCAATGACTCCGTCGGCTTCCTGCTCTTCAACACCAACGGCAATGCTCTTATCCCGGCGCAAGACAAAATCACCACGGGTGACGGATACTTCGAACTATCCGCCGGCAACGTCAAAGGCTTCTACTTCACTGAAGAAAAGTCTACGGTTACCGGTGAATATGAACAAATATCCCTTGATCCCGCTGGCAACGTCCTGTTCCTCAAAAACGGAAAATACGGCGTATTGAACAGAAAAGGCGAAACGGTCATCCCCGGTGAATACAATCAGATTCTCTGGGACGGCAAAAATTACAACGTTGTCAAAAACAAAAATGACAAACGTCCATACTTCAATGAAAAGACCAAGAAGTATAACTGGAATCTTGCCGAAGCCGCTGCACTGGACCAGACAGGCAAACGCGTCAAAAAACTGACCGCAAAACAAGCCAAAAAAGTTTTCGAAGCTAAAAAATAACAGTTCCGGAAGCATCTAAAAAAAACACCTCCCGCCTTTCGGCCGGAGGTGTTTTTTATTAAAGGCTAACCTAGCCGTAAATCGGAAAACGCTCACATAAAGCAACCGCTTTCTCTTTTACCTCAGCAATAACTTGTTCTGCATCGCCTGCCGCCAAAGCGTCAATAACATCGCCAATCCAATTGGCAATCAATTCAAATTCAGCTTCTTTGAAACCGCGGGTCGTTCCGGCCGGTGTCCCTACTCTGATGCCGGATGTCACTTTCGGCGGCATCGGATCAAAAGGAATAGCATTTTTATTGCAAGTCATATGCGCCCGTTCCAAAGCAGCGGCCACAACATCCCCAGTCAGCTTTTTAGGGCGCAAATCCACCAACAGCAAATGGGTATCTGTTCCGCCGGAAACCAAATCCAATCCGCGCGATTTTAAAACTTCGCCCATTCTTTTGGCATTTTTAACAACCTGAGCGGCATACGCTTTAAACTGCGGTGTCAAATCCTCGCCAAAACAAACGGCTTTGGCGGCTATCACATGCATTAAAGGCCCGCCTTGTGTTCCCGGAAAAATCGCAGAATTAACTTTCTTGGCAATCTCAGCATTATTAGTCAAAATCATACCGCCCCGAGGACCACGCAGCGTTTTGTGTGTTGTCGTCGTAACAACATCCGCATAATCCAACGGATTCGGATGTTCACCGCCGGCAACCAAACCGGCAAAGTGCGCCATATCTACCATCAAATAAGCCCCGACTTTGTCTGCAATCTCACGAAACCGCTTAAAATCAATCTGCCGCGGATAAGCAGAACCACCGGCAATAATCAACTTTGGCTTATTTTCCAATGCCAGCCGTTCAACCTCATCATAATCTATCAAACCGCTATCTCTGCAAACACCGTAAGAAACGGCTTTCAGCCATTTTCCCGAAAAAGAAACCTTTGATCCGTGAGTTAAATGTCCGCCTGCATCCAAAGACATTCCCATAATCATATCGCTTGGCTGCAATAAAGCCACATAAACCGCCGTATTAGCCTGACTGCCGGAATGAGGCTGAACATTAACAAACTCTGCACCAAAGAGTTTTTTTGCCCGTTCTATCGCCAGATTTTCCACCACATCCACACATTCACAACCGCCATAATAACGATGAGCAGGATAGCCTTCGGCATATTTATTCGTCATAATTGAACCCTGTGCTTCCAAAACCGCATGAGAAACAATATTCTCGGAAGCAATCAATTCAATCTGATTCTGTTGGCGTTTCAGCTCGCACTCTATCGCCTCAAAAACAGCTTTGTCTTCTTGTTGCAAATCTTGTTCAAAATCCATTTAACATCCCTCCAGGCTGTCTAACTTTTCGATTCTTCTTTCATGGCGGCCGCCGTCAAAAGCCGTATTCAAAAAAATATCCATTCGACCGGCAGCTTCGTCAAACCCCATAGTTCTGCCGCCCAAAACAGCAATATTGGCGTTATTATGCTGCCGCACCAATGCCGCCACATCATCACTGTATAAAATAGCGGCGCGAATACCTTTATAACGGTTCGCAGCAATTGAGATACCGATTCCCGTACCGCAAATTAATATCCCGGTTTCCACTTCTCCTGACTTGATTTTCTCACACATAACTTTGGCAATATCGGGATAATCACAGGAGTCTGAAGAATGCGTGCCTAAATCAACCAAGCTGATACCTTTCTTGGCATAATAAGCCACCAAGTGCTGTTTTAGTTCAAAACCGCCGTGATCGGACGCAATTGCAATTGCCATATCAATCTCCCCATTTGTTAATCTGCCTTATCATAGAAGATAAGACTAGTTTTGCAATGTTAAATTATTCCCCATACACAACACAGCTAATATCATTCGCTAAGAATATGATTTTTAAACAAATTACAAAAAAATTCAAAATAATATAAAAAAGTTATTGACGTGGATTAAAAAGTTTGTATATATAAAGGACATTGAGTGAATGAGGAACTCAAGATGAGGTAACCCGAATGGCCGGTTGGCAGAGTGGCTCATGCAGAGGACTGCAAATCCTTGTACATCGGTTCAATTCCGGTACCGGCCTCCAAATTCATTCATTACCGCATTTATTATTCCGGCTTAGCTCAGCGGTAGAGCAATCGGCTGTTAACCGATTGGTCGCCTGTTCGAATCAGGCAGCCGGAGCCAATAAAAAACCTCCCCTCTGGGGAGGTTTTTTATTGGCTGTGACTATCTGGTCGGGTGGCGACCAAAGGAAGCCTGTTCGGAGCGGATAGTTGGCGCGCGCTATTCAGTGCGCAAGCCTTACGACGCGAGGAGGACCCGCTTGCGGGAGTACCCAATCTGGCAGCCCTACAATCCTAATCCCCTCTGGGGAGGTTTTTTATTGGCTATGACTATCTGGTCGGGCGGCGACCAAAGGGAGCCTGTTCGGAGCGGATAGTTGGCGCGCGCTATTCAGTGCGCAAGCCTTATTCAGAGCAAACACTATCTACATTCCAAACCAATAGTGCAAAGCATCTTCCAAATTATCAAATACTTCTGCTAATGATAAATCCCGATTACTTCGCACGCGGTAATCTTTATTCTCTGCATCATAAACCAATACATCCCAATCTGTCCGCCCGAGAAGCAATACCTTGCTTTCACGGCCATAATCCTCATTAGCTGCCACAATATCATTTGGGGCATCATTCGGAAAAACGCCAAACAAAACTGCATTATGTGAACGGATACCATTCGCATAAGACAATAAAGCCAAATATTCAGCAGGCAAATCAGAATATTTCATATCTGCCAAATATTGTTTACATTCTCCCAAACAACGAGGATTAACTGCTTCCCCGCACACGATATTATCATCGTGCAAAAGCTGCCGGACGATATCCTTGATCAATGCGTCTTCCTTTCTTAACTTCACTTTGTGCCTTAGTACGCAATGCCACAAAATCTTTCACTTCATTACGAATATTATCTTCAGGTTTATAGCCCATACTGATGGTCCAGTATTTGCCATCATTTTGATTGTCATAACGGGTATCAACCATATATTCAATAAAATCTTCCGCTTGTTCATTCCCGCGGCGGACTTCTCCGTAAAGCTGATCACCGCTTGCCAGTTGTCCTTGAGCCTTCCGGATAACGCCGTCCGCAACGTGCCAAACATCATGCTGCGGTGTTTCTTTAGAAGAATCATCATTGTCTTTAAACTCAGCGATTCCTACGTAATTTTTCTGATTATTAGCTGAGCCACCCAAATATTGAATTGCCCATTTATGGTGAACTGTAAAATATGGAATAACCCCTTTAAACTGGTTACGACGAACTTTGGGATTCGGCTGCCCTTCATTTAAAATACTCGGGATTAAAACATCAATATATGCTTGTGACACGCCGCGGCGCAACAGACTTTCAGTAAATTTCTTCCGACTCTCGGCTGTGGGAAGCGCATTATTTTTCCAGAAGAAAGTCTTATGGCGACTATCTATTCCCGGCAGAATGTCCTCAAAAGATAACTTATTTCCTCTTGCCGGATTATATTTTTCTTTGCCAAATGTATCAAATAACAATGACCCAAAATCAGCGACTTTCATATCTTTCAGCATTTCAGGCGGAACACCTTGCTGCACCAATGCTTCATATAAGGGAATTTTCATTTGGTTCAAAACGGATGTTTTCTCGCAAGCTTGCCAAGCCGGGCACTTGTCAAGATTATACATTCCCATCGAATAATGCTGCTTGCCCTTATTTCTATTCGCGCGAAAACGCTGATATGCCTCAGAATACGGATTATATTTTTTCAGCTGTTCAAGACTCGGAATATTAAAAAAGCCATTAAAATCCGTCCGGGTTGCTCTGATTTCATCCTCAGTAGCGTGCGTATATGGCTTACATTCAATCTTTTTATGAAAATATGCCAAAAAACCATTTGCTTTCTGACGACTAAAATCGCTGCGCTGTTTCTGATAATTCCTGACAGTAAGCGTAATCAACGCATTCAATTCTGATTGAGGTTTATTATCAATATATTGCTGAAGTTTAACCCGATCTTCTTCTGTATGAACAGTATGTATCAAATGGGTAATTTTTTTAACTTCCTCTGTCTGAATTTTCTCAAAAACATTATTTTTCAGGCGAATCCCATGATACACGTTATTATTGCTTTCACAATAATTATTAAACAAAGATTCAAGCTCTCGCTGACATACAAAATCAACCATCTTCAGTTCTTCAAACAATCCCGATGACGTTTGCCGCAAACCATTCAACACACGGTTAATCTGCTGCTGCTCTTCTTCAGTTTTGGCATTTTTGCGTAATTCTGCCATCTGCATATGTTTGTCAAAAACCATCTCCAGCTTCTTCAAAAGCATAACACGCTCTTGGTTCGGCAAATCATTCTTACTAATTCGGGCTCTTTTTCCCATAAAAAAATCCTCTTTTGTCATTCTTTGTCTACAAGAATACCACAACATAGTAAAAATTTCTATAAAAATATGCAGACAAAGTATAAAAAAGCATTATATTAGGATTGTTGTTAAAGGAATTACACTATGTCGCGCATCTACAAAAATATCATTATTTTAACCGGAGCAGGAATCTCTGCAGAATCTGGCTTAGCTACATTCCGAAGCTCCAACGGTTTGTGGAACAACCACAAAGTGGAAGATGTTGCTTCCATTGAAGGATTTGAACGCAATCCGGCTCTCGTCCATGACTTTTACAATAACCTGAAAACCGAAATTCAAAAGGCTTCCCCTAATCCGGCACACTTAGCCATCACCAAACTTCAAAAGGAATATCCGGGTACTGTCAGTATTATCACTCAAAATGTTGATACCCTTCATGAAAAAGCCGGTAATAAAAACATTTATCACATCCATGGACAAATCAACCAGGCCGTTTGTTTAAACTGCGGCCAAATTTTAGAAACCTTTGGCGATGTAGATACCGAAACCGCCTGCCCTCACTGCCAGATTAGCGGTATGATGAAACCAAACATCGTCTTCTTCGGCGAAAACTTGCTTTGTATGGATAAGGTCGAACAACTTTTGCAAACTTGCGACTTGTTTATTTCAATCGGAACATCCGGCGTAGTCTTTCCTGCTGCAGCCTTTGTACAAACCGCCAAATATTATGGGGCGGACACATGGGAATTCACCCTTGAACCAACAGCCAATAATTACTACTTTGACCACCATATATACGGCCAAGCAGGACAAACCCTCCCCCCATTTATCGATAATCTAATATCCGAAACCAAAGAAAAATACTGATATAGACCACTAACAAAAATGAGAGAACATGACTGCTTGACCACCTTTTCCTATTTGCTATAATGGCGGCACTAAAATAGAGCTGAACAGATAAGTTGCAGCTTAACCACCTTTTCCTATTTGCTATAATAAGTGTTTCAAAATGTGTTTGGCTCGATTCGTTGCAGCTTGACCACCTTTTCCTATTTGCTATAATGATTCCGCAGAGTTGATCGTCGGTTATCTGCTGCAGCTTGACCATCTTTTTCCTATTTGCTATAATTAATGATGAAATCGTAGAGGGGCAAAAGGTGTTGCAGCTTGACCACCTTTTCTTATTTGCTATAATTGCCCATACAACCATAATTTCCCCCTTAATGTTGCAGCTTGACCACCTTTTCTTATTTACTATAATGGACATCACCGGCGGGGCGACCAATTACCAGTTGCAGCTTGACCACCTTTTCTTATTTGCTATAATCAAAAAGCAAGCATTGAACCTTGCTGGCAGTTGCAGCTTGACCACCTTTTCTTATTTGCTATAATAGAATAAAATTTACTGCATTTTCTGTTTTTGTTGCAGCTTGACCACCTTTTCCTATTTGCTATAATCCGGATAGTCGCCGTGCATATGGGCGTTTAGTTGCAGCTTGACCACCTTTTCCTATTTGCTATAATAGGAGAAAGAGAGATGGCAAGTCCTAATTCGTTGCAGCTTGACCACCTTTTCCTATTTGCTATAATCGCAATGTAAAGGAGGTGAAACATGGCTTCGTTGCAGCTTGACCACCTTTTCCTATTTGCTATAATTAAAAACGAAACAAACAATAATTGAACCTGTTGCAGCTTGACCACCTTTTCCTATTTGCTATAATATATATTTACGCAATCAAAGATGCAGACATGTTGCAGCTTGACCACCTTTTCCTATTTGCTATAATAAGAATGGAAAGTAAAAACATATCCCCTCCGTTGCAGCTTGACCACCTTTTCCTATTTGCTATAATACGTCGCAAACCTGTCTTACAGCAAAATGGGTTGCAGCTTGACCACCTTTTCCTATTTGCTATAATCGGGCGCGGATTTCTAATGACAATGTCAGATGTTGCAGCTTGACCACCTTTTCCTATTTGCTATAATAAGTTTTGCAAAAAGCGAATGCAACATCCGGTTGCAGCTTGACCACCTTTTCCTATTTGCTATAATCCCCTCTATTTCCCGGCGCTTTGCGGCGCTGTTGCAGCTTGACCACCTTTTCCTATTTGCTATAATTTCTTTCAATTCATTCAAATTCTGGAATAAGTTGCAGCTTGACCACCTTTTCCTATTTGCTATAATTCTCATTAATTGCTTCATCAGTAATCGCATGTTGCAGCTTGACCACCTTTTCCTATTTGCTATAATCATTGTAGAATATATCAGAACACAATGGTCGTTGCAGCTTGACCACCTTTTCCTATTTGCTATAATTAACAGCATACGCGAAAGCTCTGCAACGTTGTTGCAGCTTGACCACCTTTTCCTATTTGCTATAATCTTTCATAAATAGCGATTTGTCGTTGTTGGTTGCAGCTTGACCACCTTTTCCTATTTGCTATAATTAGGCTTAGGAGCGGCGCAAGCGGGCTCTGTTGCAGCTTGACCACCTTTTCCTATTTGCTATAATCAGCATTGAGGTCACTGGTACGGGACAGTTGTTGCAGCTTGACCACCTTTTCCTATTTGCTATAATTTTGACAAGCGTTGCGCGCTTATCGAACGGGTTGCAGCTTGACCACCTTTTCCTATTTGCTATAATACAAACCGAAATTTGTATTTTTTTGTATCTGTTGCAGCTTGACCACCTTTTCCTATTTGCTATAATTCTTGAAGTTTCTTCTGATTTTATAGAGCAGTTGCAGCTTGACCACCTTTTCCTATTTGCTATAATACACGGATAAACCTTAAAATTACCCTCTTTGTTGCAGCTTGACCACCTTTTCCTATTTGCTATAATGAGGCTCTAAAGTAGAATGTATCCAAGTATGTTGCAGCTTGACCACCTTTTCCTATTTGCTATAATTTCGCGGGAAAATTATGCGTGGTGGGACAAGTTGCAGCTTGACCACCTTTTCCTATTTGCTATAATAATCCCCGAATGCGAATGCTATAAATTCATGTTGCAGCTTGACCACCTTTTCCTATTTGCTATAATTAAAAACGAAACAGTCGATAATTGAACCTGTTGCAGCTTGACCACCTTTTCCTATTTGCTATAATCTAAAGGATAACATGGGTTATGATAAGGATGTTGCAGCTTGACCACTTTTTCCTATTTGCTATAATCAGCCGGCTGGTCGCTGGACTTAATAGACGGTTGCAGCTTGACCACTTTTTCCTATTTGCTATAATGATGTAATCAATGACACGCCGCGCGCCTTTGTTGCAGCTTGACCACTTTTTCCTATTTGCTATAATTCATCAAAAAAACATAGAAGAGCACGAAAAGTTGCAGCTTGACCACTTTTTCCTATTTGCTATAATAAAGTTGCTTTGTAACGTTAACGTACAATGTTGCAGCTTGACCACTTTTTCCTATTTGCTATAATAACGGTAAACTGGGCTTCACGCATAAAAAGTTGCAGCTTGACCACTTTTTCCTATTTGCTATAATTGCAAATGAAAATGAACATGCCGCAATGCTGTTGCAGCTTGACCACTTTTTCCTATTTGCTATAATGCAAGGGTATTTAATAATATTCGAGAAACTGTTGCAGCTTGACCACTTTTTCCTATTTGCTATAATTCACCAAAAAAACATAGAAGAGCACGAAAGGTTGCAGCTTGACCACTTTTTCCTATTTGCTATAATAAAAATGATAGTATGCGTTGATGACGAAATGTTGCAGCTTGACCACTTTTTCCTATTTGCTATAATGAATATACGCTGGTTCTGACGGATTCAGACGTTGCAGCTTGACCACTTTTTCCTATTTGCTATAATCGAGTAAACTACAGACCGCACACGATGATTGTTGCAGCTTGACCACTTTTTCCTATTTGCTATAATAATCATCATGGGGTATAAGCCAAAAGATATGTTGCAGCTTGACCACTTTTTCCTATTTGCTATAATAAGCAACAGAGGATATGTAGTATACAATTCGTTGCAGCTTGACCACTTTTTCCTATTTGCTATAATTGGCGAGCAAGACAAACAGAGGCACTTCATGTTGCAGCTTGACCACTTTTTCCTATTTGCTATAATTTATAACAAAAAAGGAGAATTCACTGGCATGTTGCAGCTTGACCACTTTTTCCTATTTGCTATAATAGCGTTGTTGCGCTTGTCTGTACAGCTGGAGTTGCAGCTTGACCACTTTTTCCTATTTGCTATAATATAATCTCCGCAAACCATTTTCTAACAAGGATTTGCGGAGATTTTCATATTTATATTTGCAGCAAAATTTCATCACAAAAGCAACAATTGTTCCGGTATATTTTTGTTTTCAATAATTTCCCGATTCTGTATATTTATGATATCAGAAAATTGCTTATCTGTAAAAAACAAGATGCTGATTTGCCCATCTTTGGGAGAATTATCCACAATGCGTTTAACAACAGGAGCGGTTTGTTCTTTAGTGCCGCAGAATTTAATATAAACGGAGAACTGGCTCATCGAAAAACCCTCATCCAGCAAAAAATTTCTAAATTTAGTCGCTCTTTTGCGTTCTTTATCTGTTCCGACCGGCAAGTCAAACATAACAATCATCCACATCAGCTTTACTCCGCTTATCGCAATCACCATAAGATTACCCCTGTATAAATACCGGGGCCACAAAATCAGGAAACAACAATTCTTCCGTTTCCTTCTTATAATACTTGGCTAAGGATACAGCCAGCTTCTGCATACAAATTCCAACGCTTGAAATCCCTTTTTCAGAATACATTTCCATATGCAGAACACTCACCAGATGCTTCTTCACTTCTGGTGTTAGCTCCGTTTTACCCTGCTTGTTTAATCCGTGAACCTTCAAATCAACCATCGCCCGGAACGGTTCTATCAAATCATCAACCAACCGCATCGGATTAAGATAGTTTTTATGATGAATACCAATTGTCGGATGCAAACCTGCCCCCATAATCGCCCGAGCCATAGCCGAGCGCAAAATAATATAACCATAATTCAATAAGCTGTTTATCCCACCGCTGTCCCGATCGCGACGAAAATCACTTCCGAATAAAGTCGTAAAATATTTTCTGGCTGCCTGCCCCTCAATATTTTCAACATCTCCTAACTTAACTTTAGGTATCATCTGTTTCAGCGGTTCATACGGTAAGGCCAAAGCTTCCAAAACCTTATACTGAAAATATATCTTCCTTTTCACCACCTCTTTCCATAATTTATCACGACTTTTTTCATGAACGGCAATCTGTGCATCCATCACGCCTGCCTGGCGATACTGCCCGGCAACAGACCACAAAAAACCGACCGGAAGAAATTTTTCATTACAAAAAACAAAGGGAATATTCTCCTCTGCTAACCGTACTAATAAATTATTACTGTAACTAATACCATGAGAGGCGGTAATCACCGCCTCTATATCACTCACAGGAATTTTTGTCACAACTTGTCCTTCACTGCTCACCGTCATAAATCCGCGCTCACAAGACAAATGCCGATTTTCGCTTTGAATTTCTATAATTTGCCCACTCATGAAACTTTCCTTTCATTTTTAACCATCGGATCTTTAACTTTTCCCATAGCATCAACATAAATTTTGCGCAGATTTTTCTTCTGCATTTGATTTGCACTGGCAGCCCAACTCAACTTTTTACCTTCCTCTTTCGCTATCAAATGGCTTCTGAAATATACCAAACCACCAGTCATCTTTTTCACTCTGGCTATTACCCGTTCTGTCTGACCTGTTTCTTTGTTTAATTCATCATAAGCCACCATATCATTAATCTGCAGCTTCATAATCAATTTGGCATGAGGATCTTTCCGCCGCCACTCTGTCATAAAATCTTTTTGATTGGCGGAATAAGTCGAAATAATTTCACACTTCCACTTTCCGGCATCTTTACCCTTCGTCGCGCAATAAATATCCGCATGGCTATTATTCCCGGATTCATAATACTTGTAAATTCGATCGTTATTATCTTTCACCGGAATCATAACGCTGTCAGATTTTTCAATATGGCAGCGCACGCGGCGAATACCTGTTTCTGCAATAAACTTCTCAGTCAGTTGCTGCCGTTGTTTTTTATCTTCAACACCTTGCAACAAATCCAGCAGCTTACCACGAATGACAACATCCGCTATTTCATTAATTTTTTTGTCGGCATCTTTAGCTGAACCTTCGACAACCGCCAGCAAATCCTTTGTAACCGCAAAAACAGAGCTCCCTTTCTTGCTTCCTTTGCCAATACAACCATAACAAGTATCGCGATGCAGCTGCCCCTGCGCGCCATGATCCGGCTTAAAAGCAATAACCAAGCCATCTACCCATTGTTGCAGTTTTTCCCTGTTAAAATTTTCAAAAGGCAAAGGCATATTTTCAATCAGTTTTTCCCTTTTCTCGCGAATTTGCTTATATTCACCCTCGTCTGTTTTCTCATACAAACGGGCGGCATCCGCCATTTTTTTCAGCAATGACCGAGAAGTACAAGCCACAACAAAAGCATCAATTGCATGATGCCGATGATCACTGCGGTCTTTCCTGTCTGCTGGATTAATCAGCGAATTAAGCCCCCATTTATCTCGCAACATCGCCGTCAACTGTCCGGGTACGCCCCACGCCATTTTACGGTCTTTGCTTTGGTCTTCACAAATAACCTCAAGGTATTGCAAAGCACAACGAGCAAAATATTGCGTATCGGTCAGCATCCGTGCCAAACACCCGCTTTCATCCGCAAATTTCTCCATCGCATTGGGAGAAAAACGCCACTGCATTTCACGCGGCAAATTTTCGCTGCGAGCCACAATTTCTTCCCATTTGTAGTCTCCTGGACTACTGCCAAATGCTTCATACGGTGTCCGTTCGGCTTTGAAACGATTGGCATCCCGAAACGCTATCACTTTATTATTAATGCTGTCATCAAAACTCTTGGAAAACGGAATTAAATGTTCAATTTCAAAAGCCCCGCTAAACAAATCAGTGGCACTAATTAACTTACCGCTGAACGGACAACATCTCTGCGCTGGATTCTCTGATAATCTTTCCCATATTTTATACATCATTCGGTTTTGATAAGTATTCGGCTGTCCCGCACGCTCAAGCTCTTCCGCAATCCGCTCATTATCTTTTTGATTTTCCTTTTGCTTTTTCTCAAGCTTACGTACGCCTTCTACGCCCAGCTTTAATTCTCTGGCTAATTCAACAACCACCTGCTGCGGCTTACCGTAGCGAGAAATAATTTCATTCACCACTTTTCGCAGCTGATTTAATCCCACATGAACCGTCGGGTTATTAATTTTTCCAAAATAAACTTCCTGCAAACCGATGTCCTCGTCAACATCAGGTTCTTCTCCTTCAAATCGACCGCCGATAACAGCTGACTTTAAAATTCGCCCATAATAAGGCAGATAATCATAAATTTCTCCGGTTCTGCGATCTGAGTGATTATAACCGGCTAACGCGCAGGCTTCGGAATAAACCTTTCCCTGTTCCAAATACGGCAGAATATTCTTTATGGCTTTCAAACTTAAAGAAGCATAACCATCCGGCAGATTAACCTGCGTCACCTTTTCAGCATGACTGTCATCTAAACCGAACTGCTCAATCAGCTTTTGCTTCAGCTCAACATTATCTTCAGCTCCCTGCAACAGCTCTAATACTTCGAGCTGCTTTTCAGGTAACATTTTAAACCAACTCTTGCCAAAACACCCCTCATCAGCTAACTTCCAGACAGCCCAATCTCCTTGCAAACCATCCCGTTTATCACTCTGTAAATTGAATTTGCGTGTAGATGGAATATCAAGCTTTTTCCTAATTTTCGAAAACAATAATATCCCTTTACTATTCAAACAAGCTCCGTCTTCCAACATCAAAAGAATTTTTTTCTTCTGTTCCGCAGTTAGCCCCACTTCCTCTTTAGTCGCTTTCACCAAATCAAGATTATTCACTTCCTGCAACATCCGAAATCTCTGAAACAGCGGATGCCATACCGAAGCACGATATTCCTGCAACTCAAATTCACATTTTCCGACAGCTTGCGGGCGCAGAGAACGCTGAAAGAAAATTGTATCGCGCAAAGCCACGACAACTTCGGTTGTCAGTTCAGGATAATACTGCTGCTGCCGTGCCATAATTAAATCAAACTCAGCCTCAGACATTTCCCGAGTTGGATAAAATTCATACCCCTTGCTGTCTGCTGTCGGCCTTACCTTAGTGCTTATCCGATTTTCATGACGGCGGTATAAATACTCACCATACGTCCGGCATTTTTGCTCTGCCAGTTGCGATTCCAAGGCCTGAACCGCCTGTTTAATTTTGCCGCTTTCACTTTCTTTACCATCAGATTTGCGATTCGATTTAAAGCCTCGTCCTTGGTTTAAATGAAACAACGCCCGTCCTAATTCCGGCAAAGAGATTTTTTCATTAACCGCTTTTTGCCGCAGAACAAAAGGATCAAGGCTTTCAAGTTTCTTTTGTTCTTCAACACTTTTGGACCAAATTCCTGTTTCAACCAACAAACGAATCAGCCGACGTTTTCTGCTTTTTTTACGGTCATTATTGCGCCGGATACCGCGCGCCACTCGACGGGAAACAGATAACGGTTCGTGAGATTTAGCCTCCCTGCCGTCCGGGAAAATATACACACCGCCATCAATGATGTCACAAACTTCCATATGTTCATTCAATCGCAAGATAAACCAACCGATTGAAGTTTCACCAATATCAACTCCCAGACGATAAAACATGACATCTCCTCTTTTTTATGTTGCATTTTAGAAAATTCTAATCTAAAGTGTAATTGTTATCAAGCAAAAGATAACATAGCAAATAGGAAAAGGTGGTCTTTCTGTTAACAAGATGAAAGATTCACAAAATTAAAAGGCAGAGTTCCGTCTCTGCCTTTTCCCTTATCTCTGTTATTTCAAATGCTGTTCCAGCCGCAGGGCATTTTCTTTGGGAATAAATACCACATCCTTATCATCACGAACAAAATAGCCCTTACCGACAGCCCTAATCAAACTATGTTCCCGGTCATCCGTATCTATAACATTTACTTCCATCTGCATTGTATCCTGGTGAAAACCAAGTATGCCGCAATAAAAACTTATCCAAGCCGCAGCAAAGGCCAACAACCAGCGCCGGCGGCGATAAGAAACTTGCAGAGCTATTTCCCCGAGCGCCAGTAATGCCGTTATGACTATCCCCCATAACAGCAATGACGGTTTTTCACGCCATACATCACCATACACCGGCATCAAAAACAGCAGATAAAGGCCGGCAACAGCCAGCGCCCCCAATGAACTTAAACCACAGATTTCAGCAGCCATTATTGCCAAGACTTTCACATCCGTTTTCAACCGCGGTTTTAACAATTCATACTGATATAGAAGTTTGTCATAATGGGCTTCTTCTGAAGCTGCAATCTTTTCCAAACGGTCCACAGACAATTTTCGCCCCGGCTTCCGCCGCAAACTGCGCAACAAATTCCGCCCCTTGGTCAACCAAATCTGCTGCCGTAAGCTCATCTTTTCCAACCGGCTGAACCATAATCCGGAAATAGTTTCTTTCGCGCGCGCCATCCCTTCTGACAAATTATCATATTCATCGCCCAGACGGCGCAGCTTTTCCAGCAAACGCTGATAAGGCCAATACGGCACATCAAGCGCCTGATAAACCAGAGAACTGTATAACACCAATATAAAGGCCAACAGCGGCAGTGTCCCGGCATAATAATCCGTCATACGCAACAAATACAGATAATGCCAGTCCAGCGCATAAAAGTACCCCAGATTATAAACCAGCAATACAGATAACACGACAATCATTAAAATCGGCAAATAAGCCTGAAACAAATCGATAACCCGAAATTGTTCATTCACCAGCTGAACCCGATTTTCTGAAACAAAATGTTTTTTTAAAGCCATACTAAATACTATCCAAATCTTTAAGGTAAATCCAACGTTTGATTTTAGCAAAATCGGCAGACGGCGTCCCATTCAAAGTCGAAATCAAATAATGTCCCTCTTCATTTTGAAACAGACAAAGCTCATCCGCTTTCGGCAAAACACCCGAATACCACAACGTCTTGTCCTTTTGTATTTTTGCCAGATTTACCATGCAGCTGCCCCAGCGTTTTTTTAGTTTGGCAATCCGCCACTCCGCAAGAATAACATAAATGATAACGATTAAACCGATTAAGTGCATATCCGTTCCTTTATTAATTTTGGTTTATTATTAAGCATATATCGGATTAACTTAAATTGCCAACAAAAAAATATCCCGCGTTTTGCGGGATATTTTCACAGACCAGAATTAGTCTTTCTTTTTACCGTGACGTTTCTTATCATGGCGTTCTTGAAAACGCTTTTTCAAATCCTCACGGTGCTTGTCCTTGATTTCCTTCAACTTAACTTTCTGCTCCGGAGTCAGAATATCTTCGAAAGCTTTCATATTATCTTCACGAACCTTATCCATTTTTTCGCGAATTGCTTTCATTTCCTCAAAATACGGCTTAAGTTTTTCGCGGCCGTCCTTACGAATTTTTTTAGCCTGTTCCTGCTGTTCTTTGCTTAAACCAAGCTTATCAGCCAGCTTTTTAGACATTTTCTTTTCAAACTTCGCCATTTTTTTAGCCATATCTTTTTCAGCGCCCGGCGGTGGCGGCGGTAACATTTCATCACCATGCGGCGGCACGGGCAAAGGCATATCTTTTGCGGCCTGAACATTTGCAATTCCCAAAGCTAAAACACCTGCACAAACTGCGGTTAATAAAGTTTTTTTCATATCTATTCTCCTTTTAACGGTTTCAATGCTTCGCCCAGCAACTTCCGGGCATTAAAAAGTCTGGATTTGACAGTTCCGACCGGATCACCTGTTTTGCGGGCAATTTCCTCGTAACTCATTTCCTCAAATTCATACAAAATAATCACTTGGCGCATTTTCTTCGGCAAAGTATCAACTGCTTTCAAAATAATTTTCTGCCGTTCTTTTGCGTCAAACCTCTCTTCCTGCTTTCCACCGACAGCCACTCTGTCCAGTATGGTTTCATCCTGTGACTTACGAAGGTCTGCCTGATGCTGCTTTGATTTTAAATAATCGCGGCAAACATTTGCAGCCAAAGCGCTTATCCACTGAACAAACTTCCCTTCCTCATGGTAACGGTCAAGATTCCGCCAGGTTTTAATATAAACTTCCTGCTCAATATCTTCGTTATAAGAGCCTGTGAGCTTTTTGATAATAGCCTTAATCCGACCACTGTGCGCTGAAATAATTTCTTTCATCAGCCGACCATCAACAAGCCGTAATCATCAACCGGCAAGCCCATATCTTCAATCACCGAACCATCCTCAATCAACGCCAGCTGATTTTCAAATTCCGTATCCGGCAGCAAAGTATAACTACCGTATTTCTGCGGCCACAAACTGCTCATCATAACGACACAGACTAACATCCCAAGTGTCGCTTTAATCTGATTTCTGCGGCGCTTGCGGGCAAAATACAGCGGCTTGGCCTCCTTTAACAAATCAGAAATATCATCCATATCTCAAACTCCTTACCCATACTATAACGAGATAACCAGTATTAAAGTTCATTTTATTTTATATTTCTTTAATATCCGGCCGTCACACACTGTTGAACGGTTACGCCGTTATTAATTGTTGTCGTGCAGTTTGAAGTTGTTACCGGCTGCAGCGCAGGAACATAAGTCTGAACCGTTTGCACCGGCTGTGACGGAGCTAACAAATTAGCCAAGACGGAAGCTCCGATAATTGTCCCGGCAACAGCCAATGCCGCACCGCTGTGATGATGTTTATGCTTCACAATAACCGGACGATGTATGCGGTGAGCCGCAGCCGGACGAAAATGCCCGCCGCCATGACGCGGAAAAGCCTCTGCATTCCCAGTCCCCAATACCGCAACAGCGGCTAAGATTATCAAAAATTTTTTCATATAAAAAACTCCTCGTTTCAAATCTGACACAACTTAAAACGAAGAGTTTTTAATTTTGTTCAAAAAATTTTTTAATAAATAAATTTTGCCGTTACAGGCTGCGATGTAAATTGCCATTCCGTGTATTTTCCACATCTTCAAACCGGCGCAGTTTATTCCATATCTGCACCGCCTGTTCCGCTGTATACGGCTTATACACAAAATCCGCGCGATAAAAATCAGCCTTAACTTCCGCAGCTTCTTTGGCAAAACATAAAGCCTGCCCGGCAAACAGCATTGTCTGGCAATCTCTGGACAATGCCTGATACTTCTGCCCGTCTTTTGATAAAGACAACCACTTTTCGCCGCGGGAACAATCCTTGCAGGCGTTGCTGCGAATACAAGCCGCACTGGTAAACAAT
This sequence comes from uncultured Alphaproteobacteria bacterium, assembly GCA_910577205.1. Lineage (GTDB taxonomy): Bacteria > Pseudomonadota > Alphaproteobacteria > RF32 > CAG-239 > Scatocola. Next base: position 20,975 of record CAJTMA010000005.1, read on the forward strand.
GCCGGATCCTGATAAACAGCCATCACCAGGGGCAACGAAGCCTCCTCCGCCAACTTTCTCAAATTTTCAAATCTGTCTTCAACAGACAAGGTAACCCGCGAAGCGTTCATTTCTTTTGCCATCGCCATTGCCTGAGTATTCATCATATAAAGCGGCGCATCGAAACTTAAATCTATTCCTTTCTCCGGCAAAACGGACAGCCCCCAATAATTGCCGATTTCCCATTTTTTATATCCCTGTGCCACCAGCGAATTTATCAGCGGCTTAAACGCATCCACACGCCTGCAAACCGCGGGAAGCGCCAAACGAAGCTTATTTTTCGGAAGTTTTTTCAAAACATTGGCATCTGTTTGTTCATTCAGCAGATAAACAATTTCATCAATCTCATCAAGACTAATCCCTGCTATTTTGCTTAAGTCATCCGTCTTTACAATCCATTTTGCCGGCATTGCCCGCCCATTCTTTTCCGTAGCAGGCAACTCACCGGTTTTATAGCCGACAACCATCTGCGCATATAACTGCCGCCGTAAATCGTTTAACAACGAAGCCGGAACAAACAATCCATCCGGATTATGAAGTTCCAAATTTCCTAAAACCACAGCAGCATCCCCGCTCTTGGCAAAAGCTTGGCGCACGGCCTCTTCTACTTTCACGACATTCTGTGCCGGAGCAAAAACGCCGGCTACCTGCGCTTCAACCTCGCCGCTGCGGGCAATAAGCTGCTCCGGCAGAACCTCCACCACAACATCAACTTTGGGTTTCTGGCGATATTCTCCGGGTTTGGGCTTGGCATAATCATAAGCGCCTTTCACTTCGGTCGCGGATGCCAGATAAATTTCCCAACCTTTTTCTAATTTTGGCGTCTGCGGCGGCAAATCTACGCTAATCACCTCTCCCGCCGGCGCTTCAAACACATTCTGTCCATTCAAACGCAACCGTTGCACCGAAAAACCGAAAGGCTTTTCTACGCCGGGAATTTCAATCTGCAAACCGTCATAGCGCGCAACTTTATGTTTGGCATGAAATGTCAACCGTCCTTTCCCGGCCTGTTCAACCTTACCGATAAGCAATCCGCGGTGTCCGACAAATTCCCGTTCAATAACGCCTTTGTCTTTGCCTCTAAAATGAAACTTGCACCAAGGGCGGGAGAAAATCTGCTTAATATGCTCTGCGCGGTTTTCATCAGCCCCTTTGCCATCCAAAATCCGCCGATAATAATCCGTTACCGCCGCCACATATAACGCTGTTTTTTTACGCCCTTCAATTTTCAGCGACGTTACCGGCATTTTCAAAATATCTTCCTGCAAAGCCATATCTTTCATCGAAAAATAATGCTTTTCTCCGGCTTCCCCCTTAAAATTTGAACGGCAGGGATACAAACATTTGCCGCGATTCGCGCTGCGCCCCGTTTCCAAAGAGGAAAACAAACACACCCCACTGTAAGAATAACATAACGCCCCATGAACAAAAGCCTCGGTTTCCAACCCCGGAATAGCGGCAATCTCTTTAATTTCGTTCAAAGTCAGTTCCCGCGCCACAACCACACGGCTAAACCCTTGCTTCTGCAAAGCCAACGCGCCTTCTTTATTGTGAACGGCCATTTGCGTACTGGCGTGCATTTCCAATTCGGGATAACTTTCCCTGATAATCCGTGCCACGCCCAAATCCTGCAAAATCACAGCATCCACCTTGCAACGCAAGCAAATATCCAAAGTTTTTAACAAATCAGGCAGTTCATCTTCCTGCACCAGCGTATTGATTGCCGCATAAACTTTTCGCCCCAAATGATGCGCATAGCCCACAAATTCATTCAAATTGTCTTCGCTGAAATTAGTAGCCGTCGCCCGCGCCGAAAACTGCTGCAATCCCAAATAAACGGCATCAGCCCCATAATATAACGCGGCATATCCGGCTTCAATATCCCCTGCCGGAGCTAAAAGTTCGGTTTTCATGATAAATCTGTCTTTCATAAAGGTTGGTTTGTGCCCAGATTATTGCGCCGCCTTGCGAATGTCAAGCAGGTATTCTTCACGGCTATATGCCGGAAACTTGGCAAACAACCAGCGAATATGGGAATTTGGCGTACAAAAACCCCACATACTGCCATTAACCAATACCCTTGCCGCTCCGGTATCTGCCCGCACCAAATTCTCGCACATTGCCTGCGGAATATTATACACTTCAACAAAACACATCTGAGCATCTTCGCCCACAGTCCATGGGTGATTAAAACCAAAAGGCATTCCGGACATTCTCTCCCGCCTGATTGGACGGTAAACAGCAGCTAAAGCCCTCATCTGCGCGCGGATAATCCGCACACTGCCGATAATTTCTTCTTGCTCGCGATACTGCTCACGCGTCATCTCCGGCCTGATAACACAAGATGTGCAAACCGCCGCAATAAACAATAAAAGAAAGAAAATAAGCTGTTTCAGCATTTTTATAAATCCTTGTTCAGAATTACACAAACCAAAACAAAACCTCATCGATTTGTTACTATGGCATAGCTGCAGTTTAAATTATCTTAATAAAAAAGGCTGCCACATGACAGCCTGTAAATAAAAAAACGAAACCCTAAACAGCTTCTTGCAACAAATCATCAGGGATAATCAAATCCGCCGTAATCGTGCTGGTAATATCTTCCAAGCTGAATAACGGATTAATCTCTTGTAAAACCAATCCCTCCGGCATCACTTTTAACACACAACGTTCGGTAATGATTAAATCCACCTCATGTGCGGCAGTCAGCGGCAAAGTGCATTTTTTAACAATTTTAACCTGATTTTTAGACAGGTGTTCCATCGCGACAATAACTTTTTTCGCGCCGACCACCAAATCCATAGCGCCGCCCATTCCCGGCACAAATACGCCCGGCACCATCCAGTTAGCAATATTGCCTTCCTGATCCACCTGCAAAGCGCCCAAAACAGTCGCGTCAATATGCCCGCCGCGAATCATCGTAAAAGACATCACGCTGTCAAAAGCCGAAGCGCCCTCAACAATATCCACCGGAATCCCGCCGGCATTAGTGATATGCGGATTAGCTTGCCCCGGCGCAGGCTTTTTTCCGACGCCGATTAAACCATTTTCAGAGTGAAACATCACCTGAACATCTTCAGGCACATAATTTGCCACTTCCGTCGGCAAACCGATGCCTAAAGTCACGACATCTCCGTCTTCCAGTTCTTGCGCCACACGGCGGGCAATCGTTTCTCTGATTTGTTCTTTGCTTAATTCCATATTGTTTTCCTATACGACAATATAATCCACAAAAATCCCCGGAATAGTCACCATATTGGCATCCAGGCATCCTTCAACCAGTTCGTCTGCTTCGACAATAACCGTTTTCGCAGCAGTCGCCATCACCAAATTAAAATTACGGGTCGTCCCTTCCAAATAGATATTGCCATATTTGTCAGCTTTCGTGCCATACAACAAAGCAAAATCCGCTCCCAGAGGCTTTTCAAACAAATAGGACTTTCCCTCAATTTCCATCAGTTGTTTGCCTTCTTCTACCGGCGTTCCGATTCCGGTCGGGGTCAACACGCCGCCCAAACCAGCGCCGGCTGCCCTGATTTTTTCCACCAAAGTCCCCATCGGTGTCAAAACAACCTCAATCTCACCATCATGCATCTGCTTTCCTGTTTCAGGATTCGTTCCGATATGGGCAACAATGGCTTTTTTCACCCGGCGGTTAACCACCAGCTTGCCGCGATCACTGTCTGGATACGAGGTATCATTGGCAATTAAAGTCAAACCGCTGGTTCCGTTTTTAAGCATTTCTTCAATTACTTTGGTCGGCGAACCGCATTTCAAAAAACCGCCTATCATAATTGACACATCATTTCCGATAAGCTTGCCCGCCTCCGCGGCCGAAATAATTTTCTTCACTGTATATATTTCCTTACTTAAAATCGGGAGCATTATAGCAAAAAAAATCCAAAAGTACAGCCCTTAATCATTACCTTATAATTTATTTTTGTCCTTTTGTCAAATTTAACTTGTTTTAGTATAAAAATCGTGCTATAAAAATAGCACAAAACAATTATTATGGAATACGATTATAAACATCAGGCAACTAGCCTTTCCATACATTGTTTTTTAGTATAAACCCTTAAAAAAAATAAAAAATATGGAAAAAAATTTTTTGGCAAGAGTTGCCGAACTGACTGACATGAACGTGAACGAACTCGCAGCAATGCCCTATCGCCAGGTGATTAACTCTGTAGTCCTTCCCCAAATTCTCTACCCGACCGGACAAGACACCCGCGGCTGGCGCATCGGAGAAAACTACATGGATCTCATGGCCGAATTTGGCACAAAATGCTGGCTTCGTGACAACTTCACCGGTGAAATAATGCTGGAAATCGCTCTGCAAAGACTTTCCAAAGGCGCAGTTCTTCATGAAGCCCACAGCTTCAAAGTCCTGCCCCAAGCCTACTGGAAATACTCCGCGATGGGCGACCAGCCGGGCTTGATGACAGACATCTGCTGGAAGTTTTTGCAAGCTCAGGCACATACTTGCTACCAAGCAAAACTCACCAAAGAACACATCACCAAAATCGTGTTCGGTCTGCTAGACCATCTGGACGAGGACGGAAACGAGCTCAACGGCTATATGCTGAAATATGCTCATTCCCATACCAACCCCAAGGAAGTCTATCAATGGGCATGGCAATTCGCTGTCGATCATTTCTCTTTTGAGGAAATGTACGAGCACTTTGCCACGCCAGAAAGCTGGCAGCGTTTTATCCTCTTTTTCAAAGAGAATAAAAGCAAAATTCAAAAATCCGACTTCTGCCGCCGTATAGGCGTTTCGGGTTTCTGGAACAAATACAAAACATGGAAAAGACTGAACTAACTCTCTTTTCCTCTAATAAAAAATGCCTCGATTTTCGAGGCATTTTTTTGTGTGAGGCCCTAATCAAAACTTCAGCACTGGTCTGACAGAGGCGTTGCTATCCTTCCCGTTACATGATCTAAGACCATTACTCATATAGACCACCCATGCATTAAGACCATTCTGAGTAGAAGACCAAAGAGCATTCCCTACAGCAGTAAACTTAGTTCCGGGAACAAGAGTCGGCACATTTTGGAGGGACGTATTGAGCATTGCTTTCTGCTCATAAATCCTCATTATATCTCTCATACTGGGCAGAAACCATTTTGTCTTTTTGCAAAAATCTTTAGTACATCCAGCTGGCTGAAAATTATTGGCTGTTGTTGCAGCAGGTGTGCCGCCACAGTCACTCCCACAAGCCAATATGGCATTTGTATTGGAACGACCATCGACACCACAACTAACATTACTAGCTGGATAAGAAACCTCACCAGAGGGAATTACCGAAGTATTACAGTTCTGTAAATCAGGAATCTTATAAGCCTTATTAGCCCACGTCATAACCATCTCCCCTGTCACATCATCTTTAACCTCAACCAAAGCCATCGCCAAACGATTTCCTGCATCAAAGACAACACCCATTGGTGTTTTACCTGTAACTTTAGAGTTTGTAACTGTGCCGTCAGTATAAATGATAGCCCCATTGCTAACATTTTGAACCACACCATCCATCTCATTATCGGTATTTGTATCAGTATCTTTATCTGCTTCACCAGATGCTGCGGCAACGCCGCAGAACACCTGGCTGTCATCTGAAAGCGCAAACGGACAACGCAAAACCGGATTCCCGCCACAGTCTGCCTTCTTCATCGTGTAACCCATCTGCTTACATGTTGGCGGAACGGCACAGGTTGTTGCTTGCGCTTCATTACAGGAGAAAGCCGCCATGAGCAGCACCGCTCCTCCTAATAATTTACTTCTCATACTCATTTCTTTTCTCCTTTTTTAGTTTCTCCACCATCCGTCATGCTGAACGTAGTGAAGCATCCAACGCTCAAACGGCACTATCTCAATCTTACCAGCCCATTCCTCCAACCTCACTCCTCATACAACCTAACAAATGTCATAGCGAGGAGCGCCCGAACGTCAGGAGCGGGTGCGACGTGGCTATCCCGGCAAATTTATAAGACTTATCTCAGCCTCACCTACCACCCCGCCAAAACGGCACTGTCTCAACCTTGCGGCTGCTTCAACATAGATTCTTCGTCGCTCTGCTCCTCAGAATGCCCCACACAACGGGGACAAAATGTCATCACGCCCATTTTTTCTTTGTCATTCCGGCCTCCGAGCCGGAATCCAGGTTAACAACAAAGCAACACCTATCGCACCCGACGTTCGGGTCACCTACCGCCCAACCAAACAGCGCAGCGCCCCGTTACACCAGTAATTATCCAAATCCCGATAACCTACCGCGCAACCAATGTCGCAATACTTCTTCGAACACTCTTCATACTCACAAACAACGCCGGCCGGACAACTCGCCAAACTGCATCTGTTTGAACAGGTCTTGCATTCCTTGTAATACTTAATGCCGTTCATCTGACAATAATCACTCGACGAGGATGGCCCTAAATCTGAACAAGTTAACGTATAACCTGGCTTACATTCACAGGCCGTATATTTGGTTGTCCCGTTTTTGGTACAGCCTGTCCCTTTACCCTGCTGGTTTATCCCTATGCAAACCTCAGAATAACTTGCCGGACAGACACACTCAGCATAACGCGTCACGCCACCCGATGAACAAGTCTTTCCTCTGTCGCTTAACGGAGATGGTGTAACCTGTGGAGCTGTGCAGCTGGTAATCGGAAACAAATCAGGATCACAATAACAAAGATACTTGCCACCACAGGAATCTTTGCTTCTCGTCAAAGGGTATGTGCAAGTAACACTATCATAATCCTTAGGACAACAGTCCTTAAAATAAGAGGAATTATAAGGGCATATATCTGCCCGAACACCATTCGGACAGGAAGTCATTTTATAACCTTCCTTAATACAGCTCTTATCTGACAAATCTTCAAACTCAACGCCTCCGCTAAAAATTTGCGCCCCGTCATTTGTAATAAAATGAACCTTAGCCACTTTATAAGCAGAAACAGGCAGACGGCTTCTGCCGCCTGCCAATGATAAGGTTTCAAATGCTTGGCTTTGATTTAGTTGTGTGAGGTGTGGGTATGACCAAAGTTTAAACTCCGGAGAAACCGTTAAAGCCAAAGCTTCGACGGTAACGGCTGTTACTGCCAGAGCAGATAAGCTAGAAAGAAGACCGACTTTCATCATACACCTCTCTTATAACTGAAACCATATCAGTTATAAGGTTACCACGCCTCTTGCAATCTGTCAAGCATGTATGAGAGGTATGTTTTTGTTAGTCTAAAAAGAATAGATATTTAGATGTAAAAAACCCGGGAAATTTCCCGGGAATATGGATGAAGAGTTAGTCGAGCAAAATGAGTCGAAGGTTGCCGACAAGCAATAAATCCGCCTGAATTGACTAAAACATAGCCCCTATTTGGGGCTTTTTTCATATATCTTCACATTGCTTAATATAAAAAAGTGGGACAAGAGTGGGACAAAATGGAAATAGAACCATCAAGCACAACTAAAAAAACATTAAGAGCAAAACAAAAGCCCTTGATTTTCAAGGGCTTAATTGGTGGGAGTTGAGAGAGTCTAGAAGAAAAAACTAAACGATTTTAGTTTTTTCTACGAAGACCCTGGCTTTTAATAATGAGTGAGTACAGCGGCAGCAAGCGAAACGAATTCATAAAAGCCCGGAACCTCTTACATTTTGCGATTTGATTTCATCAATCGCAAAATGGCAACTCCATAAAAAAAAGCCACCTTACGGTGGCTTAATTGGTGGGAGTTGAGAGGTTCGAACTCCCGACCCTCTCGGTGTAAACGAGATGCTCTTCCAGCTGAGCTAAACTCCCATTAACCTTACGAAAAAACTTATACACTTCCTAAAATAATTAATCAAGCAAAAAATATCAAAAAAATAAACTTTTTAACAAAATCTATATATATCAATAAATTGCTTAAACAATTTTCTTTATCTACACAATAATTTCCTAACAAATTGAGGTCTCCGGTAAAGCACATAAAAAAGTGAGCCGGATTTCGGCTCACTAATCGTGCAATAATATTGCTGATAACTAATAAAAAGAGCCGGAACTCCGGCCCTTTCTTATAATTAGTTAACAGAGTCAACCAATACTTTACCAGCTTTGAATTTCGGCTGATTGCGAGCCGGAATGTTGATGGTTTGGCCAGTGCGAGGATTGCGGCCGGTGGTAGCAGAACGTTTAGAAACGGCAAAAGTACCAAAACCAACCAGGCGAACTTCGTCACCAGATTTCAGAGCAGAAGAGATAGAAGCTACAAAAGCGTCAACAGCTTTAGCTGCGTCAGTTTTTGTTAAGCCAGTTTCGTTAGCAATGCTAGAAATGAGTTCATTTTTATTCACGGTGAGGACTCCCTCTAATTATAAGTTATAAACCAATATAACAGCACATCGCTGCTATGCGAAAATTTAAGCCTGAAAAATTTTTCAAGTCAAACGAAAACAAGGCCTTACACCCAGAAAAACCATATTTTCCTCTATTTTTTGATATTTTATACCCCAAATTTAATAAATTTATGCACTTATTCACAGCTAAACCGCAGTCAGCAACCATTTCCGCCGATTCTGAATCTCCAAAAAACGAGTCTGCTCCATAACAAAAACCCGGAGTCTGAACCCCGGGCTTTTGTGTTGAAAGACATAATTATTTTTTGGCCTTTTCTTTAGCAGGCTTCTTTTTATCAGCCAAAGCTATCTTTAAGACTTCCGACACTTCTGATACAGGAATGATTTTCATGCCTTCTTTGACATTATCGGGAATCTCTGCCAAATCTTTCTCATTTTCTTTGGGAATAATCACAGTCTTAATCCCACCACGCAGAGCAGAAAGCAGCTTTTCCTTTAATCCGCCAATCGGCAGAACCCGTCCTTGCAGTGTAATTTCCCCGGTCATAGCCACATCTTTGCGCACCGGTGTTTTAGTCAATACCGACACCAGTGTGGTATACATTGCAATACCTGCGGATGGCCCGTCTTTCGGTGTAGCTCCCTCCGGCACATGGATATGGATATCCGTCTTCTCAAAAACTTCAGGATTAATCCCCAAATCTTTAGAATGAGCGCGAACCACAGAATAAGCTGTTTCAATAGATTCTTTCATCACTTCGCCCAGCTTACCTGTCTGTGTGATTTTGCCTTTGCCCGGCATATCCACCGCTTCAATAAACAAGATATCGCCGCCGACTTCAGTCCACGCTAACCCGGTTGTTACCCCGATATGATCCTGCTGTTCGGCCTCGCCAAAGCTGTAACGTTTGATACCGAGATATTTGTCCAGGTTTTTGGCGTTAACTTCCAGCTGCTTCTTTTGACCTTTAGACAGCAAAATTTCTTTAACAGCCTTACGGGCAATCGTAGATAATTCCCGCTCCAGATTACGCACACCGGCTTCTCTGGTATAATAGCGGATAATATCGCGAATAGCTTCCTCTTTAATGGTCAGCTCATCTTTTTTAACAGCATTCTCAGCAAAAATCTTCGGTATCAAATGCCGCTTGGCAATCTCAATCTTCTCATCTTCGGTATAACCGGACAAGCGGATAATCTCCATACGGTCCAGCAACGGCCGCGGCATATCCAACGAATTGGCGGTTGTCACAAACATCACATCCGACAAATCATAATCAACTTCCAGATAATGGTCATTGAAACAGGTGTTTTGTTCCGGATCTAACACTTCCAAAAGCGCAGAACTCGGATCACCACGCCAGTCATTACCCAGCTTGTCGATTTCATCCAGCAAAAACAGCGGATTGGATGTCCCGGCTTTTTTCATACCTTTAATCATCTTACCTGGCATAGAGCCGATATATGTCCGACGATGTCCGCGAATTTCCGCTTCATCTCGCATACCTCCCAACGAAGTGCGCACAAAACTGCGCCCGGTTGCTTTGGCAATAGATTTACCAAGAGAAGTCTTACCCACGCCCGGAGGCCCGACTAAGCACAAAATCGGCCCTTTGACCTTATCCGCACGGGCTTGCACAGCCAAATACTCAACAATGCGTTCTTTGACTTTATCCAAACCATAATGGTCTTTTTCCAAAACTTCCATTGCTTTGGAAATATCTTTATTGACCTTGGAACGTTTTTTCCAAGGAATATCCAACAACCAATCCAGATAGTTGCGAATGACTGTTGCCTCTGACGACATACCGCTCATATTTTTGAGCTTTTTCACTTCAGCCAGAGCTTTGTCTTTTGCCTCTTTAGAAAGTTTTGTTTTCTCAATTCTGGCCAGATAATCGCTGATTTCGCCTTCTTCGTCATTATCGCCGAGTTCTTTCTGAATAGCTTTCATTTGCTCGTTCAGGTAATATTCTTTCTGGCTTTTTTCCATCTGCTTTTTGACGCGGGTTTTAATTTTATTTTCCACTTCAAGCAATGTCAGTTCCGTATCCATAAAACCAAGGATTTTCTCAAAACGTTCCTTTAGTGTCCGCCCTTCCAGCAAAGCCTGTTTGTCATTGATTTTCAGAGCCAAATGCGAAGCTATCGTATCAGCCAGCTTGCTGTTGTCTTCAATCTGATTAACCGAAACCAACACTTCCGGCGGAGTCTTTTTTGACAGTTTGACATATTCTTCAAACTGCGACAAAACCGCGCGAACAAGCGCTTCCAATTCCGTATCGTTTTCCACCGCGTCTGGAAGGATTTCGGCCTGAACTTCCATATAATCAGGATTTTTAAGGAATTTGGTAATTTTAACCCGTTCCATACCTTCAATCAAAACTTTAACAGTACCGTCCGGCAGTTTTAACATTTGCAAAACAGTGCCCACAGTCCCCACATGAAACACATCATCAGATGTCGGGTCTTCCGTTGCCGCATTTTTCTGAGTCGCCAGAATAATGTTTTGATCTTTATCAACCACGTCCTGCAACGCGCGGATAGACTTCTCGCGCCCGACAAACAGCGGCACAATCATTTTCGGATAAACCACAATGTCACGAAGCGGAAGTACCGGATAGGTGTTTTTCTTACCAGCCATTTCAAATCCTCACATGTTATCTGTTACTGTGTTATATATAAGGAAACTTTATCCAAACGACAATAGACGGTCATGGAAATATATAAAACTTTTTGCATATTTCCTTTCCCGCGGCAATGATTAAAAGCTTTAATCCACAGCGACATCTCAAATCAACCTCCCTGCCCGGCAATTTATCAACCGCTGTGGGGAACTCATTCTTGTTATTTAAATTTAAAAATAATAATATATTATCAAAATTAATTATGAAATTCGAATTAAGCTAAAAATCCGGAGAATTTTTTTATGCCTTTCAAAAAACATTCTGCTTCCGGCGATGAAATCACCGTCGACATCTCGGTAACGCTCGGCACAGCCGACCTGCGCGTCCAACAGCTGTTAAAACTTGGGCGCGGCGCAGTGGTTGAACTTGACCGCGATGTTAATGACTATGTTGACATCTACGCCAATAACATCCTTATCGGACACGGCGAAGTAGTCATCACTGAAAACGAAACCATCGGTATTTCCATTACGGACATTGTCAAAAAATCACAAAGATAAGCCTATGCCTTTACGCAAAAAATGCAAAAAGATTATGAGAAAACTGCTGCAATCGCGGTTTGTACTATCTGTCATCAGCCAGCTCATCTATTGGTACGCTTGTTTTGTCGGCAAAACCACCCGCTGGCAGACCAAAGGCGTTGAAGAACTCTATAAAGTCTGGGAAAAAGAAGGAAGCTTCATTTTCATCGGCTGGCACGGACGCGCCATGATGCTCCCCTATTTCTGGAACAAATCCCACCCGATGAACGCGCTGGTTTCTCTGCACCACGACGGCCGCATTATTGCCGGCCTGCTTGAAAGATTCGGCATGGGAACAATTGGCGGCTCCAGCACCGAAAACGGTAAAAACGCCGCTTTAGAACTCATGCGCTACCTGCAAAAAGGCGAAGCCATTGCCATTATTCCCGACGGCCCGAAAGGTCCGAATATGACTCTCAGCCGCTCGGCAGTATATTATGCGCAAAAATCAGGAAAACCGATTATGGGCGCAACCTACAGCATCGCCGGCTCTAAAATAATTGATAAAAGCTGGGACAAGATGATGCTGCCCAAACCTTTCTCCCGCGGTTGCTATTTTGTTACCGAAGCTTTTTACATTCCAGCTGATGCTGATGAGCAACAACTGGAAGAACATCGCCAAAAAATCGAAAATGCCCTCAACCAATTAACTTGGGAAGCCGACAAGGCCATGGGCATTCCCCGCATCACTCCCGGCAGCGTTGCCCGCAAACGCCACGTTGCTGCCCCTGACGAAAAGCTCTGACTATGTTTATACGCATATATAATACTCTTATCAGTATCCTTTACCCACTGGTTATTAAACGCTATATCAAAAAACGCCAGGAAAAAGGGAAAGAAGATGTCAAACGTTTTCACGAACGTGTAGGCCGTCCGCAGTTAAAACGCCCTGACGGCAGGCTGATTTGGTTTCATGGCGCATCTGTTGGTGAGTCTGTATCTATGCTGCCGCTGATTAACCGCCTATTGGAAACCTATGCCGATTTACATATCATGGTCACCACCGGCACAACCACCTCGGCTGATCTAATGTCCAAGCGACTGCCGGAAAGAGCATTCCACCAATATCTACCCATAGATAACCCGTTCTTCACCTCCCGCTTTATCCGCCACTGGCATCCGGATTTGGTTTTGTGGTTTGAATCTGATTTCTGGCCGGCCATGCTGTCTTCAATCAAAAGCAAAAACATTCCTTTGATTTTAGTCAACGGCCGTATTTCTAACAAATCATTCAAACGCTGGCAGCAATTTGACTTTATCAGCAGAGAACTGCTTGGCTGTTTTACATTTTGCCTCGGACAATCCGAAGAAGATGCATACAGGCTGCGGGTTTTGGGGGCAAAAGATTCCATGTGCCTTGGCAACCTCAAATTTGCCGGCCTGCCCCTGCCTATTGACGAAATTAAAAAGACTGAAATTGCAACACGAATTGGCAGCCGTCCGGTTTGGTGTGTCAGTTCTACCCATGATGATGAAGAATACAAAATCGGACGTTTCTTAAAAAAACTCGGCGAAACCGTCCCCGGGCTGCTTACCATAATCGCCCCGCGCCATCCCAACCGCGGCGCGGACATTAAACAAAAACTGGAAGAAGCATACGGCTTAAATACAGCTTTACGCTCTGCCGGAGAACCGATTACAGACAACACAGAAGTATACATTGCCGATACTATCGGCGAAATCGGACTTTGGTACGACTTATGCCCGCTGGTATTTATCGGCGGATCACTTATCCCTCACGGCGGACAAAACTTTATGGAACCGTCCAGAATGCGTGACGCGGTGGTTGTCGGCCCTCATATGCACAACTTTACCGAAGCCCTAAACCGTGCCAAAAAAGCGGATGCAATTATGCAGGTTAACGATGTTCTGGAATTAGAAGAACTGGTAACCTCCCTGTTGACAAATAAAGAACTCCTGGAAGCAAAACGCAGCTTAGCCTATAATTGGGCCGCAGGAGAAGCTAAAGTTCTGGACGGTATCGTTGAAAAAGTGAAAGGCTTTATTGACTAATGAAAACGCCCTCATTTTGGTCTCGCCGCAACTTAACCGCTACCCTGCTTTCTCCGCTTGGCTGCTTATATGCTTTAGCAACCCGCGTCAATTTGGCTTTACACAAACCCCATAAAGTAAATACTCCGGTTCTTTGCATCGGGAATTTAACCGCTGGCGGAACAGGAAAAACGCCGACAGCCGTTTCAATCGCCAAAATAATGCAGCAAAACAACCAAAATCCGCATTTTGTTTCTCGGGGTTACGGCGGCACATTGCATAATGTTATTGTAGATATGCAACAGCATACGCCGCAGCAAGTCGGCGATGAACCTTTACTGCTTGCCCGACAAGCCCCGACAGTCGTTTCCCCGGATAGATATTTGGGAGCGCAAATTGCTGAAAATGCCGGTGCGGATATCATCATTATGGATGACGGCTTCCAAAACCCCAAGCTCCATAAAGATTTATCTTTTTTGGTCTTTGACGGCGGATTCGGATATGGCAATGGCCGGTGTATTCCGGCAGGACCTCTGCGCGAAAGCTTATCAGCAGGATTAAAGAGAGCTGATGCGATTATTATCATCGGAGAAGATAAACATAATCTGGCTTCCAAATTTAATCTGCCTGTTTTTCAGGGAAACATTGTTCCGACTACCCCTGTGTTTGAAGAACGAAAAGCTATTGCTTTCGCCGGCATCGGCCGCCCGGAAAAATTTTATCAGTCTTTGCGTGAATTAAACTTTGAGCTTGTTGAAACGATTGACTTTCCTGATCATCATTATTATAGCGAACAAGAACTGAATGAATTGATTAGTAAAGCACAGGAAAAATCCTGCATTTTGATAACCACAGCCAAAGATATGGTAAAAATTCCGGCAGCCCTGCGTCCCAAATTTAAGGTCTTGGAAATCGAAGTCAAATGGAACAATGAAACTGAATTGGCAAATTTCATTAATCAGAAACTATTTACTTCTATCCACTCATAAACTAAAATTTGATAAAAGCCTGTGCTGCGACGTTGTTTTTGAGCAACGTGTACAACAAACCTGTAAATTTGATAAACACCCCTGCTGCGACCTCCTTTGAGAGCGACGTGTACAACTAGCTACACGAGCGAGCAAAGAACTAGCACGAGGGGCTTCTTAAATTAAAAACTTGATAAAGGCCTGTGCTGCGACGTTGTTTTGAGCGACGTGTACAACAAACCTGTAAGTTTGATAAACACCCTCGCACACCATCTTTCCCCAAATTAAAAACTTGATAAAGGCTTGTGCTGCGACGTTGTTTTTGAACGACGTGTACAACAAACCTGTAAATTTGATAAACACCCTCACATACCATCTTTCCCCAAATTTAAAACTTGATAAAGGCTTGTGCTGCGACATTGTTTTTGAGCGATGTGTACAACCAGTTACACGAGCGATAAAACAACTAGCATGACAAGCCTTTTGCAAGTTTTACCCATTTTATTCGAAGATGGAAGAAACCGTATACCCTCCTCTGGCAAAAACACCACCGTCAATAAAACGATGTCCGTTATCCAGAGCGGCAATTTTTTTCATATCTTCTTCATCCAATTCAACGGCGGTGGACGCAAAATTCTCTTGCAGGCGTTCATCATGAATAGTCTTCGGAATAACCGTAACGCCACGATTTAACTGCCATGCAAGCAAAACCTGCGCAGAAGTAGCTTTCAGGCGGCCGGCAATTTCCATAATTGTTTCATTCTGGAACAAATTTTCTTCGCAGTTGTGATGGTCTGACCCCAAGGGGGAATAAGCTGTCAGCACAATCATATTTTTACGGCAAAAATCCAACAATTCGTTCTGCTGTAACAACGGATGCGATTCTACTTGGTTAACCGCCGGAGTAATCTGCGCTTTTTCCATCAATTCCGCCAGACGCTTAGGACCAAAATTCGAAACACCGATAGAACGAACCAAACCTTGTTGTTGAGCTTTTTCCATTTCTGCCCAGGTCAAATCCAGAGGCATCTCGGACAGCGGTATCATATCGCTGTCTTTCTGCGGCATAATTGTTCCCCGCTGCTGAGCAACCGGCCAATGAATCAGATACATATCCAAATACTCCAGCTGCAAATCAGCCAATGTTTGCTTCAATGCCGGCAAAACAGCTTCCGGCGCATGGGAATCATTCCACAATTTGGAAGTAATAAACAGCTCTTCGCGCTTAATATCCCCTTCGGCAACGGCATCATGCAAAGCCTGGCCGATTTCTTTTTCGTTGCTGTAAATCGGCGCACAATCAATGTGGCGATATCCCAGCTTAATTGCCCAGCGCACAGCCTGATAAACTTCACCGGGTTCTGATTTCCAAGTCCCCAGCCCCATCATCGGCATTTCATAACCAGAATTTAATTTTACAGTTTTCATTTTTATCTCCTTGCCCAATATATACGACTACCCCATATATAATCCCTGACCGTTCAGGTTAAAGATTATCCCCTGCAAAAATTCTCTGCTGGAAATTTTCAACTGTTTTTCCTAAAATCAGAAAAAACATTGAAAGTTGCGCCATGACCATAAAAATTGAATATTTTCCGGTTTATTATACTAAATTATCCCACTACAGAGATACGGCTTGTAACCTGACCTATGCTACGCCGGATTCTGCCTGCTTCGACATTTGTGCAGCATTAACTGCTCCGGTGAGCATTGCCCCCGGCGAAAGGATTAAATGCCCGACCGGAATTAAAATAGCGCCGCAAAACCCGTTCTGGTGCAGAATTAACGGCCGCAGCGGCTTAGCTGCCAACCATGGGATTATTCCTGTCGGCGGCATTATTGATACCGACTACCGCGGTGAAATCATGGTCATCCTGCTGAATACTAATCCTTCCGGCGGCGAAACTTATACGGTTAATCCCGGAGATAAAATTGCCCAAGGCGAATTTCCGTTTCCCTATAAAGCCGACTTCCAGGAAATCAGCAATGAAGAATTTGACAAGCTGGCAACATCCCGCGGCAGCAATGGCTTCGGCTCTTCCGGCAGATAAACTTTTCTCCCGTCCAAACCATAAAAAAAACTCCCGCAACTGCGGGAGTTTTTTTCATTTAAGCGGATTTACTTTCCTTGGAAATAACATATTCCGGCTCGGCATTTTCATTGATAACCTTATCAGTTATAATAATTTCGCCAACGTTTTTCTTATCCGGAATATCATACATAATCTGCAACAGATTTTCTTCCATAATCGCCCGCAGACCACGAGCGCCGGTCTTGCGTTCAATAGCTTTTTTCGCAATTGCCTTAAGCGCTTCCTCGGTAATTGTCAGCTTGACACCTTCCATCTCGAACAAAGCTTCATATTGCTTAACCAAAGCATTTTTCGGCTCTGTCAAAACGCGAACCAAAGCGTCTTCTTTCAAGTCATCCAAAGTGGCGATAATCGGCAAACGCCCGATAAATTCGGGAATCAAACCGAACTTAAGCAAATCTTCCGGCTGAACATCTTTCAATACTTCGCCGATGCTCTTTTCTTCAGGGCTGCTGACTTTAGCGCCAAAACCGATAGAGGTTTCATTACCGCGCCGATTAACAATTTTTTCCAAACCGGCAAAAGCACCGCCGCAAATAAACAGGATATTGGTCGTATCAACGTGCAGAAATTCCTGTTGTGGATGTTTACGCCCGCCTTGAGGAGGAACATTGGCAACCGTACCTTCAATAATTTTCAGCAAAGCCTGTTGCACACCTTCACCTGATACGTCACGCGTAATTGATGGACCATCAGTTTTGCGGGTAATCTTATCAATCTCATCAATATAAACAATACCGCGCTGCGCTTTTTCAATATCATAATTTGCAGCTTGCACCAACTTCAAAATAATGTTCTCGACATCTTCGCCGACATAACCGGCTTCAGTTAAAGTCGTTGCATCGGAAATCGCAAACGGCACATCCAAAATTTTAGCCAAAGTCTGTGCCAAAAGGGTTTTACCGCTGCCGGTCGAACCAATCAAAATCACGTTGGACTTGGAAATTTCCACATCTTTGTTGGCTTTTTGAGAGTTCAAGCGCTTATAATGGTTATAAACCGCAACAGACAGAACTTTTTTGGCTTCATCCTGACCGATAACATATTGGTCAAGAAACTCTTTGATTTTTGACGGTGTCGGCAGTTTTTCCGGCGTAATTCCGGCTTCGGCTTTGCGTTCTTCCTCAAGCTCGTCAGCCACAATATTTATGCAGACTTCAATGCATTCGTCACAAATATACACGCCGCGACCGGCAACCAGCTTTTTCACTTCTGCCTGGCTTTTTCCGCAAAAGGAACAATGCAGCATCTCTCCGTTATTTTCTTTTTCGTCACTCATCGTTTCATCCTATTTAATATCATTACGAGAGGTTACAATCTGGTCAATCAAACCAAATTTCAATGCTTCTTCCGGCGTCATAAAATTATCGCGATCCATTGCTTTTTCAATAACCGATAATTTCTGCCCGGTATTTTCGGCATAAATCTGATTCAGGCGCTTACGCATATCCAAAATTAATTTAGCTTGAATTTCAATATCTGTCGCCTGCCCTTTAGCACCGCCTGACGGCTGGTGAATCATAATTTGAGAGTTCGGCAGGGAGAAACGTTTCCCTTTAGTACCGCCGGCTAACAGGAAAGACCCCATAGAACAAGCCTGCCCGATACAAATCGTTGCCACATCGCAGCTGATGTATTTCATCGTATCATACATTGCCATACCGGAAGTAATTACCCCGCCCGGAGAATTAATATACAGGGAAATATCCTTTTTGGGATTTTCAGATTCCAAAAACAACAGCTGCGCACAAACCAAAGAAGAAATATCATCATTAACTTCCCCGGTCAGAAAAATGATTCTTTCTTTAAGCAAACGGGAATAAATATCAAATGAACGCTCTCCCCTTGATGTCTGCTCAATCACCATCGGCACTAATGTGCTGTTGTATATTTCTAAAGGATTTCTCTCAGTCATCATAACTTCCTTATCATAATAAACATTTTAAAACTTACACAAGTTTACATAGATATAATCAATAAATTATTAATAACCGCCTTTTAATCTTCGCGACGGGTCGTTTCATCCACAATATATAAAGGCCTGCGTTTCACCTCTATAAAAATTTTAGCCATATATTCGCCTATAATGCCTAAAGACAGCAATTGTACGCCGCTGAAAATCGTAATGACAGTCACCAATGAAGCCCACCCGACCAGCGTTTTGCCATGCGCCCAGCCATACATAAGATAAGCCATGAAAATCAAGCTGAGAAAACAAACGGCAAACCCGGTAAAGGTCACCAAACGCAAAGGCACGATTGAAAAACTGGATATCCCGCTCCACGCAAACCCCAGCATTTTCATCAAAGGATATTTGGTTTCCCCTGCTTCTCTGGCTTTTCGGTCATAATAGACCTTATCATACTTAAAACCAACTAACGGCACCAGCGCCCTTAAAAACAGATTGCGTTCAGGAAACTCTTTTAACTGGTTGACTGCTCGCCGTGTCATCATACGAAAATCCGCATGATTGTATACTATATTGACACCCAGCAGTTTCATTAATTTATAAAAAGCCAATGCCGAATATTTCTTAAAAAACGTATCTGTTTCCCGGCTGTCCCGCACACCATAAACAATATCGCACCCGGAATTAATCTTTTTTAGCATTTCGCGAATTGCGCAGCAATCATCCTGCAAATCTGCATCTATGGTAACGTATATATCAGCCTCGCATTCATACATCCCCGCAATAATTGCTTTTTGATGCCCAAAATTGCGCGATAAACTGACACCGTAAAAAATCTTATCTTTTGCCGCGGCCTGCTGAATAAGTTCCCATGTTTTATCCTGACTGCCGTCATTTACCAAACAAACGACACTGTCCCTGCTGACTTCTTTGCATTTAATCATCTCCGTTAACAAGCCGCCGATAACCTGAAGCGTTTTAGGCAAAATCTCTTCCTCATAATAACACGGCACGACAATCGCAAGTTTAGGTAAATTTTCAGCCATTTCTGCTCCTCATAAATAATTAACGCCATCTTTGAACATATTTTATCAATCCGGGAAATTTCACCAACAACAAACGTTTAACTTCAAACATTAAACGCGAACCGGAAAACCGCCTCTTTTCTTGTTTAAGAAATTTTTCATTGTTCTTTAGGGCATTCTTTTCTCCGACTTTCACTAATCTTGTTTGGACAATAAACTGCATAACTTCAGAATATGCATCATCAGAAATAAATGCGGAAACTTCATAAGGAAGCTCTTTCAAACGGTGTGGCTGAAAACCGTCTGCCGGAAGCATAGTCATTTTCCATGCTTCAATTACTAAACCCAAATTGCTTAAAAAATCTACAAACGACTTTGCAGTAAAAAAACGCAAATGCGTTTTATCTAAAATCCCTAACTCCGTATATGTCCAATCATTAAGCAGCAAATTAGCTTTGATGCTGGCATGGGCAACATTAGGTACGGAAATAATTAATTTTGCCTCCGGGGCTAACAGTTTTTTCAATTGGGATACGGCATATTCAGGCTTCATCAAGTGTTCCAAAACATCGGCACAGACAATATAATCAAAATTATCTACCAGCATTTCGGCCTGAAAATGATTCATATCCCATCTGTAAATTTTCTCATATGCTCCGATTTGTTCGCTTGCGGCAGCATTCTCGGCTTCATATTCAATGCCCCATACCCGGCAATTCTTTTTTTGGAGCAAACGCCCCAAATCTCCGGCACCACAACCAACGTCCAATACTCTGCTTCCCGGCCTAATCATTTCTGCCACAAGGGCAACGCTGTCATTATTATTCAAATAACTCCCATTATGGCTGTAAAGCATAAACTATCCCCAAACAACAAAAAAAAGAATAAAAAATCAATATAATTTATATATAATTAGTATTTATTAATAAATCTCAAAAAAGCAAAAGCATTTTTTTATGTCCAATATAAAAGTTTCGGTTCTCATTCCTGTTTACAATGGAGCTCCTTTCTTAAAAGAAGCCCTAGACAGCATACTCAACCAAACTTTTACTGATTTTGAATTAATACTTCTTAACGACGCCTCCCCCGATAACTCTGAAGAAATCATAAAGCAATACAACGACGACCGCATTCGCTATTATCGCAACAAAAAAAATTTAGGCATTTCTGCCAGCCGCAACAAACTGATGGATTTAGCTCAGGGGGAATATTGGGTTATTATGGATAATGATGACATCTCTTTACCGTTCCGCCTGGAAGAGCAAGTCAAATTCATGGATAAACATTCTGACATCACAATGGCGGGAAGCTGGTGCGAACTGTTTAGCAGCAGACCGGACAACGGAATAATCAGCTACCTGAAATACTGTTTTTATAACCTCGGCTGGCTCTGGACTCAAAAAAATTTCCCTGACTGGAGCGATATGTTTCAGGGAAATCCTGTTATGCACACAACTTCGATTCTCCGCAGTTGTGATATCAAAAAACATCGTATACGTTATAATCCCGACTACAGCCCTGCTGAAGATTACGACCTCTGCCGCCAAATATTGGCTGCCGGATTAAAGCTGGCCAATCAACCCAAACTATTGACCAAATATCGCTGGTTTGGCAATAACGTTTCCATTACCCGTCGTCCTGCCATGAAAATTGCCGACGCAAAAGTCAAATCTGATGTCCGGGCTGTTTTACAAACCAAACAACCGCCTTACCCTTATTACAAAGTAATCTTACAAAAATTGCGATTAAAATTCTTAACGAGGAAATATTAATGCTGCAAGAACCTCTTTTCCAAGAAAACATATTGTCAACTATTCTCCGCAATTTTGATTTTTACCTGTTCGGTTCAAATTGGCTGCCTTATGCCTTAGGCCTATTAGCTTTACTAAGTTTAACCGTACTCACTCTCAAGTGGGCCGGAGCTGAAAAAGAAAATTATTTATTTCCGCCCCATCACATCCCTTTCAATCGTTACAATCAAAGCGGACTGTATTTCTGCCTGCTCTGCTTCGGCATATATGCTTTTAATGTTTTTTCTTTAGACAATACTCTGTTCAACAATTATGATTTGATGAGTCTGAATACCACATTTATATTTGAAAAAGGCGTTGCGGCTACCTATGCTAACAACAGGCTGGCTCCGGTTTCCTTTTTTGATTTAAACTTTCTCTATGCCATAACCCATAATTTCACCCTGATTAATATATACGTCATTCTCAAACAAGCGCTGATATTATGGCTTTTATTTAATCTGCTTGATTATATTTCCATTAAAACCAGACTGTTGCTTATCGGCACAATAACTTTACTGCCGGCTATGTTCTGGATAAATAACATTATCTTTCCCGAGCAAAACGAACTCATATTTTTACTCAGCAGTTTCATTTGTTTGCGCCGTTATACGCAAAAGCACCAATTTCGATACCTTTGGTTATATTGTTTTCTAGCCTTATTGGCCGTTTATACAAAAGAAACAGCCATAATCTTCTACTTCGGAATACTAATATATAATCTGCTGTATTATGTATTTCACGACAAAATAAATTATCATAATCTATTCCGCCCCTGGCTGATGGCTAAAGCTTTCCCGTTCGAATTTATAACATTTTTAATCGGCTTAAGTTTTGCTTTGTTTTACTTTCATACTGTCAACAGCATGAGTGAAAACGCCTATGTACAATTAAGGCAGAAACCCTTATTTGATCTTATCAAATTATTTAAAATAGAAATTATCTTAACTGTAATTGCATGGATAGTTTTCATCAAAAAACTTTTCAAAAAAGAAGATTTTTCCACTTTAATCAACGAAGCATTCCTCTGGGGAGCAACATCAATCCTTTTATTTCTGCTTTTTATCCTTAAAATGGACGCAGGAGTTCCTCATACTGCTCACAAAACCTACTATGCAATTCTATGCAGCATTTTCAGCATCATCTATATTTCTTCAAATCTAAAAAATATCGCCTTATATATAATCTTTACAATTATAATCTGCTGGTCTTGTGCCACAAATTATTATTTTCATCACAAAGAAAACGGCGTTTATTACCGCCAAATCGCTGATTTTATGGCAGAAGAATTAACCAAAGAACCCCAAATTACCATTTCCTTTTTCAAAAATACAGAACCTTTGCCTTGGATTTATGAAACATGGAGTTCAGCTTTTATGTATTATTTTCCCGACAAAGACATTACTTTCAAATTTCTATGGCTTAAAAACAGCCCAAAGAAAGACTTAGATTTATATGTATACCATCGCTACTACAAAGCAAAAAAATTAACTAAAATTTCGTCAGATACACTTGCCGCTAATGACTATTGCATCCTCAAAAAAAACAGCGCTCATTACCATGAAAACAAACAAGACATCAGTAAGTTCACACCTTCACTTGTCTTCGAAAACAAAATTTTTGAGGTCTATAAGCTGAAATGAAAAAGTTATACAATACAATTAAATCTTACTGGTTTAAACTTCCCCGGCAGCTGCGCTTCATCATCGTCGGCGGGTTCAATACGCTAGCGGCTTATCTGCTATTTGTCTTTTTTATCAAAGTTGTCGCCCTGCCTTATCAAGCTGCAATTATATTTCAATTTTTTCTCTCAATTAACCTATCCATTTTCAGCATGAAATACTGTGTATTTTGCTCGCATAATAATATAAAAAAGGAATACCTCAAAGCATGGAATGTATATTTGACAATGCTTGCCGCCAATTATTTCTTTCTCTGGATAACAACAGATATCCTTCATTTCAACATTTTATACAGCCAAGCGGTTTTCACTGTGCTGTCAACCATTCTGACTTACCTGCTGCACCGTTTTTATTCTTTCCGCAATTAATACCACATACCAAACTTGCTTGCTGTACCTTTCCATTCAGCCCAATACATAGATATCCCTCAGTAAACTGGAGGGATTAATCAGCTACAAACCTGACGGCTTGACCACACTCGTTGGCATGAAACAGTATCTAATGACACCATGGCATTCAGCCCCGAATAAACTCCGGGTTTTCTGTACGGAGTGTAATAAAAAAAACCTCCCAAGCGGGAGGTTTTTTTTACATTCATCAAATCACTAAGCTGACTTTTTTGAAGATTTTTTAGTTTCTTTTTCTTCACTTTTGCTTTCAGCTTTAGCCGAAGATTTCTTAGCAGCTTTTTTAGCCGGCTTTTTATCATCATCAAAAGAATACAATTCTTCAATGCTGACAATCTTTTCGCTGACATTAGACTGACCGATAACATAATCAACAATCTTTTCTTCAAAAACCGGAGCTTTCAAAGCTTCAATAGCCTGCTTATTTTTCAGATAATAGTCAAATACAGCCTTTTCCTGTCCCGGATATTTTTTAGCTTCATTCATGATTGCCTTATTAATATCATCCGGCGTAATGGTTACCTTGGCATTTTTGCCGATTTCGGACAACAGCAGACCAAGCTTAACGCGGCGAACAGCAATATCTTTATATTCAGCCAGCAATTCTTCTTCAGATTTAGCTTTTTCGCTTTCATCCAGCTGATTAAACTTTTTAGCCTGTTCGTATTGGTCAACAATGCTCTTATATTCAGCATCAACCAATCCGGCCGGAACATCAAAACTGTATTCATTATCCAAATTATCCAGCAACTGGCGTTTCAATTTCATTTTGGAAGCAGCTTCATAATCGCCCTTAATGCGTTCAGCAATAGCAGCTTTCAGCTTATCCAAATTTTCTTCGCCCAAAGATTTGGCAAATTCATCATTGATTTCAACAGCTTTTGCTGCGCGCAATTCTTTAATCTCAACAGCAAAAACAGAAGCTTTGCCAGCCAAATCTTTAGCATGATAATTTTCAGGGAAAGTAACGTTAACGTCAACTTTATCACCGGCTTTTTTACCAACGAGCTGGTCTTCAAAACCCGGAATAAACGAATTAGAACCCAATTCCAAAGGATAATTATTGCCTTTGCCGCCTTGGAACTCAACACCGTCAACAGAACCGACAAAATCAATAACCACGGTATCCCCGTTAGCTGCAGCGCGGTCTTCTTCAACTTTAACCGTTTCACGGCGGGACTGGGCAATATAATTCAAAGCTTTTTCAACTTCTTCAGCCGGAACTTCTGCCATCAGCTTTTCAAGTTTAATTGAAGACAAATCGCCGACTTTGATTTCCGGCATCAATTCAACGCTCAATGAAAACTCAATATCTTTGCCGTCTTCAAATTTGGTTACTTTAATGTTCGGCATCATTGCCGGATTCAGCTTATTGCTTTTGATAACTTCTTCAGTTGCATCGCGAACGGCTTCATCCAAAACTTCGCCCAATACGGCAGCCCGGTATTTCTGTTTCAACATTTCTTTCGGAGCTTTACCCGGACGGAAACCTGGGATTTTGGTACTTTTGGCAATCTGGTTGATTTTAGCTTCAACCTGTTTTTCAAAATCTGCCGCCGGAATAACGACGGTATATTCTTTTTTCAAACCTTCGGATTTTAACTCAGTAGCTTTCATTACATTCTCTTTTTTTATAGTTGATTCAAACCGTTGCAGTGCGGATGGTGCGGACGAAGAGACTCGAACTCTTATGCCTCGCGGCACCAGAACCTAAATCTGGCGTGTCTACCAATTTCACCACGCCCGCGCTGACACTGATAATTGCTTGCATACTACATAAAAAAAATTTTAAATCAAGCAAAATTCACAGCGCCAACAAAATTATTGTAATCTTTGAATATATTTAATAAGATGGGCGCAAGAAAGAATTTTACGGCCTGTAGC
This sequence comes from uncultured Alphaproteobacteria bacterium, assembly GCA_910577205.1. Taxonomy (GTDB): domain Bacteria; phylum Pseudomonadota; class Alphaproteobacteria; order RF32; family CAG-239; genus Scatocola. The sequence goes on from CAJTMA010000005.1 coordinate 46,305, forward strand.
GCAAACAGGACATTATTGACTAAAGGGAGCAAACTTGTGCAAATAACCAGAATTCTCGTTTCCGCGGCTTTGACCGCCGGTTTGTTAAGCGGTTGTTCTTATATTGAAAATCACACCAGCCCTGATACATATAACAGCCTGACTTTCGGCGATGCCGGAGCTAAAGAAGCCTCAAAGGCGACCCTGGCTTACTCGCAAGGCAATTTTATTGAAGCCGAAGAACACGTCCAAATGTCTTTGCGCCAAAACCCTAAAAACGCCCAAGCTTTAATGGTCGGGGCATTAACTGCCGAAAAAATGGGGCGTCCTAACCTTGCGCGCCAATATTATGAAGAGCTAATGCTCTCTGCCGGAAACCAAACAACCGTTCTCGGCACTGATGATATGCTGCCGCAAAAGATGACGGACGTTGCGGCTAAACGCCTGCGCCTGATTAACATGAATCAGACCAAACTGGTTATTGAAGATGCCAACGGTACCAAAATTTTCAGCATCAGCGAAGAAGCTGCCGCCCGCCAAGGCAAATCCGCTTTGGAAGAAGCGCTGTTCATCCGCGAGCAAAAAAATGCCGCAGAAAATCTAGCCGTCACCGAAGCAAATGTCAAAGCTGTAGAAGTTTTGTTCACGCCGCAGGAACAAAATATCGTTTCCCGCTTTTTAATTATGAAAGAGCTGGCAGAAAATGACCTCATCACCAAAGAAGAGTTTTTGAAAGCGCGCCAATCCAACATTGGCGGCCTGTTGCCCTTAATTAATCCGCCGGCAGGCATCACTACAGATAAGCCTGTCCCTTCGCCTGATGTGATAATCGAGCGGATTAACGCGCTGAAAACAGCAACCGAAGACCGCGCCATTACCCCGCGCGAGTTTTCCGCCGAACGCAATCTGATTGTCGAGGCTATTTTACCGCCGAACCCCAGACAGCGCCTGAAACCGCAAGCTCCGGCTAAAAATATTTTGGATGCAGCCAAAAACATCCGCAAATTAGAGGTTATTTATGACCTCGGTTTGATTACCGCTAAGGAAAAGGAAAAAGAACAAGCCGCAATTGAACGCCATTTGGGTCTTGGCAATAGCGCTAAAGCCGCCGCTCCGGTTACCACAACGACAACCACCAAAACGGAACGGATTGAAATTATCCCGGCAGAAGCCTTGAAACCTATAGCTTCAACTCCGGTCAGCACTGCGCCGCAAATGCCGGAGATTATTCCTGCCGCGCAGCCGACGACAGAGCCGCAGCCGCTGCTCCCCAATGTTTCCAGCCCTTTTAACGGCTGATAAAATTCATAAGGACAGGGAAACCTGTCCTTTCTTTTACATAAGCCTTGCAATCTCCGTTTATTTAGGATAAATAACAACTTAAATTGATGTTTTAAATTAACAGAGTAAACAAATAATGTCTGAAAATAAAGTTAATCCGCGCAAAACCTTTGCGATTATTTCTCACCCGGACGCCGGTAAAACCACCCTGACCGAAAAACTGCTGCTCTTCGGCGGCGCTATTCAACAAGCCGGAGCAGTCAAAGCCAGAGGTGAAAACCGCCGGGCTCATTCTGACTGGATGAAAGTAGAACAGGAACGCGGCATTTCCGTTGCTTCCTCCGTTATGACTTTTGACTATCGCGACATCACCTTTAACCTGTTGGACACACCGGGACACGAAGACTTCTCGGAAGATACATATCGCGTGCTCACAGCCGTTGACTCCGCCGTTATGGTCTTAGACTCAGCCAAAGGTATTGAAACACAAACCAAGAAACTGTTTGAAGTCTGCCGCCTGCGCAACGTGCCGATTTTAACTTTCATCAACAAGCTTGACCGCGAAGGCCTTGACCCGTTTTTGCTGTTGGATGACATTGAAAAAACCTTGGCGATGGATTGCACACCTGCCAGCTGGCCGATTGGCATGGGTAAAGATTTCTTGGGCTGTTATGATTTAATCAATGACCAACTGATTTTAATGAACAAAACCGGTGACAAATCCACCATTAACGCCACCATCGAAACTTGCCAAGGCTTAGATGATTCTAAATTAGACCAACTGCTGCCATCCCACGCAGTTGCCAAATTGCGCGAAGATGTCATGATGGTTCGTGAACTTTGCCCGGCATTTGATTTGGAATTATATCTGGCCGGAGCTATGACCCCTGTCTTCTTCGGCAGTGCCATCAATAACTTCGGTGTCAAAGAAGTTCTGGAAGGCTTGCATCGTATGGCACCCTCCCCGCGCCCGCAGCCGGCTGCCGAACGCACCATCCAGCCGAATGAAAATAAAGTCACCGGATTTGTCTTCAAGATTCAAGCAAACATGGATCCCAAACACCGTGACCGTATCGCGTTCATGCGGCTCTGTTCCGGGCATTTCAAGCGCGGCATGACACTCAATCAGGTTCGCACCGGAAAAGGCTTGAAAGTCCCCACTCCGGTAATGTTTCTGGCTCAAGAACGCGAATTAGCTGAAGATGCCTATGCCGGCGATATTATCGGCATCCCCAATCACGGACAGCTGCGTATCGGCGACACTCTGACCGAAGGTGAAAAAATTCACTTCACAGGCATTCCCTCCTTTGCGCCGGAACTGTTAAAAAGCGTCCGCGCGCTTGACCCGTTGAAATCCAAACACCTGGGCGCAGCCTTGCAGCAAATTGCCGAAGAAGGCGGCGCAAGCATTTTCAAACCGGTTGTCGGTTCTGAATATATTGTCGGCGTTGTCGGCACACTGCAATTTGAAGTTATGGCTGACCGTATTCGTACGGAATTTAACATCCCGGTTATGTTTGAACCAACGTCTTACTATACTGCCCGTTGGGTTTCCAGCGAAGATAAAAACGAACTGAAAAAGTTTTTAGACAGCAACCAGGCAAACATTGCCGAAGACCATGACCGCGCATTGGTTTTCTTAGCGCGCAATGCTTGGCACTTGGGAAAAATCAAAGAAGATTTCCCCAAGCTGGTATTAAGCACCACCCGGGAACAAGTTATTTAACCCCATACAAAAACTCCGCAGAAATTATCCTGCGGAGTTTTTGTTTAAAGCTTCAAGTGTTCTTTATATTCTTCAACACCTATTTCATTATTTAATTCCCATCTTTCAGCATAGCCTTCTTCGGGATCATTGGTAATAACTTTAATATAAACAGATGCGCCTGAAAGTGCAAAAATCCATTTATCATCCAAGCGGCGAACAATAAATCTTGGACGCAGCTCCATTAATTCCATATGAACAATCGGATAAGGAAGCTCCAGCCACTTGACATCATCATCTTTCTCCGGAACAAATACCTGATTTTTATTCTTCCATAAAAAAACGTCTTTTTGCAAATGACCAACTTCAGTCTTCAGGTCTTGATTTTCAGCTTTGATCTTTTGAAAACGAGTAGCATACTTGTTTGCTTCAAACGCCAAATAAAAAGACAACAACACGAACACTGCTAAAAAAATGATAATAATTGTTTCCATAAATGTGTTTTTTTAAAGGTTTATAATAATAAAATTTGAGCTTTAGCTTAGCAAAAATTTTGACAAAAATCAAGCATCAAAAATTACCTGTTCCACAACCTGTTACCGATAGAACCGCGAACCGTCTTGACGTTAATATCATCGCCATCCAAATAAAAATGGCTGCCCAGCCCTGAAGACAGATTATAGTTCTTGCCGTCTATTTCAATGCCGCCGTATTTTATAATCTTGATTCGCCCTTTATACAGGCAACTGCGAATATCGCATTCCATATCAATCCATTGCTTATTAACTTTGCGTCCGGCATAAATTTCTTTCAGCTCTTTATATTGTTTGGGCGTGAGTTTGTCATTAGCTGTTTTCTCCAACCACACTTTCTTTAGATAATTGTTGCCTCTTGACGGCAAAATCACCAACTTTCCGTTTTCAGCCTTAACCGCAAACACCTCGCCTTCTGCATCCGCCATGACATCCGGAACACAAACCATCAACATACTCAGCATTCCAACAGCAACGGAGATAAATCCCCAGCGCCGCCATTTCCCTTGCCACAAGAAAATCCACAAAGCGCCGTAAACCACCAACAACAAACCCCATAACGGCATAGACATCACTTTATAAGCGGCCTCGGGAAGCCCCGCCACATAAGCCGTAATCTGATTCACCAACTCAATTCCTGACCCCACCAGTTTCAGCGGCCAATATTCCCACCCCAGAGGCATAAGCAGCAACGCCAATAAAACAAACGGCATAATCACAAAACCGATAATCGGGCCTGCGGCCAAATTCGTAATTGTGGTAAACACTGCAACCCGGTTAAAATGATAAACGGCAAAAGGCAGCGTTGCCAAACTGGCAACCAAATCAGACACCATAATTCCGATAAAATACACCCAGATAATTTTCAGAACCCTGACCGGCAGCGCCATATCACGATAATTCACACCAGTCAAAAAACGCCGCAAACTGCTGGCATAACGCTCATAAAAAGCGACTAAAGCCGCCACCGCAGCAAAAGACATTTGAAAACTGGCACTAATTAAAGCCTGCGGTGAAATTATCAAAACAATCAAAGCGGCCCAAGCAATCATCCGCATGGATATCGCCTGTCTGGCAAACAAAACGCCCAGCAAAACGATAAAAGTCATAATAAACGCCCGCTGACTGGGAATAGCCGCCCCGGAAATGAACAAATAAACGATACTCATCAAAATGGCAAATAACGCTGCAGTCTTCTTTGCATCATACTTCAGGGATAAAGGCGGAATCATCGCCATCAACAACCGCACCAGAAAGAACATCATTCCGGCAATCATGCTCATATGTAACCCGGATATCGACAAGAAATGGGCTAATCCGGAATCCCGGTAATTCTCTATAATCGTTTGATTAATACCGCCTCTTTCTCCGGCAACAATCGCCGCAGCAATACCAGCCTCTTCAGGTGGCAAAATATGATTGATTCTTTCAACAATTTTATCGCGCAGCCAAGATACGCCCATAGAGAACCACTGCGGCAAACTGCCACCGGTCTGACATTCGACAGGCAAAACCCTGCTGGCAATAAAACCACCGCCGGATACCCCTTCAAAATAAGCCTTTCTGTCAAGCTGATAAGCGCCGGGCATTGCCGGATGCAAATTAGGACGAACAGTTGCCACCAATTCAACACAGTCGCCAACCCGAGCTTGCTTCTTTTTCGACAAGGTTGTCAGCTTATATCGTCCCGGCACGGTTTCACCGTCATAATTACGCATTTCTTCCAGAATCAGCCGCTGATTGCCGCGATAATTAACATCCGTGGCCGCAACCCTGCCCGTCAGATAAAGCTTATCTTCTGTTTCAACGGGAGTAACCTTATTAAGGTAAACCGCCTTAAGCTGAATATTGGCAAACCCGGCCAGCATAATTCCCCAGCCAGCCAAAAACCACAACACCCCTGACTTATGCCGAGCAACCCAAACCGCCAGCAAAGTCAGTTCTATAACGACTAAAGTCCACCACATGGAAGGCTCTGCCGGTAAGAGAAAATAAACGCCTATGCCTGTGGCAAATAACACCGGCACCCACAAAAACCATCTTTCCCGCTCGGCTTCCAAATTTCGGATTATATCATACTGCCAGCCATACAGCACTTTTCCTCTCCCTTAAAGGCTCAGCCCTTACGCCGGATAAGCTTCAAAACCTCGTCGCAGGCGTTTTCGCTAGGCGTTTGCTCGCCCAAACCCAATATCTCACGCACTTTCTGAAAACCGTCAGTCTGCCGTTCATAAATATCGCCCTTAGCTTCAAACTGCTTAATATAACGGCAGATATTTCCCGGCACACATTGCTCCTGCAACAGTTCGGGTACAACCTCCCGCCCCAGCATGATATTCGATAAATTAACAAACTGAATATGCATAAACCGGCGAACCAGAACTGCGGTCAACGGCGACACTTTATAGCCGATAATATGCGGAACATTGGCGATAGCCAGTTCCAAGGCCACAGTTCCCGAAGCAGCCATCGCGGCTTCTGCAGCTTTAAAGGCATTATGCCGGTCTTCTTCATCTTCAACAATTGTCACCGGAAGTCTGGCCGCTTCCGCTAATCCTTTTACCATCTTCGCAACCGTTTTAACCGTCGGAATGACAAAGCAAAGGTTTTTATCTTCCTCATATAACTTTTGAGAGGCCTCTAAAAATACCGGAAGCATTTTAGAAACTTCAGTTTTGCGCGATCCCGGCAAAACCACAATAATCTTTTTATCCGCAGCAATATTAAATTTCTTGCGAAAATCAGCGCCGTCGCCATGAACCACTTTGCTCTCAATTACCGGATGCCCCACAAAAACCGCCTCCAAACCATAAGGTGTAAAATATTTTGGTTCTTGCGGAAGCAACGTTAACAGCAAATCGACATACTTATACATCGTTTTGGCGCGTTTCTTTTTCCAGGCCCAAACTTGGGGAGCGACATAGTGCACCTGCGGAATGCCAAGCTTTTTCTTGCGCAGAATTTTCTGTACCCTTGACCCAAAACTCCAGCTGTCAATCGTCATAACCACATCTGGCTTAACCCGTTCAATATCTGCCACAGTCTGCTTTATCAGGCGTAAAACTTTAGGGATGCTTGGAATAACTTCAGCCAATCCCATGATTGCCAAATCAGAAATGTCAAACAAGGATTTGAAACCGGCTTTTTCCATACTTTCGCCGCCCACCCCGTAAAACTCGACTTGCCCGCCGGTTTTCTTCACCATCGCCCGCATAAAACGCGAGCCGAGCAAATCACCGGATGGCTCACCGGCAATAATATAAACCTTCAATTTTTTATCTATAGTCATCAACATCCAGCCCCAACACAAAAATACCCAATTTGTCAGCAAGCTTGATTGTTTCTTTCTCATTAACAATCAACCCGTTTCCGGAATGCAGGCAAATTCCGGAAAGGCCGCTGTCATAAGCCGCCTGAACCGTCTTGTCGCCAATCGTCGGCAAGTCAACACGCATATCCTGCTGAGGTTTGCGGACTTTCACTAAAACGCCGCCCTCTCCCTTACGTTTATACTCACCGCAACGGCGGATAAGTTCACCCGTTCCCTCAATGCCTTCCACGCCAAGAACCAGCCCTTGCTGGACAATAACCGCCTGCCCGACATCCAAACGTCCTAACTCGGTTGCCACTTCTACCGCCCGGCGAATATCTTCTTTAGCCTGCTTAGAGGGCTTAACTTTGCCTAAAACGCCTTTTTTTATCAGCAGCTCAGGCAAGACTTCATGAATGCCGCGGACAACCATTCCTTCGCTTTCAATCTCTTTCACCAAAGCGCGCAGAATACCGTCATCGCCAAGGGATTTCATCCCTACTTTGGCAAAAAAAGCTGTCGTACGCATATCGGGTACCAAATCTTTCAGGGTCGGACGTTTAATCGTACCAATCATCACCACTTCTTCGACTTTCTCTTCCGCCAGCTTTTTAAAACCTGTTCCGGCCTGGCCGATGCGTATCCATGCATGAGGGATTGTTTCATCAATCAAATCTCTGTCAGCATTGCCTTCTATCGCAATAACGAAGTAATCGCGCTTGTTTTCTTTGCAAAAATTAATCAAATCCCGCGGAATAGCACCGCCTCCGGCAATAATACCCAGTTTTTTATGCATAATCATCCTGCCTTAAAGTTTTTCTTTGATAATAAATAAAGCACCCCGCCCGGTCAAGCAATATTAAAAAAGGCTGTAACTAAAATCACAGCCTTTTATTATGTGAACAAAAGTTTGGCGCTTAAGCTTAAGAGTAATTTCTAACTCCCTCCCCAAAAAGTTTGGAGTTTGAGCTTAATAGAGTAATTTCTAACTGCGAGAAAAATTTTAGCGTACAAAGTAGTACGTGAATTTTTCGAGACAGTGTAAAATTGCTCTAGGAAGCCAAAATACAAACTTTTTATTCGGCGACCATAACGTTACGTCTTCCCCTTAACGAAAATTCGATAAAATCAAGCTGTTCTTGAACCATATCATTGCCTTTGAACATATCGCGGGCTTTTTGAACACGGGTTTCAAAATTGTCTTCTTTGCCTTTGAAGATGTACATAAAGGCACGGCTGATAGCTTTGACAACTTCCGGAGCATAACCGCTGCGTTTAAGACCAATAACATTCAGGCCACGCAATTTGCCACGCTCACCGGTAACAATTGCAAAAGGAATAACATCTCGGTCAACACCGGACAAACCGCCAATCATAGCTTTGCGGCCGATACGGCAGAATTGGTGAACCGCACAGTTGCCGCCGAGAATAGCGCCGTCACCAACGCGAACATGACCACCGATAACCGCATTATTTGTCATGATAACATTATTGCCGACCACACAGTCATGAGCAACATGGGAGTTAACCATAAACATACCGTCATCACCAACCCGGGTAATCATTGTTTCCGGCTCGCTGCCATCTTGCGGAGCAGATTGCCCTTTAGGCGTTCCGGCGTGCATCGTTACATTTTCGCGAATAACATTGCGTTTGCCTATAACCAGCTTAGCGCCATCCTGAAATTCATTGCCATGATCTTGCGGACCTGTTCCCAATACAGCTCCCGGGAAAACAACCGTTCCTTCGCCGATTGTCGTATCACCATAAACACTCACCCGCGCCAGAAGACGGACATTTTCACCGATTTTGGCTTGAGAGCTAACCCAGCAAAACGGTCCGATTTCAGCACTGGAGGCAATCTGTGCACCATCTTCAACAACAGCTGTGGGATGAATTTTAGTCATGACAATAACTTCCTTTCTACATAATTAACAATACCCACAGCATAGACAAGCTTTAGCCTAAAGTAAACACACATAAACTTACAAATTATTACGGGGATAACTTCCTTTTTAAGACGCAAAAAAACAGAGCACTCTAACGAGTACCCTGTTTTAACTTAAAAAGGCCTTTTAAACTTGGATAAGAGCCGCTTCAGACTGAAACGAGGCTTGCGAAAATGCCAAAGGTCATGGATTATCATACAAACGTCATCCAAATCAATGAAGCATCCATCAACCAAAGGTAGACGACTGTTGTGCTGCCATATCTGCAGAGTTGTCGTTCCTGCCCATTCCCTATCCCGGCAACACCGGGATTTTGCAATTCCGCTACCAGATATTGCGCTCACATACTCTCCGGAAACGTCAACATCAACCGAACCGCCTAATTCCAATGGGGACAAAACATAAATTCCCGAATAACAGGAATTTTTGCATCCCATCAAATTTTCAGCCTTAAGCCTAATGGTAACATTTCCCAGACTTGCCCTGGCATCATTGACCCGCACCACAGCAAACATCTCGTCTTTATCAGAGAAGAAACCTTCTTTAAAGCTGACATTTACAGACATATTGCGCAGCCAGACATCGCCTTGCAAAACAAGCATATTATCCGGTTTTTGCCCTGCTTCAATATCAAAGTGCAGACCGCGGCCAAAAATCTTGACATTCCTCAAATACAACGGATAACGCCGGCATTGAATATTATTCGCTAATTCAATGAACGCTGCTCCAGCCTGCAAAGCTTCATACAGTTCGTCTTCTGAAGAAACCGTCCAAATAACAGCCTCTCCGACACGTCTTACTACACCCATAACAATTAAGAATTAAAAATTTTTACAAATGAATTTTGATTTACTCGGCAGCAGCTCCTTTGATTTGAATAACATTTTTATCACCGCTCAGGTCTAAAAAGAACCCGGTAGCAAAACGTCCGCCTTCTAAAATCAAACGAGTACTTTCCCCGACTATCCGCGATGAAGACAACGGAAAATCTGCTATAGGAACCACATAATGTCCCTTGCTGCGAATATGTATACGCTCAATGAAATGTAATTCATTTCGGATATACAAACCCGAATATTGTTTACAAGACTCGACTGTCGTATCTGTGATACAGATATCTAAAAAAACATTTTTCAGATAAGACCGATAGCCATTAGCTACAATAGCACCCTGCATCGCTTCTTTATTAGGATATTTTCTGGCAATCACCCTGATTTTCAGATTTTCAAGCCCGCAACATTCACGCAACGTAAAAACTGTGCGTGCTTGTTCGACAAACCGAAATATCAAGCCGCTATTCCGATTATACCCTATTAATTTCTGCCGAGGTTCAAGCCACAAAGCAAACCCGGAACAATCAATCATTCCTTTGACAATGATTGTTTCAGAACATTCATTTTCCATAGCCTGACGCAATTGCATCAGTGTTTCAACAATAATTTCCTTCTTTTTCATACCTAAAAGGGATTAATTAATAATTAGAAATTGAAGAAACTTTATCACGCTGCCCCTTAACTTGCAAGTGTTTATTGACAAAATTCAACAAAAAGCATATATTATCTGAGAGGAAAGCATGATTAATTACACGATAAAACATCTGCATCAGGACATAAAACAGCTCTTAATCCACGGTGGCCGCCGCATGGATTGGACACCCCATTATTATCAGGAGCTTAAGGATTACATTTTTGCAGATATGGCCAGGCTTAACAAATTGTGTAATCAAAACGGAAACAAATCTTTTGCCTTGTGTGTTAATGACTTTCTGATAACTGACAACAAAGGCCATAAAAAATTCAATTCTGCCAAGTTTAACCAATTGTGCCAAATTAACTTTGGACCGGCATACCAATCACGCCTTCATAAAATGCATTTATCCAATCCGGCGCAAAAATTCCAATCATTTAAGAAAGGCCAAGGCGGATATTGTTTTACATCATCCGATTATCAACACACTGTTATCGTATATGGCATTTCCGGCCTCAACCTGATTGAAGCCATAACAACACCTTACCACGAATACGGTCATACCTTAGATTTCCAATACAGCTTATTGGAAAAAACAAGTGCTTATCAAAATTACAAGCTGAATGCAAAAAATTATCAAAAAAATCCATCGGACAGCCAATCCCAACATCTTGCCAAACAATATTATAAAGAATGGACAATGTTGCAGGAAAGCCTCGCTGACTGTTTTGCATACAGCTGTTTAGCTCTTAAAGAACCTGAAAATCCTGAAATATATCAACGCGGCATTTATAACATGGCCGTCAAATTCCGCAATGTGGTTGAAAATAAACATAGTCCGCTTTATTGCGGATATACCGCCGTCCGCACAATGCTGAATAAAATTCAACGGGATTACCGCTGTCAAAATATGAAAAAATATTATTTGAAAGACGGTTCGATTAACTTTCTGTCTTTAGCGCAAACCTGCGCCAAGGTTGTCAAGGAACAAGGCTATAACCACAACAACTACCAAACATTAATCACTTATCCTCTGCAAAAATCCCCTGAAGAAATTAACCTGAAACCAGAGCAATACGACCAATGGCACTATGACTATCTGGATGCTCAAATGGCCATCCGCCAAAATCGCAATCCCAATCCCTATTACAGATTACTCTATGGCATAGGACAGGAAATAATTTCAAATCCCGACAAACAGTCAATTTTAACATTGCTGGACAAATATGACATCCCAGCATTCCATAATTGTTTCAACGAATACAGAAGCATTATTCTTCGACAGGAGAGACCTCGCCATTCTCCAAACATCGCCAAATTATTGAAACAAAAAAGCCGGAAATAATCCGGCTTAAAATAAAATTGCTCTAGTTACCAGCCAAACATCTCATTCCGAATAGAATGATAAAGGCCTGTGCTGCGAAGTTATTTTTGAGCGACGTGTACTTCTGGCTACACGAGCGATAAAATGACAAGCATGACAGGCTTTTTGCATTCTATTCTACGATCATGGCTGTAAACTCAGCCTCAGATACAACAACACCGTCAACCATCGATTGACCTTTGAAAACAAAGATGTTGCGGCGTTCTTTGATTTTTTCAACGTGCATACGCAGCTGATCACCCGGCTTAACCGGTTTGCGGAATTTAACACCGTCAATAGACATGAAAAGCACGCTGCGTTTTTTATCACCAAAATCGCCTTTTCCGGCAACAACGATAGCACCTGCAGTCTGCGCCATTGCTTCAATCTGCAGAACACCCGGCATAACCGGATTTCCGGGGAAATGACCTTGGAAAAATTCTTCATTCATGGTAACGTTTTTGATACCGACACCTTTCTCACCGGGAACTTCAACTTCCAAACGATCTACCAGCAAAAACGGATAACGGTGCGGCAGCATCTGCATAATTTCTTCAATATGATAAACTTTAGTTTCAGACATTATTTTTCCTTTTAGTTATTAGATAAATTTATTTTTTAAGCATTTTCTGCAAAGTTGCAACTTGACGCATAAAATCTTTAATAGGAATTGCAGGATAACCCATCATAATCGCCCCGGGTTCAACATCTTTAATCAAACCGGATTGAGCACCAATCTGCGCACCACTGCCGATTGTCAAATGATCAGCAAAACCTGTTTGCCCGCCACAAACAACATAATCTCCGAAAGTACAGCTTCCGGCGATACCGGTTTGAGCAACCACCACACATCCCCTGCCAAGCTTGTCATTATGAGCGACTTGAACCAGATTATCAATCCGGCAGCCGTCACCGATAACCGTATCATCCAAAGCCCCGCGGTCGACACAAGCATTAGCGCCGATTTCAACATCATTACCGATAATCACCCGTCCCACCTGCGGAATACGTTGGTGCTTACCATTCATAACCTGAAAACCAAAACCATCTTGTCCGATTCGCGCACCGGCATAAATATAGCAGTCATTACCCATAATTGTGTAGGAAACTGATGCATTAGCGCCAATACGGCAATTATCGCCTATCTGGCAGCCGTCAGCAATAACAACCCCGGCTTCAATCTGGCAATGGCTGCCGATTCTGACCTTTTCACCGATAACCGCATATTCGCCGACAAATGTATCTTCACCAATAATCGCCGAAGGGTGAATTTTTGCTGTGGAAGCAATATTTCCCCGCGGCGTTTTTTCCGCATACATCGCCTGCATTAATTTCAAAAATGCGACTTTCGGATTTGCGGCAATCAGTTTAATGACACCAGCCGGAACAAAAGCCTCCAGCTCGGCAGTGGTAACACAGGCCGTTGCCTTAATTTCCGCAGCTTTTTCTTTGGCCTTCTTATCATAGAAGAAACAAATTTCATCGGCCCCGGCTTTGAGCATAGCAGCAACTTCTTTAACTTCAGTCTGAGCTTTACTTTTATCCGCCAATTGCGCCTCACAGATTTCTTCAATCCGTTGCAAAGTAAAAGGCCCGTTGTTGATATAAAACTGCGTATCAGCCATACCAGCTCCTTTCTGTTATAATCTGGAACCGAAATTCAGACGAAAGACTTCTGTTTCATCATAATCTTCCTTAACAATCGGGAAGGCTAAGTCAACATCAATCTGCCCCATCGGCGACTGCCATTGGAAACCGAAACCGGCTGCCACACGCGGCGTATCAGAGTAATCAACATAATCTTTGTTGATATTATCCGGTTTGCCCAGCATACCCATATCCACAAAGGTGCGACCACGAACACCGACTTCATCCAAGCCAATCGGGAATGACATTTCCGCACCGGAATAAATCATCCAGTTACCGCCAAGCGCATCTTTGGTAAATTTATCACGAGCACCAATACCGGCAAATTCAAAACCGCGTAAAGTAGAACCACCGAGATAATAACGATTCGACAAACGAACATCCTGATGGTTATAACCGGTAATATACCCGCCGTTAAAGAACAGTTTGAAAGTATAGTAATCAGCAAGCGTGAAATATTTGTATGCCTTACCATCAAACTTCAAATATTTCTCATCCCCGCCCAAACCGGCAACATCATTGCCAAATGACAGATAGTAGCCTTCCTTCGGATTAATAGCGCTGTCACGCTTGTCATAAACCAAAGTCTGACCGATTGAAGAGTTAGAATATTTTCCTTCTTCTTCCTTAATGTAGATAGAAGCCGTATTGTCAACATTACTGATTTTATCTTCTTTTAAGGTATAACGAACATACTGCGCCAAATCATCTGTGTAATTCCACCCCAAACGCAAACGGCCGCCAGTCGATTCGCTGTCATAAGACCCTTCATCCTGATAGTCTTCTTCCGTACGGAATAAATCGACACCGGCACTCAACCGACGTCCCATAAAATATGGTTCGGTAAAGCTCAAATCATATTCGGAAGTACGTTGAGAAATTCCGACATCGGCACTAAGCTTCTGTCCTTTACCCTGGAAGTTGTTTTCCACAACACCGGCTCTGAACAATGCACCGTTGACCGTCGAATAACCAACACCGACATTAAACGCCCCGGTCGATTTTTCTTCAACATTAACATTAATATCGGCTTTACTGTCATCTTCTGGATTCGGTTCCGTCTGAATATCAACTTTACTAAAGTAATTCAAATTTTCAACGTTGCGGCGCGAAGCTCTGATTTTGGCAGCATTAAAGGCATCGCCCTCATCAATACGGAATTCACGGCGGATAACCTCATCTTCAGTCCGTGTGTTGCCGGTAATATTAATCCGGTCGACAAACACACGCTGCCCCTCGTCAATATCAAAAACCACATCCAATTTGCCATTTGCCGTTTTACGCAAATCCGGCGTTACATCAACAAAGGCAAAACCTTTTTTGCCCAATTCTTCGGTAATGGCAAAAACTGACTTTTCAGTCAAATCGGCATTATACCAATCGCCTTTTTCAATCAGTATCTCATCATACAAAGGCGCGGTATCCACATCTCTGATAGCGGAATTAATCACAATATTTTCCACTTCATAACGCGGGCCTTCATCCAAAACATAAGTCACCACAAACGATTTTTTATCTGGGCTCAACTCAGCAATTGCCGAAATAACTCTGAAATCGGCATAACCGCGTTTCAAATAAAAGCGGCGCAGCAACTCCTTATCATAGTTTGTCTTTTCGGGATCATAGTTTTCAGCGGAAGAAAACAAACGATACCAGCGGCTTTCCTTACTCATAATTTCAGACTGCAAATCATCATCCGAATAATGGGTATTGCCAACAAAATTAACTTTGCTGATAGCAGCTTCCGGCCCTTCGCTGATTTCATAAACCAAATCGACACGGTTCTGGTCGCGTTTAATAATCTTCGGCTCAACGGCAGTGGCATAACGGCCGGAACGTTTGTAGACTTCCAGAATACGCTGAACATCTTCCTGAACTTTGGCAATATTATAAATAGACCCGGATTTTAACTGAACTTCGGATTCGAGCAAAGCATCATCGATTTTATCGTTGCCGTCAAAAACCCGCTTATTAATAATCGGATTCTCCACCAGCTTGATAACTAACAGCCCATCGCCGCGGCGGTCAAAATTGACATCGGCAAACAACCCTGTTTCAAACAAACGCTTCAGCGAAGCATTGAGGTAATCGGAGGAAACATTGCTGTTTTTGTTGATGTTCAAATAGGACAGAACCGTTTCGGTTTCCACCCGCTGCAAACCGTCAACTTCAATATCCCTGACATAAATTTCCGCAGCTTCAACCTGATAAGATAACATCAGGCCAAGACTCAAAGCTGTTAAACTAATTTTTCTCATAAGTTAAAATCCTCAAAAAGTCTAATTAGGCGAACCATCTGTGAAATAAGCGCACCATATCATTCCAGGTTGCAAATACCATTAAAGCAATTATTAAACTAAAACCGACTTTAAATAAAGTCTCTTTCAACCTGTTGTTGATTTCTTTTCCGGTCACTATCTCAATCAAATAAAGAACAACGTGCCCGCCATCCAAAACCGGAATAGGAAAGAGGTTAATCAGCCCCAGATTAATGGACAGCAAACACATAAAGACCACAAAATCCAGCCAGCTGCTCTGTTTTGAAATATCGCCGGACATTTCGGCAATCCGAACAATACCGCCTAATTCTTCGCCACTGCGTTTACCGGTAATCATCTGCCCCACGCCGCGCAATGTTGCCTCGGTCACACTCCAGGTTTCCAACAAAGCTTCTTTTACCGCGCCGACCAAAGACAGCTTCTCCTGTTCAACCTCAATCGCATTAACTGACTTAACGCCAAGCATCGGACGTTTGGAAGTCTTGCCGTCAAACTCCTGAACTTCAATTTCTTTCAGCGGAAAAGTCAATGTCATTTCTTTGCCGTCACGCAGCAACTCAATCGTTGCCTGCCCCTCGGTAATCAAATCGACTTCCTTGCGGATATCTTCAAAATGCGTCACTTTATTGCCGTTAATCGTCAAAATCCGGTCATTAGGAATAATTCCGGCCGAAGCAGCCGCACTATCCGGGAACACTTCCCCGACAACCGGCGGAAAAGCAATCTTGCCGACAAAAAAGAAAATTGCCGTAAACACAATAACCGCAAACAGATAGTTAGCCCCCGGTCCTGCCAAAACAATAGCCAGCTTTTTAAATGGATTTTGATAAGGGAAAGCAACCTTTTTCTGCTCTTCGCTTAACTCGGAAGCCTTGTCATCAGCCGTTGATGATGATGCATCTGCATCTCCCAGAAACTGGCAATAACCGCCCAAAGGAACAGCCGAAATTTTCCATTCTGTCCCTCGCTTGTCCTTTCTGCTCCATAACGTTTTGCCGAAACCAATAGAAAAAGTTTCGACCTGAACACCGCACAATCTGGCAACAATAAAATGCCCGAATTCATGCACAAACACCAAAATCCCTAATAAAACAACAAAGGGAACTACATAATACAGCGTATTAATCAACCACTCCATGATTTCTTTCCTTATAATAATCCTAAGCCATATTTAAACAATAAGGCGACTAACGGCGCTGCAAAAATCAGTCCGTCAATCCGGTCAAAAATCCCGCCGTGTCCCGGGATTAAATTACTGGAATCTTTCAATCCCAAATATCTCTTAATAGAGGATTCCACTAAATCGCCGATTTGCTCGACAACCGCAATAATCATCCCCAGCAAAGCAAAAGCCACATAAGCTTCGCGACTGCCCAGCCAATAAGAATAAGCAACACTTACGGCCGCGGCAAAAACCATTCCGCCCAAGAGGCCTGACCAGGTTTTGTTGGGGCTGATTTTAGGCGCCAGTTTCGGACCTTTAAGATTGCACCCCACCAGATAACCACCGGTATCAACACTCCAAATAACCAGGATAAACCATAAAGTTGTCAGCGCCCCCGCCATATTAAACAGCCAAATCAGCGAACCGATTCCCAAAGTGATATAAGGAACGCCAAGCGTCAACAAACGGCGATGGTTTTCATTGGCTGCTTTCAACCAAACCAGAAGCGTCACCGCCACGGCAACCAAAGCGATAACAGTCGCATCCGTTGTCAAAACCGCCAGAGATAACGGCACCAGATACATCACGCTGTAAACGGAAGCCTTGGCATTCGGTATCATATTAGCCCATTCCCAAGCCAACAAAGCGCCGCCGGTCAAAGCCAAAAGATTAATCATCGGCGAACCGCTGTAAACCGCCCATAAGACCAATGGCGCTAAAACCAGCGAAGTAAGCACTCTTTTCATAATTGCCGAAGCCTTAGACTTTTCCATATCTTCTCTCCCTGGTTTTAAAGTCATTAATAATATCGGTCAGTTCATTTTTATTGAAATCCGGCCAAAAAGTCGGCGTAAAATAAAATTCGGTATAAGCAAGCTGCCATAACAGGTAATTGCTGAGCCGCTGCTCGCCGCTGGTACGGATAAGCAAATCCGGATCGGGAATATCTTTGGTGTAAAGCATATCGGAAAACAGTTTGACATCGATATCCTCAACAGACATATCGCCTTTTTGAACCAAAGCCGCAGCTTTTTTGGCAGCATTGACAATTTCCTGCCGAGAACCATAGCTTAATGCAATACACAGCGTCAAACCGTCATTAACCGCCGTTTCTGCTTCCAGCTTCTCCATTGCTGCCACAATATCGGCATCCAGCATATCTCTCTCGCCGATAAAACGGATGCGGACATTATTTTTCCGCAACTCCTGCAAGTCTGTTTTAAGATACTGCCGCAGCAACCCCATCAAAGTCGAAACTTCTTCCGGGCTGCGTTGCCAGTTCTCTGTCGAGAAAGCATATAAGGTCAAAAAACGGATTCCGGCCTCACCGGCTGCCCGGGTAATTTCTTTAACCGTTTCCGCACCTTTTTTATGCCCGAACGAACGCGGCAAACCGCGTTTGGCCGCCCAACGTCCGTTGCCGTCCATGATAATCGCAATATGCGTTAAACTATTGTCTTCCTTAGTCAAAACAAAAACCTTAATTACACGTCACTTACTCAGGACTGCCTCAAATTAGACTTGCAAAATATCTTTTTCTTTAGCGGCCAACATTTCTTCAATCTTCTTGATTGATTCATCTGTCAGTTTCTGCACTTCATTTTCAAATCTTTTTTCTTCATCTTCAGAAATCAGATTGTCTTTTTTCAATTTTTTGACATCATCCAAAGCATCCCGGCGGATATTGCGGATAGCCACCTTATTCTGCTCGGCATATTTGCCGGCAATTTTAACCAACTCTTTACGGCGTTCTTCGCTCAGCGGCGGAATAGGAATACGGATAAGTTGCCCGTCAGAAGCCGGATTCAGCCCCAAATCGGATTCGCGCAAAGCCTTATCTACGGCTTTAGCCAAACCGCGATCCCAGATACTGATTGATAAAGTTCTCGGATCAGGAACGCTGACCGTACCAACCTGTGACAAAGGGGTCATTGAGCCGTATGCTTCAACCATAATCCCATCCAACAGACTGACATGAGCACGCCCGGCGCGCAAACCACCAAAATCAGCTTTCAGGGTTTCAATGGTTTTATCCATACGGGTTTTGCTGTCACTCTTAATTTCATTAAAATCAGCCATATTTATACCTCTTGTTTAACGATTGTAAAATTTCCTTTGCCGGAAACGGCATCGGCCAAAGCCTGTTCGCTGCTCTGCGCAAAAACAATGATCGGAATATTATTCTCTCTTGCCAAAGCTACCGCCGTCGTATCCATCACTTTCAGCTGGCGGTTAATAACCTCGTCATAACTGACGGCTTCATAACGTTTGGCATCGGCATTTTGCCGCGGATCGCTGTCATACACGCCATCCACCTGCGTCGCCTTAAGCAAAGCGTCGCATTGCATTTCGGAAGCGCGGAGCGCCGCACCGGTATCTGTTGTAAAATAAGGATTGCCCGTGCCGCCGGCAAAAATGATAATCCGATTCTTTTCCAAATGGCGTAAAGCCCGGCGATAAACGTAATTCTCACAAACATCGGGAATTTGAATGCCGGACATCACCCGCACCGGAACACCCTGTTTCTCCAAAGCATCTTGTAAAGCCAGCGCATTCATCACCGTTGCCAACATACCAAGCTGGTCAGCCACCGTACGGTTCATGCCGTTGACAGCTTCCCTAGCCCCGCGGAAAATATTGCCGCCGCCAACCACCAGGCAGATTTGCACGCCGCTGTCATACACTTCTTTAATCTGCGCCGACAAGGAACGAATAACCTCGGCAGACATACCGAAGCCCTTATCTCCCATCAGCCCTTCGCCGGAAAGTTTGAGTAAAATTCGTTTATAGATTGGTTTCATTACCTTTCTCGCCTTTATAAGCAGTTTTTCCCATATTAACTATTTTTGTGCGCTTGTCACCTATAAATTTAAGCTTTTATGCAGAAATTATTTACCGCTCCATGCACACCTTATAAAAATAAGGTTGAAAAATAGTTACGATACGTTTAACAATAAGTGCAGTTTTAACAATCATATAGGCCTTTTAATATGAGTATCACTACAATATTTGCCCTTTGTGCGCTTGGCGGTTACATCCTTGGTTCTGTTCCGTTCGGCTTGGTATTAACCCGATTGGCCGGCCTCGGCGACATCCGTAAAATCGGCTCCGGCAACATTGGCGCAACCAATGTTCTGCGCACCGGCCGCAAAGATTTGGCGCTCCTGACCGTTATTCTTGACGCTTCTAAAGCCGGTATCGCCGCATTTATCGCCGCTTCCGTTACGCCCACAGCCGACTATATGTTTCTCGGCAACATGACCCAGATTAATGTTGTTGCCGGATTAATTGCCGGTTCTGCCGGAGTTATCGGACATAATTTCCCGGTCTGGCTGAAATTTAAAGGCGGCAAAGGCGTGGCCTCGACTTTTGGTTTCCTGGTTGCGACCAACCCGCAAATTGCCTTGCTGGCACTTGCAACTTGGCTGCTCTGCGCATTCGTCACCCGCTATTCTTCACTGTCGGCAATTATTGCCGCACTGGCAACCCCTTTTTACGCATTCTTTTTGGTAGAACCCACCTACACAGTGTTTTACGCAGCAGTTGCCCTGCTCGTCCTGATTCGCCACCGCAGCAATATTGTCCGGCTGTTTAAGGGCGAAGAAAGCAAAATCAGTTTCAAAAAGAAATAATACACGATGGCGGCCGGCAAAGACATAATTGACATCATTCAGCTGATTAATTCTGCCAACGTCGGCCCCATTACGTTTTACAAATTACTGGAAACTTACGGCTCTGCCGCAAATGCTTTAAATGCCCTGCCCTGCAAATGCAAAGCCTTTCCCCGCCACTTAGCGGAACGGGAAGCGGAACTTGCCCAAAAATTAAACATCAGCCTCATTACATTTGCCGACAACAACTACCCGGCACAACTGCGCAACATTGAAGACGCACCGCCGCTGTTATACGTCAAAGGCAACATCGATTGCCTGAACTCTCCGATATCCCTATCCGTTGTCGGCGCTCGCAACGCCTCTCTCCCCGGACGCAAACTGGCTTCTCAGATTGCGCACACCCTGACTGAAAACGGGGTAATGATTGTTTCCGGCATGGCGCGTGGTATTGATGCCGCCGCGCATAAAGGCGCAATGTATGCCTGCCGGCAAAGCGGGGCAACCATCGCCGTACTCGGCACTGGTGCAGACATTCCCTACCCAGCCGAAAATAAAACGCTTTATGAACAAATCGCCGCACAAGGGGCTATCATTTCTGAACTGCCGCTCGGAACAGAACCTTCTGCCAATAACTTTCCCCGCCGCAACCGTATTGTGTCAGCCTTATCCCAAGGCACATTGGTTGTTGAGGCTTCGCTGCATTCCGGCTCGCTGATAACAGCCCGCCTGGCGCTGGAACAAGGGCGTGATGTCTATGCCATTCCCGGTTTTCCGGCTGACGGACGTTCCGCCGGGCCGAACAAATTAATCAAAGACGGCGCTTATCTGGTTGAAAATGCCGAAGATATCCTCAACCTTATGCAACAGGCGCAAAGCCGCCAAATCCGCCCGATACAGCGCCCGGTTCAAAAAGAATTATTTCTTCCCCCTCTTGACAATCAGCCCAAAACTGCCGATATTCCAGAGGCCGCACTTTCCACCGGCGAAATAAATATCATTGATTTTTTAACCCCCGGCGGAGTATATGTGGATGAAATTATACGGGAGTCCGGATTAGATTCGGCCGCTGTTTCCCTCCAAATTCTGGAATTGGAAATGGACGGGCGGATTACACGTCTGGCAGGCAACAAAATCGCGTTAATTAAATAAAATGGAAAAAAGGTAATGAAATTAGTTATTGTGGAATCTCCGGCCAAAGCCAAAACCATTAACAAATACCTCGGCAGCGATTATAAAGTGCTGGCCAGCTTCGGCCATATCCGCGATTTGCCGAGCAAAGACGGTTCGGTCAATCCTGATGACGGTTTCGCCATGACTTGGGAGTTAAGCGCCGGCGGCAAAAAACGCCTTAACGACATCGTCGCCGCAGTAAAAGACGCAGACACGATTGTCCTCGCATCCGACCCGGATAGAGAAGGAGAAGCCATTGCCTGGCATATTTTGGAAGAATTGACCGCCCGTAAAAAAATCAAAGATAAAAAAATTGAGCGCGTTGTCTTTCATGAAATTACCAAATCTGCCGTTACCGAGGCAATTAAGAACCCGCGGCAAATCGACGATAATCTGGTTTCTGCCTACATGGCGCGCCGTGCCTTGGACTACTTGGTGGGCTTTACTTTATCCCCGGTTCTATGGCGCAAACTGCCCGGTTCAAAATCCGCCGGGCGCGTACAGTCGGTCGCCCTGCGCCTGATTTGCGAACGCGAAACTGAAATCGAAAAATTTAAAGCCGAAGAATATTGGACGGTCGATGCGGATTTAATCAGCAAAACCCAAGCATTAATCAAAACCCACTTGATTACGCTGGACGGCAAAAAACTTGAAAAATTTGATTTAAATACAGAGGCCAAAGCGCTTGAAGCTAAAGCAAAAATTGAAGCTCAGGATTTCGCCATTTCCAATGTTGAACGCAAAAAGACCAACCGTTACCCTGCGCCGCCGTTCACCACATCCACCTTACAACAGGAAGCCGCCAGAAAATTACGCTTCAGTGCCAAGAAAACAATGCAAACCGCACAAAAACTATACGAAGAAGGTTTAATTACCTATATGCGTACCGATGCGGTCAACCTCTCCAAGGAAGCGATTGAAGCCTGCCGCACGGCAATCCTGAAATACTTTGGCGAAGCTTACCTGCCCAAAACAGCCAAAGAATATAAAACCAAATCGAAAAATGCGCAGGAAGCACACGAAGCTATCCGTCCGGCTCATATTGAAGAAACGCCGAAAAAGCTGGAAAGCAAACTTGACTCCGATGCCCATAAACTCTACGAACTGATTTGGAAACGTACGGTTGCCTGCCAAATGAACCCGGCAGTAATGGACAAAGTCACCGTAGATGCGACCTCCGCTGACGGCAAAATTGTTCTGCGCGCCAATGGACAGGTTATTAATTTTGACGGTTTCCTTAAACTGTATGTCGAAAGTAAAGACGACAATGCCGATGAGGACGATGAAAATCGGATTCTGCCTAATGTTGAAGTCGGCGAAGGTGTCACCAAAGGCGAAATCCGCCCCGAACAACACTTCACCACACCGCCGCCGCGCTTTACCGAAGCCAGTCTGGTGAAAAAGCTTGAAGAACTCGGCATCGGCCGCCCGTCTACTTATGCATCGATTATCGCCGTTTTGCAGGACAGAAAATACGTCAAAGTCGAAAAGCTGCGTTTCATTCCAGAAGACCGCGGCCGTATCGTAACGGTTTTCCTTGAAAACTTCTTCAAAAAATATGTTGAGTATGATTTCACCGCCCAGTTGGAAGAATACCTTGATGACATTTCCAACGGCGAAATGGAATGGAAAAAACTGCTCGGCGGTTTTTGGACCAAGTTCATCAAAAATATTGATGCCGTCCAACCGCTGCAGATCAGCGAAGTCATTGAAAAAATTGACGAAGTCTTGTCTTATCACCTCTTTCCGCCGCGCGAAGACGGTTCTGACCCGCGCGTCTGCCCGGAATGCGGCAAAGGCAAGTTAAGCATCAAACTCGGCAAATTCGGCGCTTTTCTCGGCTGCTCCAATTATCCGGATTGCAAATATACCAAACCCCTGACGGATGTCACTGAAGAAATGAGCAGCGATACGCCTAAAGCGCCTAACCCGGAAGATAAAATCATGGGCGAACTCAACGGCTTAAACGTTTATCTGAAAAAAGGACCTTATGGTTTTTATATCCAGCTCGGCGAAAATGCCACCGCCACAACTGAAAACCCCAAACGCGTTGCTCTGCCGCGCTTCTTAAAACCTGAAGAGATTACGCCCGAACAGGCTTTAATTCTGGCTTCTCTGCCTCGTCAGCTCGGCAACGGCATTGAAGTAAACATCGGCAAATTCGGACAATATCTGAAACAAGGCGGCAAATCAAAATCCTTAACCGGCAATGACAATATTTTCAACATCACTTTGGAACGCGCCGAAGAAATTTTGAAAAATGTTGCTGAGCGCCCAACCGGAACAGTCTTGGGACAAAACCCCAAAGATAAGAATGACATCACGCTGCTAAGCGGCCGTTACGGACCATACATCAAATGCGGCAAAACCAATTATGCGATTCCCCGCGAGTTTAAAGACAAAGAACTGACTTTGGAAGACGCATTAAAAATCATGGCAGCCAAGAAATAAAACAAACCGCCCTCTAGGGCGGTTTAACTTTTGGCATAAAACACTGTCACAAAGTAAATATTGTGCCTCTTAAACCATTTCCGTAAAAAACTCCGGCAGAGAAAACCAACCGGAGTTTGAATAAAATGAACAATAGCAAGTCACTATTTCAAAATAATCTTCCGCATCAAATCTAAGCTGTTTTTCTTTTTAGCTTCAGCCTTCAAACGGGTGCTTAAATAGGCCGCCTTGTATAAAGAAGAAATATGGCCGGCGGTTGTCAGAGCATCTTTCCGTTCCAAAAGATTAACGGCTTCTTCCCAGTCACGCTGACTTGTTCCGGCTTGGCAGCCATTATTCTTCCATATGTAATAAGCGGTTTCGCGAATAGTTTTTTCATCAAAGTGAGTCATCTCTACATCCCCTGTTTTCTACTAATAATACTCATATATACAGGCAAATATTTATCAAACAATTAACCTTTTTAAGATTTTCCTAAAACGCACTAAATTTATTCAACAAAATTTCTTGCCTAATTTTCCAAAGTATAATAGTTTGAAGATAAGCTTCATAGAAGCCCGGGCGTCGAAAACCCTCATCATAGATAGTCGCTGGTGTATAGCGACCAATAAATTATATACCGATTTCTGTCGTGGACGGATGTCGGTGAATAAGGTCTTGGCCAAATAAGCCGAGCCGTCTTTATCTATGAACGGTTTTCGAACATCCGCCCGCCTTTTTAGAGCGGGTTTTGTTTTTTTACAGAATTTAAGGAAAACCGATGACCAAGCTGAGTATAATCATCCCCATCTATAATAATGCAACCTACCTCAAACAATGTTTGAACAGTATAACCGCTCAAAATTTCAACGACTTTGAAATCCTTTGTATTAACGACGCCTCAACAGATAACAGCACCGCCATTCTAAACAGCCTGGCTGCCGAAGATTCCCGTATTCGAATTTTTAATCTACCGTCAACACAAGGCGCAGGAGCTGCCAGAAATCTGGGTATATCCCATGCAAAAGGCGAATACATTCACTTTCTGGACAGTGATGATTGGCTGGAACCAGACATATACACGCCTCTGCTCGCCGAAATTGAACAAACCGCGGCTGATATTTGTTTTTTTCAATATAACCGGATTTATGGAAAAATCACCACACAGGTTAATTTATTTACCTCTCAACAAACAGAACAAATCAAGAGTTTTCATGACAACCCCAAGTTTTTCATCAACAGCAGTGTTGTCCCGTGGAACAAAATTTATAAAACCTCCTTCATCAAAAAAAACGGCCTACAATTTGACACAGTAAAATGCGCCAACGACCGCTATTTTTATTTCAGCTTATTCCCCTGTAATCCCAAAATCTGTTTTCACACAGGGCACTTCGTCAATTACCGTTGCAACCAGAAAAAAAGTTTGAGCAGACAGAATGATTTGGCGGCCTATCAGTGCCACCTGGCAACCTTTGCCAAAATTCTAAACCTTTACAGCAATCACTCTGAATATATCCGCTCCCTGCTGATTGATACCGGCATCAAAGACTTGCAAAATATGCAACATGACCAACATATGCTTCCTCTGGAAATCCGTAAGCAAATACTCTCTTTCCTAAACAAGCAGAACATTCATCCGTCATATTATGTAAACTGCCCTTGGGCTGCCTGGTACAAGCGGCTTTCTTTCGCGGAGAACATAATTCCCATTGTTTTTGCCTGTAATGAAAAATACCTCCCTTATTTATCGGTAACATTAACTTCATTACAAGACAACGCTGCTCCGGGATATAATTATGACATTTACATCTTATGTAATGAGCTGTCCTCCGCTGCCCAACAAAAAATAACCTATTTCAATGCTTCATTTCCACAAGCAGCCATTGAAGCGGTAAATGTTTCCAAGATTATTGATCACCAGCATCTTTATTCCTGCGCGCATTACAGCCGCGAAATGTATTACCGGCTATTGATTCCCGAACTGTTGCAATCTTACCCCAAAGTTCTCTATCTGGACTGCGATTTGATTGTAAATGCCAATATCAGTGAACTATACCAGACAGACATTGACCAGTACCTCTTTGCCGCAGTTATTAACTACACCAATCCCGGAATGAGGCAATACATTCAGGAAAGCCTCAACCTATCCCCAAAAACATATTTTAATTCAGGCGTTTTATTGATAAATACGCAGAACTGCCTGAAATACCGCCTTAAAGAACGCTGTTTGAAATTTATTTCAACTATGCCCAACCTTTGCTGTCCTGATCAGGATGCCTTAAACAAAATCGCCCGAGGAAAAGTTAAATTTCTGGACTTAAAATGGAATTTCTATTGGCAGTTTTTAGTTCTCCATCACCCGCTGGAAAATATTGGCAGCCTGCCGCCAGACGAACAACAGCACTACCTGCAAACACTCCGCCAATCCCCGGCAATCATCCACTATACATCCGGGAAAAAACCTTGGAATAACGTTTCTTCCGTTTTAAGTATCCTTTGGTGGAACTATGCGCGCCGGTCAATACTGCATCATGAAATCAAATTGCAAACACCTGCGCCAAACGGACTAAATGCCAAACTGCTATATGATGCCACTCATCGCTTTTCCCTGCTTTGGCAATTTTGGCGCAGTAAAATTCTCTCTTGCCTGACCTTTGGGCGCAAACATACGCATTATAAGCGTAAACGCAAAGCATTCAAACAACGCTTAAAAGCAATAAAACAGCTTGCCGGCTAATCATTTTCGGGATGCCGCAGCTATGTCCAGAAATCAAGTTTTTAAAAACTGCGGAATTGCTTTTCCTACAATCGTTTACATCCCGAAAACACAAAAAAAGCTCCGAAACATCGGAGCTTTTTTGATTTACCAAACAACCTGGCTGTTATTTAGATTTCTTCTTTGAAGTGGTTTTGGCTGCGGTTTTAACCGGGGTCTTTTTAACCAGAGAAGAAGTCTTGCAGGAAGAAACCTTCTTTGCAGCTTTATTCAAAGTAGCCAAAGAAGACAGCTGATTGATAGCAGCATTCCAGTCCTGAGCGCTGGTGTTTGCCGGGCAGCCGTTATTCTTCCAAATGAAATAAGCAGCTTCGCGAATAGCGTTTTCATTTAAGATAATGTTAGAATTTTTCATAGTCGTTCCTCTCTAATAAATATTGTGACTTATATATACAATCAAGAGGTTAAAAAAATATTTACAACCAACAATTTTCTAAAAAAAGTAAACCATAAAATAAAAGTTATTAACACGGACATTTGTTCTATTGCTTTATAACCAAAATTTTCTGTATCCTTAATATAAATAGTTAATCTCAGAAAAGTATAATATGAAAAAAGTATCCATCATCTCTCCTTGCTACAATGGCGCAAGCTACCTCCCGCACTTTTTGCAAAGCCTCACTGAGCAAACTTACACAAATGTTGAATTTATCTTCGTTAATGATGGCTCCACAGACAATTCAGAGCAACTTTTTTTAGATTATAAACCCCGGTTGGAACAAAAAGGCTGGTCTGTCATTTACATCAAACAAGACAATGCCGGACAAGCCGCAGCCTTAAATAAAGGCTTAAAAATATTCAGCGGCGATTATCTGCTCTGGCCGGACAGCGATGACATCTTATTACCGCAACACATTGAACAAAAAGTGTCATTTATGGAAGCGCACCCCGAATATGCTTTGGCATTCTGCCAGTTAGAAGAAGTCGCGGAAAATGACCTCGACAAACCGCTGCATATAATTGAACGCATCCCGGAAAAGGAAGACAATTTGTTCAGCGATTTGATACATAATCGCAATATTCTGTGGCCGCCTATCGGAGCGATTATCAGAAGCTCTGCTTTTTTAGATGTTTTGCCGCAACGGGAAATTTATGAAGGCAAAGGCGGACAGAATTTCCAAATGCTGCTGCCGCTTGCCTCCAAATACCAAGCCGGATATATAAAGGAAGTCTTAGGCAAATACGTTGTCCGGGAAACCTCGCACAGCCGCGTGCAAAATGACTTTATACGCCGCCAAAATGACCTGCTTGATATCTGGACACACACCATTCTTAAACTGTCCACACTTAACGATAGCGATAAACTTCGCAACCTTTTTGATGCTTATGATTACTATGAACAAACCAAACGCGCGGCAACTGCCAAACCGGCTTCTACAACCCAGACTATTTGGATATTCGGCTGCATTCCGCTTTTCACAATCAAAAAACGCAAGAATACCACGAAGATAAAATTGCTCAAATTTATCCCTTTTATAAAAATACATTAACAAAAGCTTTTCGGAACTTGCCTTAACCAGACAAGTTTTCCCGGCAGAGCTGCACCGCTTATCCGCCACATAATATACTGCAAACAATTTCCTAAGCTGAACTACACCGCTTATCTGTTGTACAATATACTCGCAGGAAATCTCCTGAGCATTCGGCCATTTATTTTGCCTACTGACTTTGCCTCCTGCCCTCCCTCTCCCCAAGCTGAAACTTTATTAATGCTTTGTCGGATTCTTCATATAATATAAACTATGCTCATAAACTTCCGGACAAAACCAGATTTCCGATTTGTTTTGAGACGCTCCTTCTTCACAATCGCTCGGATTCTTATCTGGCTGAAACTTATCTTTGTTATCTTGCTCTTCCTCCTGACCGCCACCAATCGGCAACCCCCAAAATTTACTTCTCATCACGACACATCCTCTCGGTAGAATTTATCAAAGAATATAAATCAATAATTTCAGTTGTCAATTACAAATTATTGGGTGTATTATTTTTTTTGTACAACAGAAAATCAACTTTAGGCTATAAAAACAAAAAACCGCCTCTGTGGCGGTAAACAATAAAACATAAAGAACTTCATGAGTTCATATCAAAATTAATACCATTAAAAAAACCTCCACAAGGGAGGTTTTTTTTATGGTGCTCGGGGACGGGATCGAACCGCCGACACGAGGATTTTCAGTCCTCTGCTCTACCAACTGAGCTACCCGAGCATCTGTTGACGAAGAGGTTTATAAAACATATTTTTCCGCTTGTCTAGTTAAAAATGACATTGTGCAAAAAAATTTTCATCAACACACTTTTTTATCTAGCGGACAAAGATTTTTGCCTGCATTAACGCCCGGCGCATCGCCTTATCTGAAATGTGATACATTTCTCTGCGCTCCTGAAAGGCTTCATACTTCCGGTAAACAGCTTCCTCCCCTCGCGATATCTCTTCCAAACGGCCGATTTGCTGTTGCAACTCATCTGAACGCAATATCATATCCTTATATTCCGTAATTGCAGAGGCCAGAGAATCTTCCTCGAGTAATTTCTCATCTTCTGTTAACAAAATATCGTCAATTCGTTTTTTATTATCTTCATGAATCGGTTTAATTGCTTTAAAATAGCTGTCAATCAAGCCGCTCATAAATTTCCTGGCTTCCGGACTATAATTTTCATAGCCGTTCAATTCCTCCAGGATTTTCTCCTTTGCTCCCGGATACGGCTGAACATCCAAATATAAAGGAACAACCAAATTTGCACTGACCAAGTAACTGAAATCATCCGCATATACATTTGCTTTTTCGCCAGAAAGCTCCGGATAGGTATTAACAGCATAACTTACAAAATCACTTAACGTTTCATATTGATTCTGATGTACTGTTTCAATCTTTTCCACCAAATTTTCGGTAACGATTTCATCTTCACTCTCTAAATCCCGCTTCTGCAGCTGAAAATTCTGCAACATCAGATTCGCAACATCCCGTTTGGCAGGACTATGCGGCAGTTTTGCCAGCTTATCAATAAAAACATCAGAGTTTTCGTCTGCATCCAGAACCGTTTCACGCGGAAAAAAATCCTGAATATTATAATTCTTGTCAAAAGTATCAACAACCAGTTCAATAACGCGGGAGGCCTCATCGCTTAACCCTTCTTCCCGGCTTATCTTGTCTAACGTTTTCTGGCTGATGCCGGAATCATTTAACACTATTCCCAGATAGTTTTCTGCTGCCTCAGCCAAAACAACAAATTTTCCGGCGAAAGCCAAAGCTTCTTCCTTAAACAGTTGCACTTTCTCCTCATTGCCGCCGAACATTTCTTCTTTTTCATCATCGTCGTCATCACTATCATCCGCTGAATTTTGCTTATCACTCCAAAATTCATCCAACCCGCGGTCAATTTCACTTGTTTCGTTCCACAGCATCTGACTCCAGCCGCCAAGAACCAATCCTAACCTTTCCTGCCATTCCGGAGAATGCAACGCAGCACCGGCTGTTTCATACTTACACCAAAAAGCACTTTCGCTATTAACCTTCTGAAACGCTTCGTCATTTTCTAAATTTTCCAGATAATCGGGTAAAGGCTTTCCGTCTTTCCAGCGTTTTTCAGTCTTTTTCTCCCGCATATTACCCAGCGAATAGATTTCATCCTGAAGCTGCTCACTGTCAGCCACATCCCCTAAAACACCTTGCATTTTATTCAGATAATACTCAGGATAATTCCAACTTTTCATCTTTTTCTGGACGCTATGAATAACCTGCTTAAGACTTTCTACAGGTGTCATCAAAGAAAGCAAAAGCTTGTCATTGCTGTCCGAAAAATCCCAACTTTCATGAAGCCGGTCACGAAGAGAAACAGCAACTTCCCCCGCGTTTACTTTTCCTTTGGCCAATAAAAATTCATTCCCGACGTCACATAATATATTATTAATATCATCTCCGTCTTGCTCATCTACCGCCAAACCGAAACTTTCCATAACAACGGCCACTTGTTCCGACAAATTCCGTTGTTCTATTTCATCAAACATCTGCTGCTGAAATTCAGATTTTTTCGCCTGAATTTCCTGAAGCGACAACCCCAAAGTATGATACAGCCAGTATTTATTCTTAATATGCTCAGATGAAGAATTCATATTGACAAACGCGGCATCAAGCTGCTGAGGCAAAGTAGCGGTATTTCCGTCATACCAAGGACGTATCCCCGAAAAGCGCTGCTTCATTTCCACTGCCAATGCATGAGATAATGCCGTAAAATGCTGGCTGCGGCCATAATCATCTTCATCGCTGACATTCGGAACACGCATATTCGAACCATAATGCAGGTTCAGCTCCCACACCACATTTTCCAAGGCCGGATACTCTTTAGACAGCGTCTTAAGATATTCGGCATACTGCTCGACAGACATATCAGTGCTTTTTCCGGCCAAAGAAACTCTCTCTGCCGCCAAAGCAAAAGTTTTCATAAAACGCAAGTTTAACTGGGATTCGTTTTCATATCGCATTATTGCCATCCATAAAAAATTATGTCTAACAATACACAAAAACAGCCGTTTTTGTCAACAAACAATTACGGCTGTTTTTCATTTTCACAAAATACAATTGGCTAAGTCTTCAAATTCACAATCGTCTGCAACATTTCATTATTGGCATTAAACGACTGCGTATTAAGCGAATAAGCCCTCTGAACCACAATCAGGCGCGCAAATTCGCTCTCCACATTAACCGCGGAAGATTCCACCGCCTGCGGCTGAATAAGATTGGCAATATTCTTATCCGGCCCGTTAACATAATGGCTATCCCCTGTGTCATTGCTCGCTTCAAACAAAGTATTATTGACCGGAATCAAATTATCAGAGGATTCAAAACCGACAATAGCCAGTTTGGCATAATTTATTTCCGCACCATTGCTGTAAGTTGCTTTAACAATACCATTGCCGTCAATAAAGCTCTTAACAAAATTTCCGCTCGGCGCACCATCCTGCTCGACTTTGGTTATGCCCGAACTACCGGCATATTGCGTCATTTTTGAAATATCCATAGCGATATTGTTTGTACTACCATCATCCCAAGCCACGGATATATTGAAATTCTTAGGACTAAGTAACGCACCATCTGCATTAAACACTGCTTCAAGCGGCCCACCGCTGACTGTACCGTCATCAATATTAAAGTTAATTTCCCAAGTATTAATTTTCCCTTCTACTTTAGAAAAAACCATATTCATTGTCCGGCCATCATTATTAGGGCCATAAACAGTAACACCATAAGTGCTGCTGTCGACCCCGTCTGCGGGAACATTGGCAATAACTGCCGCTTCCGTTGTGGGCACGGAGGGAACTTTTTCCTGATATTTAAGTTCTATATCAGTCACATTAGCGCCAAAACCATTGCCGACAGCCGGAAACCCCTGAACTTTCAGTCCGCTTCCCGTCACCAAAAACGACTGGCCGTTTTGAGTTAAAGTCGTAAAATCGCCGGCACGCGTATAATAAATTTTTCCGCCGGAATCTTTTACCTCAAAAAAAGCATTTTCACCACTGAGCGCCACATCGTAATTATTGCCGGTAGCGGTAATAATTCCCTGTTTATTCACCAAGGTACGATCATAATATGACACGCCGTTGATATTAACGCGGCTAGAACTCAGCTGGTCAACCGTATTATTATAACTGGGTGTCGTTCCCAGTAATGTTTTAAACATGGTTTCATTGGGCTTATAACCGACAGTCCGCATATTTGCAAAATTCGTACTCACAGTCTGCAAAGCGTGTGACTGGGCATCTAACCCTGTAACCGAAGGAGTAAAGCTGCTTAAAGCCATCTGATAATCCTTTCAAATTAGTTTAAGATATAATATGCAAATTGCGTGCCAAATATTTTCTATTAATAATAGAATTAAGACTAAAAACCTAAAACTATATTTTCACATAAAATTCCCCAACTTGAAATTTTGCCAAGTTTTCCCCATTTTTAATCAAAAAACGCTCAAAAATCACAAAAAAATGCAAAAAAATAAGATTTTTGTTGTGTTTCATATAAATTAGAGCTAATGATTCAAATCTAAGAATTAACAGATTAAAAAAGAGAGAATAACACCATGTCAAATCCTTTGGATCCTAAAGTCATCAGCAAACTGGCTGAAATTCTTGATAAGAGCAACCTGACCGAACTCGAATATGAAGACGAAGGCTGCCGCATCTGCCTAACCAGAGAACTGCCGCACGCCGCTCCGGTTGCGCCGATGGCTCCTCTGCCTGCAGCTCCTGCTTTTGCTCCTGCCGCTCCGGCTTCTCTGCCTGTTACCACCCCGGCTGCGCCTGCTGCTCCGGCTCCTGTTTCTGAAGAAGATTATGCCAAACTTCCGGGCGCTGTTAAATCCCCGATGGTTGGTGTTGTATACCTGTCCAGCGACCCGAATTCTCCAGACTATGTTAAAGTCGGCGACAGCGTTAATGCCGGCGACACGGTTTGCCTGATTGAAGCAATGAAAACTTTTAACCCGGTTAAAGCACACATGGCCGGCAAAATTACCAAGATTTTGGTTTCCGGCGGCGATCCTGTAGAATATGGTGAACCGTTAATCATTATTGAATAACTTTTAGGAAAAACATAATGTTTGAAAAAGTCCTGATTGCTAACCGCGGCGAAGTTGCTCTCCGCATTCATCGCGCTTGCCGCGAAATGGGTATCCGTACCGTTGCCGTCCACTCTGAAGCCGATGCCAATGCAATGCACGTCCGCCTGGCTGACGAAGCGGTTTGTATCGGCCCGTCACGCTCCGCCGATTCTTATTTAAACAAACCGGCAATTATCTCTGCCGCTTTAATTACCGGCGCTGATGCCATTCACCCCGGATTCGGTTTTCTTTCCGAAAATGCAGACTTCGCTGAAATGGTTGAAAAACACGGCATTACATTCATTGGCCCGAGCGCCGAACAGATGCGCTTAATGGGTGACAAAATTACCGCCCGTAAAGTTGCACAAGAAGCAGGCATCCCGGTAACTCCCGGTTCTCCCGCTCTCGAAAGCGTTGAAATGGCTCTTGAATGGGGTAACAAAATCGGCTACCCGGTCATCGTTAAGGCCACTGCCGGAGGCGGAGGCAAAGGTATGAAAATTGCCTTTAATGATGATGAAATGAAAGAAGCCTATACAATGGCACGCGCCGAAGCTAAAGCTGCATTCACCAGCGACGTAGTCTATATGGAAAAATACCTCCAGAAACCGCGCCACATTGAAATGCAGATTTTGGCTGACAAATACGGCCACGTTGTCCACCTCGGCGAACGTGACTGCTCCATTCAGCGCAGCAACCAAAAAGTCATTGAAGAATGCCCTTCTCCGGCATTAAACAGTCAGCAACGTCAGGAAATCGGTGAAATCGTTCGTAAAGCTATTGAAAAAATCGGCTATACCAACGCCGGAACTTTAGAATTTCTTTACGAAGACGGACGTTTTTATTTTATGGAAATGAATACCCGTCTGCAAGTAGAACACCCGATTACGGAAGCCATCACCGGCATTGATATCGTGCGCGAGCAGATTCGCATTGCCAGCGGTGCAGCTCTGGGCTACACACAGGATGACATTAAATTCCGCGGCCACGCTATTGAATGCCGTATTAATGCCGAAGATCCGGCAACATTCATTCCCTGCCCCGGTAAAATTACCGAATGGCACGCTCCCGGCGGCCTGGGTGTCCGTGTCGATTCTGAAATTTATTCCGGATACAGCATTCCGCCGTTTTATGACAGCATGATTGCCAAGCTGATTGTCAGTGGCAGAACCCGCAACGGTGCATTAATGCGCCTGCGCCGTGCACTGGAAGAATTTGTCATCGATGGTGTCAAAACAACAATCCCTCTGCACCAAGAAATAATTTCCCAAGCAGAATATATTGACGGACAATATAACATCCATTGGCTGGAACAGTTTATGGATAAAAAGAAAGACGCCAAATAGTTAATTCTCTCAAAAATACCCGTTTCTAACGGGTATTTTTTTATCTCTGCCCTATAATCAGCCCCTTAAACAAAACGATTCCCTTTTCAGATTAAGCCCTCCTTATAAAAACCCACAATTTGTCACTTTAATCTGTCTTTTTATTTAAATGTAAGTTATGATAAACACAAATTAACTCTGTAAAGGAGCTGGAAATGACTAAAAGTCTCCCGATTACAACTATTTTCCGCAACAGCTTCCGCTATATGTCAAGCCACTGGCCAATGCTCAGCCTATTCACCATACTTTCATTTGCGGGAATATATTTTCTTGGCAGCTTTAACATCCGCGATAATTTGCAGGGCGGCATTATCTATCTGCTTTACACTTACCTGTTTTATTTCTGCTTCGTGCGTGTATATTTCAACCGCAAACCACTGCTAAAAAAGCATGAGTTCATTCATGCGCTGATAAGAATTATAACAATTGCCTTACTGGCTTTTGCCAGCTTGATGCTGTTGGAAACAGCCATCCTGTTTTTCCTTTGGCTGTTAAACCCTCTGGAAATTTACCCGCAAATCCGCCATATCTGGGCTGATTTTATCGCCTCCGAAACTTTCCGTTATACCCTTTACGGCGGAATGTTTCTCTTCCTGACAGTTATTTTCTTCATCCCCGCCATGGCATGGGTATCAGCCGTCATCGGCCGCAATGCATCTATAACTTTAACTTTCTTCCATGCGAAAGACAATTATCTGCGCATTTTCCTGGTTTGTTTCATCGTTTATGGCTTTTTGCCTTTTGGCATCTTTGCCCTGTCCGCAGATTCTTGGCTGTTACGCGCAGCATTTACGGCCTTGTTCACCGTTATTCAATGCGTCATTTATCTGCAGATTTATGAGTTTTTCTATAAAGTCAAAAAACACAAATAATATCTGTCAAACACAATAATCAGATAACAAAAAAAGGGCTTCTGAAACAGAAGCCCTTTTTAATACTATCCTAAAATCTATGCTGCTTTGCTGGTTTTGGAAGCTGCGAACTCATTCATCTTGCTGATGACATAATCCAAATCTTCATCATCAAGATACGGAGTCATCGGAATAGAGAGAACAGTTTTAGACAGTTTTTCACAAACCGGCAGAGAACGTGTATTCCATTTAGCATAAGCGGTCTGGGTATGAACCGGACGCGGATAATAAGCACCGCAAGGAATACCATTTTCTTTCAGGAATGCCATCAAACCATCACGATCTTCACAATCAATTGTATACAAAGCATAAGCTGACTGGCAACCGTCCAAAATCTGTTGTTTGTGGAAATAGCTGCTCAATTCGTTATCATAACGGCTGGCAACACGGAAACGGTCTTTCAGTTCCTGATCGAACACTTTCAGTTTCTGCAAAACAACTGCAGCTTGGAAAGTATTCAAACGCCCTGTCATGCCAAGACGAACATTGTCATAATGGTCTTCCGGGCTCATACCGTGAACGCGGCAAGACTTAACCAGTTCATTTTCTTCATTGGAATTAGTAAATACGGCACCACCGTCACCATAGCAAGCCAAAGGCTTTGTCGGGTAGAAAGAAGTAGCGGACATATCAGCAATAGAACCGGCTTTTTTGCCTTTGTAAACAGAACCATAAGACTGGCAAGAGTCAGACAAAACTTTCATGCCATTTTTGCGGGCAATATTGATAATTGCATCATAATCGCAAGGAGAACCGAAAATATCAACGGCGATAACGGCTTTAAGATTGAGCTTGCCTTCTTTCTTAACTTCTTCAATTGCTCTTTCCAAATCCTGCGGATTCATGTTGTAAGTATTCGGATCAGAATCAACAAAAATCGGGGTAGCACCCAACAAAACCGGAGCTTCGGCAGAAGCAACAAACGTAAAGGAGGAAACAAATACCGCATCACCTGCTTTAACATCCCAAGCCATCAAAGCCAGAGTCAAAGCATCTGTACCAGAACCGCAGGTTGCGCAGAATTTTGTGCCGGAATAATCAGCCAATTTCTGATCTAGTTCGCGGGTTTCAGGACCTTGGGCATAACCGCCATGGTTCAAAATAGTTTTGAAAGCATTCAAAAAATTTTCCTGGCCGATAACTTTCTGAGAAGTCGCACAGTCAAACAGATTAATCGGTTTTGCAGGTTTATTTGTCATTTTACTTTGTCCTTTTATAAAGTTTTAACTGAACGTGATATTATGACAAATCCTCCGCAAAAGCAAAACACAAAACATTACGGCTTTGTAACATTCTTTAAGGATGTGCAGGAACAAGATAAGATGTCAGCAAACCGGCCTCATAACGATACACATAAAACCCTAAAGGCTTATCCTCGGCCACAATATTTTCCACCGGAACAATATCATACTTGGCACGCCAATTTGTGCTCGGCGCAGTCACCACCGGCACACCGTCGATATTTCCGCTGACCGGGTTATGCAAATGGCCGCATACCACCAACTTGACCGTATCTTTATGGTCGCTGACCGTATACCTGAATTTTTCATACCAACTTCCCCCCATCCTGTCAAAGGTATGCAGCCCGGTCTGGAAAGGAAATTGATGAACCATAATAACGACAGGCTTTTTGCCGGGATTATCCATAAGCTTTTCTTTCAGCCATTGCAAACGTTCTTCGCTCAATTCGCCATTCATAACACCTTCTTTATAAGTATCAACGGCAATCAAACGCAGTTCATAATCATCCACAACATACTGCAACCCGTCACAAACCTGAGGCAAAGGATGAAAAGGATATGTATCACGCAGCGCAACAATCAGTTTCTCCGTCCCGTCTTTATTGCCGGGAATAACATAATAAGGGACTTTCAAGCCGTTAAGAATTTCCAATGCCTCGGTGTAATGTTTTCCTGCTCCCTGAGCAATATCCCCGGTAACCAGAACAAACTCTAACGGCGCACAAAACCGATTGATTTCCGCAACAATCCGGCGCAGATTTTCACTTCCTTTTTTACTTGGATCTCCTATATGCAAGTCCGATATATGTGCAAAATACATACTTCCCTCCCCTGATAATATAATTATACATACGAATATATTAACCCGGATACAACAATTTTTATTGATTTAGTAAAAATTAATGCTATATTTGGGGCAATTATTAGTATCAGCGTTTGATGAAAGGGAAACACGTGCAGAAAAGAGTTTTACTTACGTCTGTTTTAGCAATTACCGTTTTGGCAACAGCATCCTGCAGTTCCACAACTTCTGCTATTTCTGACACCCATGATCAGGCTGACACTTTCGAAACATACAATCGTGCAATGTTCAAGTTCAACTATCAAGTTGATAAATATGTCCTGAAACCATTGGCTGAAGGCTACCGCAACATAACCAACCAATACACCAGAGATCGCGTCAGTTCGGTCATCGCGAACCTTAAAGAACCTCTATATGCCGCCAATAACCTTCTGCAAGGCGACCTTAAAGACAGCGGTATGAGTTTAGCACGTTTTGCAGTCAACAGCACCTTGGGCTTAGGCGGAATGTATGATGTCGCCGACGGTTGGGGCTGGCCACGCCATAAAGCCGGTTTTGACAGCACGCTTGCCAAATGGTGCGTCCCTGACGGCCCTTACATCGTTTTGCCAATTTTCGGCCCCAGCACACCGCGCGCTGCTGTTTCTTTGGCGCTTGATTCTGCGGCAAACCCGCTTTACTGGGCAACTTACAATGATGCCAATGTCAAAGACAAAGTAATGTATTCTTACGCAGCTGTTTCTGGAATTGTCACCCGTGAATCCGTCATGGATATCTGGGATGATTTGGAACGCAATTCTGTTGACTTCTATGCGGCCATGCGGTCGGCTTATCTGCAAAATCGCGGCAAAATGGGTTGCTACAATAATCAATCCAACCAAGGTTCTGCAGCTTATGATTTTGATTTCGGGCTTGAGGACGAAGACGAAACTTACAACGAAATGGAAACAGAAAATAATTAATCATAAACGGAGTTATATTTTATGAAAAAAAGTATTTTGATGATGCTGGGTGCAGCGTTATTCTTAAATATCAACACCGCCTGCGCTTCAATTGACGCGGCAAAGGCTGAAGCTTTTGTAAAACAAGTAACAGAAAACGGCGTTGAAGACATTATTAATGCCAAAATTTCCATGCAGGAAAAAGATGCCCGCTTCGAAAAACTGTTCAACAGCGCTTTAGACCTGAACTACATCGGCAAATTCGTTCTCGGGCGTTATTGGAAAACTGCCACCAAACAGCAGCAGGATAACTTCATCGCCGCTTACCGTGCAATGAATATCAAAACATGGTCCCGCCGCTTTGACGAATTCAAAGGCAAAAGATTTATTTTTCACGGCACATCACCGTCAAACTCTGCTAATCAGGTCTTTGTAAACACCACTGTTCCTATGGATCAGGGCGAACCGGCAAAAGTTGTCTGGCGCGTAAAACAAAGCGGCGACAAATTCAAAATTGTTGACATCATTATTGAAAATGTCAGCCTGGCAATTACCGCCCGTAACGAGTATACAGCTTACATAAAAAATAATCCGGGCGGCGTAGATGCCTTAATCCAGGATTTGAAAAATAAAGCAAAATAAAACCTTTTAATTCCCCTGCCCCACCTAAATGGTGGGGCTTTTTTATCCCCTAAATATCTACCTCACATAGACAAACCCAAACCCGACCCTTATTAATGATTGACAGACCATAACAGCCGTGCTATACTTATCTTAAGCTTTGGTCTGGTTATACTTGTGAGGTGTATCATGAAAATGATTTCTGTTGGCATTTCTTTATGTCTGTTTCCATTCTCTGTTGGAGCTTGGGACGCTTCTTTTTCACGCACCGACCTCATAGATCTGAATCAAAAGCCAATCTTCAGGCCAAAGCTTTCTTCTTTCCAATCTGCTTCCGCCTATAAAACCGCTAAGGTTCATTTTGTGGTCAATTCTTCTGACAAGATGGGTTTTGATTACAAAGAACAAGAGTTTAATCACGACAACATTAATCGTTGCAAAGCCCTGGGCTTTAGTAAGACCGGTACTTGTGCTGCCGGGCAGTATGCCGTTCGTTTCTGTCCTTATGACAATGCTTATTTTTCTCAATGTTGCGACAATACTTATGCCTATTCTAAGGCGGA
>CAJTMA010000006.1 GCA_910577205.1 uncultured Alphaproteobacteria bacterium
TCAGTTATCTGGCCGGGTTTTACAACTGCAAAATCAAAATAGAACTGGAGGACATTGCCTAAATAAAAAGCCCCTCGCTTTGGCAAGGGGCTGTTGTTTTAACCGAAGACTTTTTTATCCAGAGCTTCCAGTTCATCAATATAATGTGAAATTAAGCTTAAGCCTTTATTCCAAAATTCCGGGTCATCCGGGTTCAGGCCAAAGGGGCTAAGCAATTTATCATAGTCGGTGATGGCCGTTTTCGACAACATATCCAGATATTTATCTGGGAAATTCTCCACTTTGCCCTCCTGATAGACCTGATACAGAGAGTTGACCAAGCAATCAGCAAAGGAGTAACAATAAACATAAAACGGGCGGAAGAAAAAGTGTCCGACTTGCGACCAGATTGGTGCATTTTCATCGCCCATTTCAACATAAGGACCTTGTGCGGCACGCATTTCTTCCAACCAGATTTCGCCCAGACGGTCTTCTGAAAGTTCGCCGTTGCGGCGTTCGTCATGAGCGCGGCTTTCGAAGAAGTGAAAGGCAATCTGGCGGATGGCCGTATTAATCATATCGCTGACTTTGCCGGCAATCAGGCAGAGTTTAGCTTTGTCATCAGTTGTTTGGCGCAACAGAGATTGGAATGTCATCATTTCGCCAAAGACGGAGGCAACTTCCTCTGTCGTCATGCGGCTGCATTCATTTAACTCGCCGTTATTGAGGCGGGTCATCATATGGCAGCCATGTCCCAGTTCGTGTGCCAGCGTCAAAACATCATTTTGTTTGCCGACAAAATTCAAGAACAAATACGGGTGTTTGCCGGATACCGGAGCAGCAAAAGCTCCGCCGCGTTTTCCATCGCGTGGCGGCACATCGACCCAAGGCTTGTCAAAGAAGTTGCGGGCAATTTCTCCGAGTTTCGGCGAAAATTCGTTATAAGCATTCAATACGATTTTGACGCTGTCGTCCCAGCTGTAATGAACATCATCACAGAACGGCAATGGGGCATTTCTGTCCCAATAAGTGAGTTTGTCAACACCAAGCCACTTGGCTTTTAATTTATAAAAGCGGTGTGCCAGTTTGGCATAGTTATCACGGACGGTTTGAGCCAGCGTTTCAACTGTCGAATCCTTGACATTTTCACCCAGGTTGGGCGCAGAAACCGGGGTTTTATAGCCGCGTTTAATATCGGAAATAGATTTATCTTTGATAACCATGTTATAGACGAAGCTCATAAACGGCGCATTTTCTTTGGCAACGCGGGCAATCTCCCGGCCTGCCTTCAAGCGCAGTTCCGGGTCTTTATCCAGCAAAAGTTTGCCGATTTCGGCGTCATTATATTTTTTGCCGTCAACCGTATATTCCAGACGGGAGGATGTTTCTTCATAAAAGCGCACCCAGGCATCAGACGAGGTAACAGACTTTTCAACAAAAACTTCTTCCACTGCTTCCGGCAAGTCATATTGCTTAAAACGCCGTGAACGCTCAATAAACGGGCGGTAAGCAGAAATTTTTTCATCAGCCAGCCAAGTGTTGATTTTGTCTTCCGGCAGCTGGTTCAACTCCAAATCAAAGAAGATGGCCGGTTTGCTGTAATCCGTCAGCTTCTCGACAATGTTTTGATAGAACGCCATGGCTTCTTTATTTTTCATCTGCGTACACATATTGAGATATGCAAAGCTGCCAAGGAGTTCGCTTTTTTCTAACATTTTCTCATAAAAATCCAAAGCTTCTGCAACTTCTGTCAGAGAAAGGTTTGCCAGCCGCCCTTTGTATTTCTCGGCAAAGGTTAAGGCTGACTGGCGGTAATCTTCCATATCGGCATTGATTTTCGGATCATTGATTCCATGATACAAATCACTTAAATCCCACGCAGGGAGATTTTGTTTATTCTCTGACATCTTCACTTTCTTCCTTATCGTTATTTATGTTTTCAGGCAATTGGGGGACTTCCGTTGCAACTTCCTGATTTTGAAGCAGCTGTTCATGCATATTTTCCAGCTGAAGCATATCTTGCTGCAAGTTAGGATTTTCCCGGTAAAACTCTTCGACTTCAGGGGCAATTTCTTCATCCGGAGTAATATCGGGCGTAAAGAAATAATTGCTCCACGGGGTCGGCTGACGGCCTCTGAC
The DNA here is from genome assembly GCA_910577205.1 of uncultured Alphaproteobacteria bacterium. Taxonomy (GTDB): domain Bacteria; phylum Pseudomonadota; class Alphaproteobacteria; order RF32; family CAG-239; genus Scatocola. Next base: position 2,119 of record CAJTMA010000006.1, read on the forward strand.
CCAGCCGGAAAGCCCTTGCCAAACCACTCCGGCGTCACACAGGCTGTTATTCAGCACAGCTCCCAGCATACAAAAACTGCGGCCGCTGCAATCGTAGAGTTCCGCGGCCATCTTTTCAGTGCAGGGAATAAAGCCGCGGCGCTGATTGTCTTGTCTGGGCGAGAGCAAGACAATCACAAAAAGCAAAGCGGCCAGCAGCAAAACCAGCGTGACTAAAAATCCAAACCAGTAGTGTTTAATACAGTTCATTAACAAGCCTGACGTTGTTTGTAAAAACTTTCCAGCAAAGCCAATTCCTCGCGGGTGTTAGCGCCGGCAACTTCCTCTGCCGGACATTCGACAACGGCGCATTTCAAACCTTTGGCGCGAGCGATGGCGATTGCATCCGTAAGATAATACTCCCCGGCAGCATTTTCATTACTTACGGCTTCCAAAATCTCAAACATCTTTTTGCCATCAAAGCACATACAACCGGAATTGCAGAGGTTAATTGCTTTTTCTTCATCGCTGGCATCTTTAAATTCGACAATTTTTTTCAGCTCGCCGTTTTCAACAACCAGACGGCCGTAACGGGCAGCATCTTCCGGGCGGAAACCAAGCACGACAATAGAATTGCCTTCGCTCAATTTATCAGCAGCCATTTGGTAGGTTTGCGCCGTGATAATCGGGTTGTCGCCGAAAATTACCAAGACAGCCCCGTCAAAGTTTCCTAAATTTTCCTTAGCAGAGAGGACAGCATGGCCTGTGCCTAACTGTTGATGTTGGATGCAACTTTCATGCGGCGCAACTTCCTGACGAACCAAGTCGCCGTCCGGTGCCGTAACAACCACGATTTTCTTAACGCCGATACTTTCCAATGTTTCCAGCGGGTAGCGGATCATCGGTTTGCCGCACAGGGGCATCATGACTTTCGGCAAGTCAGACTTCATGCGTGTTCCTTTACCGGCCGCCAAAATAACAGCCGCAATAGCAGATTTGCTCATTATTCACTCTCCTTAAATTTTATCTTTTCTTAATAAGTGTAATCTATACTAGCAAATATGTTTTATTTGTTAATAAAGGTAAGGTTTTTATGAAAAAACTTTTTCTTACGATTTGTTTCAGCCTGATTTTATGGCAAACAGGCGACAGCGCAGCCAAAACAATGTCTTTTCAAGATATGGAAGCTGCCCAAGCTTATAAGCAATCTCAGCCGGCCTTGCCCTTGCAGCCCATTAAGGATAACAGCCCTGACCCAAGGGACACAAAGGCGATGGAAAAATATATTATCGACAGGCTGAAAAACGCAACCTTTTCGACACTAGACAATATGAACAAGCCGTCGTCTATGAATATGCAGCACAGCGACGAATATATTGCTCAGATGAAAGAAAAAAACAAATCATTCCTTGAGAAAGTTTATGATAATGCCATCAATCGCATTTCGTCAGGGCAAGCCCAGCCGCGCAGCGATGCCCGCAACAGCGGTACGAAGTATATTGAGCTGAAAAAAGACGATATGCAACAATTTCAGGCGCCGGAGTTTCCGGTCGTCAATGTCGAGCTGCCGACAGGCGACAAGACTCTCGTTCCGGCTCAGGAGCACATCCCCTACTTGTCCAGCCAGATTGAAATTCTGCCTTCCGGCCTGGCGAGCATTAATGATACTGTTGTGGTGGTCGCCGGCGGCAAAAAGCTCAAAAACGGGCTGGCGCGGATTATTCCGAAGATTTCGACTTCCCGGGAAGGGGTTGCCAATAAAATTAACGTAAACGTGGTAAGTGTCAGCGTTAACGAGCAGGAAATTCCCCATAAACTTATTGAGCAGAGCGACAGCTATATGATTGTTCCCGAAAATGATTATACGCTTGAGCCGGGTGTTTACACCTATAATTTTCAATATCTGGTCGACCGCCAATTATGGGAATACAGCGATTTTAACGAATTTTACTGGGATGTGACCGGCAGCCGCTGGAATCTGATTATCGGCAAGGCTTTGGTTTCTATCCGTCTGCCCGGAACAAGCAAACCTTTAAGCTCTTTAATCTTTCTCGGATATCCCAGCCAACTGACCAGTGAAAACACCATGCTCAGCGAAGGACAGAATACGATAGGTTTTGCGGCATTGACACCGCTGTATATCGGCGAAGGGATGCACGTTATTATCGCCCTGCCGAAAAATGATTTCATCAGTCCGGACAACAGCAAAAAACTGACTTGGTTTGTGGAAGATTACGGCGATATTCTTATTGCGGCTATCTGTCTGCTGGCTATTTTGATTTCCTATTACCTCTCTTGGAAATATATTACCCGGAATTCCGCCAAGCACAGCAATAACTTCAAACGCGGCGCAGTGCTTATGCGCTATCTGTATAAAGGCGTGTTTGACAAGACATCTTTCGGGGCTTTTCTGCTGGAGCTTTATCGCAAAAACATTATTGACATTCAACGCAGCGACAAAGATATCCTGCTGGTAAAACGCACGGACAACCTGAGTTCGCTGACCAGAAAAGAACGTCAGGCCGTCGACAACCTGTTCACCAAAAAAGAAGCTGTTCTGCCCGTCAACAGTGCAAACCAGCTCAAAATCCGCCGCGCGTATAAACTCATTGAAAGCGCGACCGGACGGCGGGTCAAACAGCTGGCTTTGAAGCTTAATTTCGGCTATTTGTTATTCAGCGCCGGGATGCTGTTTATCGGCGAAGCTGCCATGGCAATGCTCCACATCAACAGTTCCCAGGCCTTTTCGGTTTTATTATCCTGCTCAATTACCATCGGTTTTTATTTATGGATTTTAAGAACCAAGTTCAAAAGCCGCTGGCTGGCCTGGCCGGGAAAAGCTTTTGCGTTGCTGATTATTCCTTTCTCCATACTGGTTATGAGCGCTTATATTCATTTGGTTTCTGCCGTTTTGCTGGCTGCAGCAATCTATGTTATATTTGCTTACACCGCCATTTTTACCAAACGCAGCGGCTTGATTAAGGAAAATGTCAAAGATGCGGTGCAGTTGCGCGATTATCTCATTCGCAATGCGGAAACCATTTGTCTGGGACGCGATTTTCTTAACCAGCAGGCAAACATCTTTGCGCTGGATGCCGGCGAATATTTTCAACCGGCAGACAGCATCAAAGATTATTACAAACTGGATATTATGACAGAGTTATTCCGCAAATAAACCCGGGGTTAGTCCAGCAGGCTTTTAGCCGGCTGGGCGTCTTCGGCCCGCGGCGTATAAAAATAAATAAAATACTGGTAAATATGTGCCAAAAAACAAGATTTAACCAGCGCGTTTAGCAGTGTCAAAGCCGCAAGCAGTGTGGAAATGAGCAATTTTCCAGCCCAGTTTTCCACGGACATTTCCTGCAAAAAAGAGCTGACAGAAAGCAAAATCACCACCACCGGAAAAGATGCCAGAAACAGGCCAAAGAAAATCTTGTTTGAATTTCCTTTGGTCATATCAAAAGTCTTGGCAAAAGTCAGTTCCTTATTGTCTACGGCAATTGCCGGCAATATCAGGCATAAGCGCGACAGAACGACGGCAACAGTCAAAATAACCAGCAAAAACAAAATCATATTTGTTTGGTTCAGCAATTCCCTTGCACCCCCAAAAAACAGCGATAAGATGACACCGCAAGCCACAGACAAAATGACAATCATTACCAAAATCAGGACGTTATAAACAAAATATTTGGCTTCCCGCCATCCGAAAGAAACAGGAAAACCTGTCGGAATCGATTTCAGAACAATCTGCCGGATAAAGGCAACCGAAACGGAAACCGTCACTAAGGTGGCGACAAGCATGGAGAGATTTATTTTCCAGACCTCGCGAGTTTCACCGGCCGTGTATTGCGAGGGAAAAGACAAAGCAGTATCAGCCGCAACGATAATTGCAATGCCGACAAGGCTCAGGCGCCAAACCTGATTTAAATGGGAAAATAGATAGAGAAAGGTACGCTTTAAACTCTCCCCGAAAGACAAATTAATTATTTCCTTCATCGACAGATTCTCCAAACAGAAACAGCTTCTGCAAATAACAGTGATTGATAAACAGCGTTGTCAAAAGCAGCAACAGAAACTCATACAGGTATTCCGAAGAAATTCCGCCCCACAAAGTATTGCTGCCGGCATAGCCCTGTATACTTACAAACATATTAAAGAATACAAACAACGCTAAGAAAAATATCAGAAACAGGGCAACCAATATCCGCAATGTATTGCCGCGGCTGCGTGTCCAGACTTCCCGCAAGCCGGGCAAGCGGCAGTCATCCAGGGCAAAACCAAACAACGAATAGAAGCGCATCACAGCAAAGGGCACAAGAAATCCAATTGACACAACGGCAAAATAGGTTACCTCGATCACAACATCAGGATTAGGCTCGCGAATCCACAACAGATAAAAAGACAGCATCGGCGTAAAATTCAGCACCAGAAACAGGGCAAGGATTCCCATCGCCGTTAGGGTGCTGCGGTTGATAAAGAACAGATTTTTTATCGTAAATGGCTTATCTTCAAAAGCCAAACGATACCAATTGGCGGAAAACAAAAACAACAGGAAATATTTTGCCAGCATATACAGCGCATAAAAGCCGTCTGTTTGGGAGCAAAAAGATGCCGCGGGAATACCGGTGGTGCAGACATAAGGATACCCAAAGACAAATGAAAGCAAACTGATGAGCAAGGCATAAATAAGCGCGGCCATCGCAAAAGGCGCAAATTTATCGATCAAAATTCCGAACGGCAGGTAAAACAATCTAATCGCCGGAATTTTAACAGCCCCATCCGGCCGGATGGGCGGCGTGCGCAGCAAGCACAAATCTTTGTCGTTGTCAGCAGAGGCCGTTTGTTTCTTTTTCTTAGGCATGACTAAATTTCCTTTACAGTGGTTACGCCGGGCAGACTGCGGATGCGGCTCAAGAAATCCTGATCGGCAAAGCCAAAGCCTCCGGCCAGTTCAATGCGGACATCCCAATCCCTATTATCTGGTTTAATATATATTTTATTTCTGCCATTTCTATCTTTAGAGAGAATCGCTTTTAATCCGGGAAGTGCCGCGACATCGTTCACCTCAATCTCCAGACCGTTGGCAACTTCGGCAATCGCTTTGTCAAGCGTGTCGACATTATTAATCATACAGCGCGCGCGGCCATCCTCTTCCTGCTTGTCAATGCTCATGCTGACCAGGACTGGCAGACCGGAGCTCAATACATTTTCAAACCTGGCCAGACCTTCAGAAAACAGCAGCCCTTCAAAATTGCTGGTAGCATCCGAAAACTCAACAAAAGCGTATTTATTGCCGCTTTTGCTGATACGTTTCTGCACACTGTTGACGCAGCCGGCCAGCTTAGCGCGGATGGTATCGCCGACTTTGATGTTATGGAAGACTTCTACCGCCGTTTTAACCCCAAGACGCTCCATGCCGCGGGCATAGCTGTCAAGCGGGTGCGCCGACAGATAAAAACCGATGGCTTCGGCTTCAAGCTTCAATTTTTCCAGTTCCGGCCAATCCGGTTTATCCGCCAGCTTAACCGTGGTATGCAGCTCCTCTGTGCCAAACAATGAAGCCTGCGAACTGGTTTTTAATTCGCTGGCGGCAGCAATGTGCTGCATAATCGTTTCAATATTGGCAAAAATTTTGCCGCGGCTTTTATCCAGGCAATCAAATGCGCCGGCTTTGGTTAATTGTTCCATTTGGCGGCGGTTAATCTGCTTGATGTCGGTACGATGGATAAAGTCCGACAAATCTTTATACGGGCCATGGGCTTTGCGTTCGTCTTCAATTGCCTGCATATTGGCAGCACCAACGCCTTTAATTGCCCCTAAAGCATAGCGGATATTACCGTTTTCGACCGCAAAATCAGCGCCTGATTTGTTAATATCGGGTTTCAGCACCTCGAAGCCCATTTTTTTGCATTCTTCTTTATAAATGAGCAGCTTTTCGGTGTTGGTAATATCCAAAGACATTACCGCGCACATAAATTCGACCGGGTAATGCGCTTTCAAATAAGCGGTTTGATAAGAAATCAGCGAGTATGCCGCCGCGTGCGATTTGTTAAAGCCATAAGACGCAAACTTTTCCATTTGGTCAAAAATGGCTTCGGCAACGGATTTGTCAATGCCGTTTTTGATAGCCCCTTCGGTAAACATAATGCGCTGTTTCGGAATTTCATCGCGCTGTTTTTTACCCATAACTTTACGCAGCTTATCCGCACCGCCCATGGTATAGCCGCCAAGCGCCCGGGCGATGTTCATTACCTGCTCTTGGTAAATCATAATACCGTAGGTTTCTTTCAAAATCGGCTCAAGCTGCGGATGAAGATAGGTAATTTCTTCTTCACCGTGTTTGCGTTTAATATAGCTTGGAATATTATCCATCGGCCCCGGTCGATAGAGGGACACGATAGCGATTAGATCTTCAAAACGGTCGGGTTTGATTTGCTTATGAACATCTTTCATCCCCGGAGATTCAAACTGGAAAACAGCGGAAGTATCCCCGCGCTGCAGCAACTCATAGGTCGGACGGTCATCCAGATTGATATTGTCCATATCCAGTTCAACGCCATGCACTTTTTTCACCCAGTCGCAGGCGCGTTTAATCACTGTCAGGGTTTTTAGGCCCAAAAAGTCAAACTTAATCAGCCCGGTTTCCTCAACGTATTTCATATCATACTGGGTCACAGGCATATCAGATTTAGGATCTTTATACAGAGGCACAAGCTGGTCAAGCGGGCGGTCGCCAATCACCACGCCGGCTGCATGGACACCGGATTGACGATACAGCCCTTCCAGTTTCATGGCTATATCAAACAGCTTGTTGACCTGCGGGTCGTTTTGGCGCATTTCTTCCAGTTCCGACACTTGATCCAGAGATTCCTGCAAGGTCGGGTTTTTCCCTTGAACACCGGGGGGAATCATCTTTGAAATACGGTCAGCCTGCGCATAAGGCATTTGCAACACGCGCGCCACATCGCGAATCACCGCTTTGGATTGCAGCTTACCATAAGTAATAATCTGCGCCACATGGTCAAAACCATATTTATTCTGCACATATTCAATGGTTTTGTAACGGTTTTCCTGACAGAAGTCGACGTCAAAGTCCGGCATATTAATACGTTCAGGATTCAGAAAACGCTCAAACAGCAAATCCAGTTTCAACGGGTCAAGGTCCGTCACTTTTAACGACCAAGCCACAATTGACCCCGCACCGGAACCACGTCCCGGTCCGACCGGTACGCCATGGCCTTTTGACCAGCGGATGAAGTCCGACACGATTAGGAAGTAGCCGGGGAAGCCCATCTTTTTAATAACGCTTAACTCATATTCCAGACGCGCATAATAACGCTTATCAATTTCAGCCTTTTCTTCCGCTGTCATCTCCGGCGTGTAGACTTGAGCCTCCATACGCTCTTTTAAGCCTTTGTAGGCCTCTTCGGTAATGAATTCATCTTGCGTTTTGCCGTCCGGACATTCAAAAATCGGCAGCAAAGGATCAACTTTTTTTGATAAGTAATTACAGCGCAACGCAATCTGCACTGTTGAATTGACGGCCTCCGGCAAGTCACTGAACAGCTCCAGCATTTCAGCCTCGGAACGCAAGCGGTTATTAGGCGAAAACTTTTTGCGGTTGTCGTTGGCGACATATTCCCCGGCGGCAATACAAGCCAGCGCATCATGCGCTTCATACATATCGGCATCAAAGAAAAATGCTTCATTGGTCGCAACCAACGGAATATCATGCTTATAGGCCAGATTAATAAAATCTTCTTCGGTTTTGTGTTCGCTTTCCAGACCGATACGCGAAATTTCCATATACAGGCGGTCGGCAAAAATTTCTTTGAGCTTCAGCAGGGTTTCTTCAGCTTCGGCCTTGCGGTTTTCAAGCAGCAGCCGTCCGATTTGCCCCTCCACCCCGCCGGTGAGGACAATCAACCCTTCGTTCAGCTGTTGAAAGTCGGCAATACGAATCTGCGGTTTTTCTAAATTCGGCCCATCAAGATAAGCCATTTTCATCAGCTTCATAATATTATGATAGCCGTCATCATTCATCACTAACAAGATGATTTTGTCAGGGTCGACAATCCGCCCTTTGGATTTCAAGACATCATCGGCATCCGGATTACGCAGATAAAACTGGCAGCCCATAATCGGTTTAATGCCTTCATCGGAAGCATATTTGGAAAAAGCTTTGCCGCCGAACATATTGGCAGTATCTGTCACGGCGATGGCGGCAATCCCTTGAGCGTGGCATTTGTGAATCAGAGCAGGCACTTGCATCGCGCCTTCCGATAAAGAATAGGCGGTATGGACACGAAGATGTACAAACTTGGGCTCTGACATTTTTTCCTCTTAACTGCCGCTATCATAAAAGGATTCCTCCCGCGACACAATCAAAAAATATATTTCGTGTACAAGAGCGGGAAAACTCTTGTCCGGCGAGGAATAAACGCCCCATTAATCCAGTTCGGAGAGGCGTTCGGCCTGATCTTCGGTAACCAAAGCGTCAATAACTTCGCCCAGAGCATCACCGGAAACGACTTCATCCAGCTTATACAAGGTTAAGTTAATCCGGTGGTCGGTTACGCGCCCCTGCGGGTAGTTATAAGTGCGAATCCGCTCAGAGCGGTCACCGGAGCCGACCTGCAATTTACGACGTTCAGAATATTCTTTGTCAATTGTCGACTTTTGCAAATCATAAAGCTTGGCACGCAGGTGGTTCATTGCTTTTTCTTTATTTTTAAACTGCGAGCGGTCATCTTGGCACTGCACAATAACCCCGGTCGGAATATGGGTAATACGCACGGCGGATTCCGTACGGTTAACGTGCTGTCCGCCCGCACCGGATGCGCGGTATACATCAATTTTCAAATCCGCCGGATTAATATACATATCAACTTCTTCTATCTCCGGCAAAACGGCAACTGTCGCAGCTGAGGTATGCACGCGTCCCTGAGATTCTGTCACCGGAACTCGTTGTACTCGATGCGCACCGGACTCAAACTTCAGTTTGGCAAACACATCTTTGCCGGTAATTTTGGCTGTTGCTTGTTTGTAGCCGCCAAGGCCGTTTTCATCCACGTCGATGGTTTCAAATTTCCAACCCTGCAAAGCAGAATAACGCTGATACATTTCAAACAATACAGTCCCGAACAAAGCAGCTTCATCACCGCCGGTGCCGGCACGAATTTCAAGAATCGCGTTCTTTTCGTCTTCGGCATCTTTGGGCAGGAGCAGAATTTTAATCTGCTTTTCCAACTCCGGCAGTTTTTCTTTCAGCTCATAATATTCTGCCTCAGCCATTTCCCGCATTTCTTTATCCAGCGAAGAATCATCCATCATCATTTTGGCGTCAGACATATTTTGTTCGGCATGATTATATTCATGAATTGCCTCAACCACCGGCGACAATGCCGATAATTCCTTATTCATGCGCACCAAATCATCCGCGCTGATATCAGGAGAGGACAATAAAGCCGAAATTTCATCGTGGCGGCTTACCACATTCGCCAGTTTTTCTGCAAAAGAGGCCATTAATTTATTTCCTTTTCAATATTATTCAAAGCAACGTTTTTCTGCTCGCCGCTATCCAGATTTTTAACGGTAACTTCACCTTTTGCCAGCTCATCAGGGCCGACAATTACAGCAGCAAAAGCATTTGCCTTATTCGCTTTTATCATGCGTTTTTTCATATTACCGCTATAGCTTTGGTCAACGCTGAAACCTGCCTTACGCAAGCGGTATGCAATTTCCACAGCCTGAAGATTTACATCTTCGGTCACCGGAATAACCGCTACCGGACGCGGCAGCGACACATCGGCTTCCAACAACATACTTAAGCGTTCAACGCCGCAAGCCCAGCCGATACCGGCGACTTTGCCGCCGCCCATCTGCTCAACCAGACCGTCATAACGGCCGCCGGCCAATACAGTGCCTTGCGCCCCTAATTTATCGGTTACCAGCTCAAACACTGTGTGAGAATAATAATCCAACCCGCGAACCAAACGGTTGTTGACGCGGTATTTAATACCTAATTTATCCAGCCCGGTCAAGACCTGATTGAAGAATGATGTTGAGGCTTCATTTAAACTATCCTTATACAGCGGCGCGTTTTCAACCACTCTTTTATCACATTCTTCTTTAGAATCCAAAACCCGTAACGGATTTTTCTCCAAACGAGCTTTGCTGTCTTCAGACAATTCGTCATAATGCTCTTTTAAATAAGCAACCAATTTGGTACGGTAAGCATCGCGGCTTTCCTGATCGCCCAAAGAGTTAATCTCAACGGTAACGCTTCCGTCCAGGCCTAATTTTTCAACAAATTCGTAAGCCATGGAAATGACTTCAATATCCGCTTGCGGATTTTCAACCCCCAGAAGTTCAACACCAAACTGGGTAAACTGGCGTTGACGGCCTTTTTGCGGGCGTTCATAGCGAAACATCGGCCCGGCATAATAGAGTTTAACCGGCAGGTTCTGTTGCATTCCCTCAGAAATAAACGAACGGACAACGCCTGCCGTGCCTTCGGGGCGCAGCGTCAGGCTTTCGCCGCCGCGATCCTGAAAGCAGTACATCTCCTTGGTGACGATATCTGAGGTGTCGCCGAGATTGCGCGAGAAGACTTCCGTAAACTCAAAAATCGGGGTTTCAATTTCTTCAAAGCCATATTTCTCTACGATTTCACCACCTGTAGAAATTACTTTTTTGGCTTTGCGCTTGGCTTCGCCGTATAAATCATAAGTGCCGCGCACATTTTGAATTTTTGCCATTTTAACTCACCTTTTCTTCAACCAGACGAACCAGCTCGTCCACGATATTTTCACTTTTAACTTTGTTAGCGGGTTTGCCGCCGATAAAAATCATATTATCACCGCCTTTGCCGCCGCAAACACCGAAATCTGCATGAGCAGATTCTCCCGGACCGTTAACAACGCAGCCCATTACAGCCAGGGTCAGAGGCTTAGTGATATGAGCCAATCTCTTTTCCAGCTCTTCAACAGTTTTTTGCACATCATACCCCCGGCGGGCGCAGGTCGGGCAAGAGATTATCCTTACGCCCCGATGTCGCAAATCAAGGGCTTTTAAGATTTCGTAGCCGGCTTTGACCTCCTCCTCCACATCTGCGGTCAACGAAACGCGCAGGGTGTCGCCAATGCCAGACATCAGCAAACTGCCGATGCCAATTGACGAACGCACAGTTCCGGCGCGCAAGCCCCCGGCTTCTGTCACGCCCAAGTGCAGCGGATAATCACTAGCCGCCGCCAATTTTTGATATGCGTTAATCATCATCAGCGTATCAGAAGATTTTACGCTGATTTTAAACTCAAAAAAGTCATTGTCTTCAAGCATTTTAGCTTGTTCTAAGGCGCTTTCAACCATGGCGTCGGCTGTCGGTTCGCCATATTTCTCCAACAAACGCTTGTCCAACGAACCGCCATTGACACCAATGCGAATCGAGCAGCCGTTGGCCTTGGCAGCTTTCACAACTTCTTTTACCCTATCCGCACCGCCGATATTTCCGGGATTAATCCGCAGGCAGGCCGCGCCGTTATCTGCGGCCAGCAGCCCCAGGCGATAATCAAAATGAATATCAGCGACCACCGGAATACTGACAGCTTTGGTAATTTCTTTCAAAGCTTTTGCCGAAGCTTCGTCCGGGCAGGAACAGCGGGTAATATCGCAACCAACAGCCGCCTGCCGGCGAATTTGTTCGACCGTTGCTTTAACATCCGCGGTCAGGCTATTGGTCATAGACTGGACGGTTATGGGAGCATCGCCGCCGACAGCAACGTTTCCGACCATAATTTTCCGGGATTTGCGGCGCATTATTTTTTCCATTGGGTAGTCCTTTTATCATTTTTTCTTATTTTATAAAAATAAAAGAAAATAGCAAGTTCTCACCTGCTATTTTCTTAAATTTCAGTTTCACTAATGGTTAGCTTCGAGATATTTATCAAGCGCAATGCCGATTTTCTTTTCAGAAGTAACGACCGGAACAACCTTGCCGTCAATCACAACCTCTACAGCGCCAACACGACCGACAGAGAGAATCTTGCCTTCTCCGGCAGGAACTTTATAAACATCTCCCGGCTGTAATACTTTGCTTATCCAAAGCTTGTCTTTATCTTTCACTTCGACCCAAGTTTCCTGATTAATTTTCAAAACGACCCGGGCATCAGCCTTTACATCTGCCGGAGCTGCAGCCGGTTCAGAAATTTCAGCAACAGGTTCGCTGGCGGCAGGCGCTTCTTCTGCCGGAGCAGCGGGAGAAGGTTCAACAAAATTGCCTTCATTGACAATCACCTGCGGCACATTTTCAACAGGCGCAGCGGTTGTGGTATCAATAATAACCATCCGTCCGTCTTCAGGTGCGGGAGCTGTTTCATCCAGCGTTGCAAAATCTTCAACCTGCAAAGGAAAACTATCTGCCGGCGCGTTGTCTACGACAAGCTCTTCCTCGGCAACCGGCTCTTCAACCGTATTTTGGCTTTCGCTGTATGCCAGCCAGCCGGCATAGAGGGCAATAATTGCCAGCATACTGATTAACAAATACTTTTTGTTCGGCACAGTCGCTTCAGACTGCGGTTCTAAAACATAGACGTTATCCGCTTTGGCATTCGCATCTGTTTCTTCCTTGAACAGCTGGACAATGCGGGCGGAATTCAGCCCTAAAAACTCGGCATATGACCGGATAAAACCAACACCGTACGGCGGCTCCGGAATATCCTCATAGCAACTGTTTTCAATTGCTTCCAGATAAGACGCACGAATATATAACTCTTTAGCGATATCTGCAATTTTATAGCCTTTTTTAACACGGGCATCATGCAGCATTCCGCCGACCTTGCCTTCATTGCCAGACAAATTTTCTTTAATATCCTGCACCGCTGCCGCCATTTTTTCTTCTGCGGCCTCAGCCCCTTTTGTTGTTTCCTTTTTCACGGTCTTGTCCCTTTAATATAATACTTTAATTCTTGCGAATCTGCTGAGCATTGAAACATAGTTTTTAATAGATTTCAATACCATGGTCATAAGCATAAGCCATTAATTGCGGACGTAAAGTCCTTTTTTTAGATTTCAATAAACTTTTCACATAATCGCTCACTTCTCCGGCATTAATGGTGCGAATCATAGATTTGACCCGCCCGAAAGATGTTCCCGTGGATGACAGGTTACGATACCCTAAGCCAATCAGCGCCATCGCTTCAATCGGGTTGGAGGCCATCTCGCCGCACACCGAACAATAAACGCCCGCAGCATCAGCCTTGGCAACAATATCGCCCATCAGCCGCAAAAACGGCGCAGACAGAACATCGTAACGTTCTGCTAAACGCGGATTGCCGCGATCACAGGCAAAAGTAAACTGCGCTAAATCATTTGTGCCGATGGAGATAAAATCCGTTTGTTTCAGAACCTCTTCCAGCTGAAAGACAATTGACGGAACTTCCACCATTAAGCCCACGTTGACTTTAGAGGGCACGGGTGTTCCGCGGCGTTTCTCCTTATCCAGCTCAATCATCAGCGTTTCTTTGGCTTCCTCAAATTCCGACACATCCGAAATCATCGGAAACATCACATTTAATTCCTTGCCGGCAGCGGCGCGCAGGAAAGCCCGCATTTGCTTGCGCAAAATTGCCCGGCGGTCCAGCGTAATGCGAATCGAGCGCCAGCCGATGGCCGGGTTTTCTTCTCCCATAGCGCTCCAGTAAGGCAGCAGCTTGTCCGAACCGACATCCAAACTGCGGAAGATGACTTTTTTGTTTCCGGCCTTGTCCATCAATTCCTTGTAATAAGATATCTGGCGCTCGACATCCGGCATTACATCGGAAGCCATAAAAGGGATTTCGGTTCGATATAATCCAACGCCATCACAATTCGTGGTTTCAATATAATCCAAATCAAACGCTAGACCGACATTGATATATTGCCAGATACGCACGCCGTCCAAGGTTTTAGAGGGCAGTTTTTTCAACTCATCCAAACGCGCCTGCAGCTTTTGCTTTTCGGCAATTTTGGTTTTAAACTTCTCCTGAATAACCAAAGACGGATTGATATAGACATAGCCGTCATTACCGTCTACCGCAACAAAATCGCCGGTTTTAATATCATTAAACAAGCCTTTTATTTTGGCAATAACCGGGATATTCAACGCCTTGGCAACGATGGCAACGTGCATTGTCGGCGTGCCGTCTTCAATAATCAAACCGCGGATTTTATGATAGTCATAATCCATCAAATCCGCAGGCCCCATGGTTTGAGCCACCACGATAATGTCATTGCTTTTGATAACTTCGCAAGCCGTACAATAATCGCCGCTCAGATAATTTTGCAAGCGGTCGGCGACATCACGTAAATCATGCAGGCGCTCTTTGAGGTATTGGTCGTTCGTCGCGGACAAACGGTTCCACATATCTTCATAAGCACGCTCGACGGCGGCTTCGGCTGTCAGCCCGGAATTAACATTATCGGCAATTTTTTTATACCAGCCTTTATCCTTGGCAAACATCCGGTAAGTATCCAGAATGTCAACGTGTTCGCCAATGCCGAGTTTGGTTGAGTTCAGTTTTTCATCCAAATCATCGTTCATTTGGCGGTGCGCCACCTGCAAACGCTCCAATTCTTTTTCTTTGTCCTCGGCAAAAATTTTGCTGACAGCCTGGCGGCGACGATGAATAACCGCCTGCCCTAACCCGTAGCCTTTGCTTAAGCTCAGGCCTTTTACCCGCTCCCGGGTAACCAGGCCTCGCTCCTTAATCAGCTCTTTTTTATAATTTGACATTTCATCGGATGCGACAATCTCCGCCAGCACCATGGCCACGGTTTCAAGAATTTCAATTTCTGCCCGGGAGTACTCATGAATGGCTTTGCTTTGAATAACCAATACCCCGATAGAACGATTCCAGCGAATCAGCGGCACGCCGAGAAAACTATGGTAAGCATCCTCTCCCAGTTCAGCCTTATATGCATATTTGGGGTGTTTTGATGCCTCAGAAGCAGCCAAAGAACGCGTTGTTTTCGCAACTTCACCAATCAGCCCCTCGCCATAACGGATTGTCAGCCGGTGTTCTGCAGTTTCATTCAGACCGCAAGAGGCAAACAGCTCCAGATAGTTGTCATCTACGGCAACATAAACAGAGGCCGCGTCAGAGGAGGTCTGCTCGGCAATTACCCGGATAATTTTAGACAGTTTAACCGAAACTTCGTCCTGCCCTTCGGTAACCTGACGCAGTTGTTTAAGGATATCCATAGCCTGATTGACGGCGGGTGACTGCATGATTTTTCCAACTGTCTTATCAAAAAAATTAAACTTGATTTTTTATATAATATCTATATCTTTTCATCAAGAACAATCTTATTTATTAATAATTAAAATTGAGAAAACAATGGAAAACAATTACAAGAGAGGCGACCATGATTCCCGGCCTTGGGGCACATGGGAAGTTTTGGATGCCGGAAACGGTTTCTGCGTTAAGAGAATCTGCGTAACCCCGGGCAACATTTTGTCCCTGCAATCTCACAACCACCGCGCTGAACACTGGATTATTGTCAAAGGACAGGCCGTGGTTACTCTGGGCGAAGAAAAACTTGTCAAAAATGCCAATGAATCCGTTTACATTCCTGTCGGCACAAAACACCGCATTCAGAATGACACGGACAAAAACATGGAATTCATTGAAGTTCAAACCGGTGATAATCTGGATGAAAATGACATCATCCGCTATGAAGATTCATACGGCCGCGTTTAATAAAAAAACCTCCGAAACGGAGGTTTTTTTATTGTCATCAGGCGCGGCGTTCCCACAATTCGTTAAACAAATCGCTGCCTGACTGGTTCATCCATTCAAACATAACCATCTCACGGGTGACGACATCCACACCATTACGCTGCAAACGTTGTATACCCATGATGCTCTGCATTCCGTTGCGGGAAGAACTGCTGTCTGCCACCACAAAAACATGATATCCGGCCTCGGCAAAATCTATCGCCGTCTGAAGGACGCAAAGGTGGGTTTCCAACCCGGCGATAACCAGCTGTTTTTTGCCGGAGTGTTCAACAGCCTGACGAATGCCGTCATTTTTATAGCAGGATAAAGTGTCCTTTTCATAGTAACAATCCGCCTCACCCAGCACATGGCGCAAGTCAATCATAGTCGGGCCGAATTTATTGCGGTCCTGTTCGGCCACGAGGTATGGAATATCCATTTTTTTAGCAACATTCAGCAATGCGGCACAACCGTTAATTACCTCACGCGGGCTCTCCTGAGCGGGCGCTAAATTTTCCTGCACATCAATAATCAGCAAGATAGAATCGTCTTTATTCATCAACATTCCGGCAGACTTTCATATTAGGGTTGACTATCATTATAAAATACATAATACTTCAGGAAATTGAAATAAACCAGAAAAAAACGAGAAGAACCACCATGAATTTTATTGATTTGGGTTTAAGCAGCAAAACCGTGCAGGCTATTGACGAGTTTGGCATTACCGAGCCAACAACCGTGCAGGCTGATGTCATCCCTTCCATTTTGCAAGGCAAAGATGTCTTTACGATTGCGCCGGCAGGCTGCGGCAAAACAACTTCTTATGTTTTTCCGTTGCTGGATGTTATTTCCGGTGCTGACGGAAAACAAAAAAATATCCTGATTATTACGCCGGATTCCGAGCAGTCGGTTGTTGTTTCTGACAGAATGGCCATCTTCAACAAATATCATGAAATTAATGAAGCGACCATCAAAGACAAGGCTGAAGATATTGATAACGAAGCCAACGTCATTATCGGTTCTCCCGAGCTTTTGGTTGAACTGGTTAACGAAGAAAAACTCGACTTAGCCAAAACCAATATTTTAGTAGTGGATGATATTAATCTCATCAAAAAGAAAAAACAGCTGAACAATCTGGAAAAAATTCTGGATTTATTGCCAGCCGATAAACAAAATATTGTCTATACCAACCGCCGCTCCAAAGAAACTCAAGGCATTTTAGATAAGATTTTGAAAGCGCCGGAAGAAATCAAAGTTGACAAGGCAAAAGAACAGGAAGCCGAACTGACGGCTAAAAATCCTGCACAGGAAACTGCCGCTCCCAAACAAAACAATCACCGTTGCAAACAGCCGGTTAAAGACAGCGAAGCTTTGGAACTGGTGAAAAAATATGACTCGTTCAACGGCAAGACGCCATCTTTCCTGATAAATAAAGGCATCATAGTTAATATCGATTAAAAAAGTCCCCTTGCTTTGGCAAGGGGACTTTTATTTAGGAAATATCTTCGAGTTCTATCTTGATTTTGCAGTTGTAAAACCCGGCCAGATAACTGAGCATACCCCAGTGAACATAGGCCTTGCCGCTTTCCACTTGGTCAAAGTAATGCGGCGAAACACTGACTTTCATCGCCAATTCGTCGAGCGTCATCTTTTGCGATAGCCGCCGCTCATAAAACTGCCGCCCTAAATGGGCAAAAGTTTCCTGATTATTTTTTCTGATTTGTTTTTTGGTTAACATTTCCAACTCCATTTTTGTTTTTTAATAAACCCCACTTAATCTCCCCTTAAATTAAGGGGAGAAAGTCATGTTGCTCAGCAACATGACCAGAGGGGTTTTATAAGTTAAACAAAACCTGCCTTTAGCTTCCTAAAGGCAGGGGAGTTCGAAACTGTAACAGAACAGTCCGGGTTATTCGCGCATAGCCTTATCTCCCCGGCTCCCCTCAAAAGGAGTCGTTCTTTTCTGTTAGGAGTTTCGATACTCCACAATCCGTCTCCGGACTGCGAGAATGATTGTAAGGCAAAATAGTTAATTTGCAATGAAAAAAAGCCTTACCCGGCGGGGTATTGGTCTTATTTCAGTTGCCGAGATTACTTCGTCACGCGTTTCTTGTGAGGACTGTTCTGTAAAAAAATCTCCGGCTTGCGGAGATTCTTAAAAGGGTGTCCCTACCAAGGAATATCTGTTCCCTGAATACATTTTCGGCTATCCTGCCGGCAGGTTTCCGTACGATTTAAATCATGCATGGCATGGCGTTTTTCATTAAATTTTCCGGCTTCGACACAAGCCGTCAACAGACATACCGCAACAAAGATTAAAACTTTTTTCATTTTAATTTCCTTTTAGAAAAAAGAACGGAGGCAGAGATAAACTACCAGAATAATCACCAACCGGGCAATCCGGCTCAGCCACGGGCTGCGTTCATAACGCGCGCCGCTCCGCCAAACGGCAAACACCATTGAGATATTATAAGCAATAAACAGACATAAGCTGGTCAGGTAGCAAACCGTATAAACCACTATTGAGGTATCCATCTTCAACGGATTAAAATAAGCCGTAAAATACTTGTATATGCTTATCCCCCCCAAGAGCGGCGCTAACAGCGCGCCAAACATTTTTACAATCAGCAATCCGGCAAGGATGCCGAAGATGCCAAACTTCCAAAAGGTTTCTTTGAGGCCGAACTCGCCGGCTATAAGTTTTTTATACATATAAAATTCCGCTCTTAGGTAAAGTTTTCCTAAACCGATATTGCGCTTTTTTTTGCGCTGCCGCAAGTTAATTATGCAAGTTTTTAGCAGTTGGCAACATTTACGGCTAAACCGCCCAATGATGTTTCCTTATACTTGTTATGCATATCGCGCCCTGTATCAAACATGGTTTTAATCACGCTGTCTAATGAAACAACGTGCTGCCCCGTGCCACGCAGTGCCAGACGCGCAGAATTTACCGCTTTTATCGCCCCCATAGCATTGCGTTCAATACAAGGGACTTGCACCAAGCCGCTCAAAGGATCGCAGGTCAGCCCCAAATTGTGTTCCATGGCGATTTCAGCAGCATTTTCTATTTGTTTGTTACTGCCGCCCATTGCCGCAACCAAACCGGCGGCAGCCATAGAACAAGCTACGCCGACTTCGCCCTGGCAGCCGACTTCTGCTCCGGAAATTGAAGCATTTGTCCGATACAGGCTGCAAATGGCGGAAGCTGTCAATAAAAAGATTTTAATTCCTTCCGCAACTGAATACGGCGAGCGCACATGGGCAAAGCGTTCATAATAGCGCATAACGGCAGGAATAATGCCGGCAGACCCCATGGTTGGCGCGGTAACGACTTGCCCGCCGCAAGCATTTTCCTCAGCAACGGCAAAACCCCACAGATTAATCCAATCAATCATATCCAGCGGGTCAAACTCATTATGCAGGAATTTTTCCTCAAGCCGCTGATACAGCTTGCTGGCGCGGCGCTCGATATTGAGGCCGCCGGGCAGCACGCCGCGGGCTTTGATTCCGCGCTCTAACGAGTTTTGCATAACGCGGTTAATTTTCTCAATGCCGGCACTAACCTCCTCTGCCGGACGCAACGCAGCTTCATTGGCAAAAACCAAGTCGGCAATCGACAGGTTATGCTCCGCACACAAAGCCATCAGCTGCTGGCAGCTGTTAAAGTCATATGGCACATTGTAGGGGTCGCGCTCACAGCGGGCAGCCATTTCATCCTGACGGGCAACCGTGCCGCCGCCAACTGAAAAGTAAACTTCATTTGACAGCAGGTTTCCTTCGGCATCAAAAGCTTTGAAGCGCATTCCGTTGGAATGTTCCGGCAGAAAAATTTCTTTTTCAAAAATAACATTCTTATCCAAATCAAAGGGAATAGCGCGCTCCTGCCCGAGGTGGAGCATTTTATCTTTCTCCACGGCATTGACATAAGGCACTTCCGGGTCAATGGCTTCGGCCTCAAGCCCCATTAACCCGTAAACAATCGCTTTAACCGTGCCATGCCCAAAGCCGGTTAAGGCCAGAGAGCCATAGAGGACAACATCTATTTTAGCAACTTTTTCAAACAAGTTTTGCTCATGCAGGCTGTCTAACCAGCGCTTGGCGGCACGCATCGGGCCAACAGTATGCGAACTTGACGGGCCGACCCCAATCGAAAAAATCTCAAAAAAGCTGTAGTACATTTCTAAAAATTATCCTCAATCCAGATGTAGTTTTTGACACCCAGTTCATTTTGAACTTTGGCAATATATTGGGATTCTTTACCCCATTTGGTATATTTATCAATAAAAGCTTTTGCTTTTTCCGATGATTTTGACAACTGGACTTCGATTGTTTCTTGCAGCATGGCGTAAATCACATCATGGAATTTATCAAAATTAATATGCAGCTTATGTTCATCATCGAACCAGAAAGCGCCGTTATCATGCAGGAAATTGAAATGTATCAATTCGCCAACGCGATGCGCTTCCAGAGGCTGAGCTTTCAAAAACAGCCGGTAAGCAACCCAGGTCGTATAAATCTTTTTCAGGGTTTCTTCATCAATCACCCCGGCTTTGACATATTCCGGCATAAAAGCAATCGAAACAACGTCTGCTTTTTCTTCTTCGACAGTGCTTTTATGCAGCCCCATGGCACGTTGGTAATCATTATCCGGCCCAAGAGAGTGGCCGTTTTCATGCCCGATAACAAACAGGTGGTCAGCTTCCAAGTCAAAATATTTATGCAATTCCGGCGCAACCAAACGTTCCAATAATTTCTGATTGCGTTCAGGATCACCACTCATGCGCACCTGACGGTGATAAGCATTACGGCGGCCGCCGCCGGTTTTTATCGCCAGCTTATCATTGTTCGGCAGGTTTTGCGCTGTGGTTATTGCGCCGCGACACTGGGCATAGTCGCCAGTCAAAGCCACCACATCAACATCAACCATGGTCTGTTTTAATTCGCCCGCGTCAGAAACCGACTGATGATAGCTGTCAGCATAGGGCATCAATTTTGCCAGTTCAGGCATATGTTCTTTGAATTTTAAAATCAAATCCGTGCCCTGTTTATTGATAATACCGACACGAACACCCAGCATATCCTTCGGATTAACTTCAATATTATGTTTATTTAACAAATCCATTAACTGAGGGTTATCATAGACTGTCGGGGTCAGCTCATCGTCATAACTTTCCCGTCCCAAAGTGAACTCCAGCTGGTTGTTGTTTTGTAAAACAGCCCAATGCTTGTCTGCCAGCATATCCATGTCTTCATTATTTTGCAGCAAAGCCTGAGCCTGCCAGCCGAGGTAATCCTTAAAATCCTCATCAGTGGTATAATGCGCGGCGACTTCAATTTCGTTAGCCGCACGGGAAAACGCGTCTTTGAAGTATTCGGTGTAGTCAACGGCTTTCAAATCATTCCCATCGCGGCGCACCATTGTACGGACGCTCAGAATTTTTTTGACAGCCTCAATTTTGCCTTCGTTAATCATTCGCTGTAAAATGTTATGAAATTCTTCCACGCCCAGGTCAGAAGGATAGAAATTGCGGCCTTTCGCCCCTTTGATTCCCTTAAAGATTTCCACGGGTTCTAAGTCAAGCCCGTTATGGCCTTCGACACCATGAAACGAAGTGAACAATTTAAGCGCTTTAGCAGCGTGAGTATTGGTCTGAGCGGCTTCTTCCAAAGCTTTTTTCATCGGCAGGTTCATCTCATGATCCTGCTCCATGGCAACTTCATCAAAAATTTTGGCGGCAGCAACGAGGTGTTGAAGAGCCTTTTTGTTGCCTTCGGTCAAATTTTTGTAACCGGCAAAGTCTTTAGACACCAGTTCAACCTTGCGCATTTTATTGTTAATAATGTCATCCAGTTGTTCTTCACTCAAATTCAGTTCATATCCGTTAATTTTCATCACTCATTATCTCCACTGTTCTAAAACGATAAACTTTAATATTATCTGACCAAAAACTGGGGTTCATTCCCGCTTTAATCTTTAAATTTTTCATAAAATCGGCTTTGTCCGGCAACTCTGCCCAGACAGAGGGCAAAAATAATCCCTGGCGGTCGCCGTCGCGAATAATGACACCGTCTACACCGGGCTGTATTCGGTTCATTAAATCCGCTTCATTATGGTAATGTATGGGTTCAAGACCGGTCAAAAGCGAAACGGAATAGCTCAGGCTGGGGAGTTCGGCTTCGCTTAACGGCTCGAAACGGTTATCTTCCATGGCAGCACGATAAGCATTGTCGGCAATATCATGGGCTATGGCGATATGCGGCATAATCGTTCCGATACAGCCGCGCAAATCGCCATTTTTCTTCAAAGTAACAAAGGAAGCCCCTTTATTAAAAAGGTCGTCAGGGTAGTCTTTGCGCGCCGGGGAAAAATGCTTATGTTCAGCGACAGCTTCCCTTAATGTCCGGGAAACAATTTGCCGTATTTCACCTTTATAGGTTTCCGCAAAAAGGCGCAGGTTTTCTGTTTCCCTTTCCAGGGCTGAACGCTGCGTATCCTGATGCGGATTTGCTTCGCCGGAAAAACTCCATGCCCCATAACCAACAACGCGCTCTTTATCTCCGGCGGTATCCCCGGAGTTAACCAGTTCCAGCATTTCCGGGCGAAGGGATTGTTTGCCGGCAAGCAGTAATGCCGTATTTATCCCTGCTGCGCCGCATGACATATGATTTTCAATTTCCGGCTGTTTGCCGGCTACCATTTCTGCTGTTTTTGTATCCAATTCTTTGGCTGTTTCATAGTCTTCATAATGCGACAAGTCAGCCGAAACCACCAGCAGAGTATCCGGCTGGCGCAACAAAGGTTCAAGCGCGACAGACAATTCCTGCGGAGAGGCATCACCATAAACAACGGGAATTATTTTGAATTTTTTTAATACTTTCTGCAAAAAAGGCAGCTGCACCTCCAGGCTGTGTTCATTTTTATGCGCCAGATCAAAAAACTTAAATCCGGGTTGGCTGGTCAAAGCAGCGGACAATTCCTTATTTACCTGCACTGCTCCCAGCGGCGTCACAAAATAGTCAGTTTTAGGCAAAGCCGCTCCTTTAAAGGCAACATGGTGCGACGGCCCTAATAAAATGACATTTTTTATTTTTCCGGCATATTTAGCCAGCCGCCCGTAAGCTTTCGCGGCGGTTGCTGCTGAATAGATATAGCCGGCATGAGGCACGATAAGGATACGCGGCTGATATTCTGACAGAGAACCGGCTTTAGACAGATAGTGGGCTACCTCGCTGTCAAGGCGGGTTTTGTCTTCCGAATAAAAAATCCCGGCAACCGCCGGATTACGGTATTGAGCCAATTCATCCTCCTTGGGGCGGTAATCGGTTATCAATTGCGAATTAGACGAGATATGCGCATCCAGGCTGCAATAGTTCAGCCACAGCACGGCAATTGCCGCCAACGCTATTAAAATATAGTTCGTCAGCTTTTTATAATCAATGTCGGATTTGTCTTTCATCGGCACAACCTCTCCCTTACCGGATTTTATTGCCAGAATAAGGGAGAGTCATTTAATTTTTTGCTAATATCAGCGCTTTTGTGCGTTTTTTCTTGCGTTTAGAACGGATATTTCCCGGATATTCAACCGGGCATTTCTATTCTTATGCGTCAAGATGGCATAAGAATAAGGGCGCAGGGCATAAGTTTCGCCAGCCTCATGTTCCCGCGGCTCTTTGGCAAACTCGCCGTCAGCCGTATCAAAAACCAGCTGCCATTTGCCGCCGCCGGGAGGTGACGGCAAGGTATAATCAACCGTGTGATAGTTGTCGCCCGATACCAAAACAAGAAAATCATCATCTTGGGGGCGGCCGTTAGAGCTGCTGCCGTTGAGCATATACGCACCGGTTTTGGCATAGCCGCAATTCCAATCCGCCGCTTCCATTTCTTTACCGTCCGGACGCAGCCAGGTGATATCTTTCGCACCATTTGCGGCGACCGGTTTACCATCAAAGAGTTTTAAATCGGTCAACACTGGGTGGCTTTTGCGAAAGGCATTCAAGCGGCAGATATTCAAAAATAATTGCTTCTTACGCTCAGAAAGCTCATTCCAATCCAGCCAGACCGTCGTGTCATCAATACAATACGGATTATTATTGGCATCAGAATAGCCGCGCTCATCACCGTTGCGCATCAAGGGGATGCCTTTGCTTAAAATATTAAAAGCGATATCGCTGTTGGCTCGCCGGAACAATTCTTCTTCGGTGTAAGATTTGGCATAAATATCCGGACTGCCATCCCGTCCCTCTTCGCCATTTGGATAAGTGTTTTTCGGATATTGGTAAGCGCCCAGCAGGCTGAAACCGTCATGGCTGCGCCCTGTGCCGATAACCGCGCTTTCATTGGCGGCAGGATTGACATTTGACGACCCGGCAACCTGATTGCCAAACTGCCCAATCAGGCCGTTGCGGCTGCTAAAAAATTCACCGACAAAGTTTTTACGGGTGTCACTCCATTCTTTAACCCCCGGCACTAAGGCTGCAAAACGACCGCTGAAATTACCGCCCATCGCGCTCCACGGCTCAACATACATTTCCATCCCCAATTTTTCGGTGGCAAAGCGCAGCTCCTGAATAAATGCGCCATTCTCCTGAAAACGCCCGAAATTATCAAGCGCATTATCGCCGCCCAAATCCCAACGGATGCCGTCTACGCCCAGTTTATGCATTAACAGCAGATAATGGCGGAGAATTTCATGCCCGGCCTCGCTGTCTAAATTAAAATTATTATCACAGCCCGTCGAATTCATAAATTTCCCGGGGTTATTCCCCTCCTGACGGTAATAATTGGGGCTGTCCAGCAATTTGAATGATAAAGACTGATTTCTGTCCCCGGTTGCCGCGTGTTCGCCGGTATGGTTAAACACCGCGTCAACGGTCACTTTCAGACCGGCTTTGTGCAACTTGTTAACAACAGCGGCAAAGTCTTGCAAATTGCCATACCGGGGATCGATTGCAAAAAAGCAATACGGGTTATAGCCCCAGCTGTCCGTCCGCCCCTCAGTAACAGGGATTTGCCGGCCGCAACAGGTTGGCGCGATAGGCATAAGCTCAATATTATTAACACCGAGGCGCTCAAAATACTTCAAACTCCAGCTGTCGGCAATCCCTGATAACCTGCCGCGCTTGTCTTCCGGCAAATGGAAGTTGAGCTTAGAAAAGTTTTTAATATGGGTTTCATAAATTATGTTTTCGCCAGGCGCAAAATGCGGACGCTGCTGCAAATAAGGATATTTTTCAGAGTCAAAAATGCGGTTCAAATCAACCACAACCGATTTAGGCATAACCGGAGCACTGTCTTCGTGGTTTTCAATCAACAGACGTTCGGATGTCCAGTCGTCCATGGTTTTGGAAACTTCCAAACTATAAGGGTCGACAGCAAGTTTTGCCGGATTAAAAAACAAACCGCGCGACGGATTATATTCTCCGTGTGCGCGGTAACCGTATTTTTGACCGGATTTGATTTCCGGCAGGGTGACTGACCAGATATTGCCTTCCCCTTTTTGCAATTGGATACGGGTTTCCTCTTTTTCATCCGGCGAAAAGAGGCACAGTTCTATCTTCTCAGCATATTCGGACTTAACACTGAATGTGGTTTGGCCGTTTTGGTAATGTGCTCCTAAGAAAGGATGATTGCCCATGCCCGTCTCCTCAAAAAAATTTCAGACTTTAAGATATCCTAAGCCTGATTTGTTAAAAATTCAAGCTTTTCTGTCCAGCTTAAAGAGAATTCAAAACGCGGTAAAATTCTTCAAAACTATTAAAGTAAACAATTTTTGTATCCGGTTCGCCCTCATCTCCCCAGATGGAACGCCCTATCCTTATCGGCAGGGCATTGGCCGCCTGAGCAGAATCGCTGTCCATCGGGCTGTCACCAATCATCCAGACTTTCTGCGGCGTTATCTCTTCCGGTTTAAGCAACCCCTTCAAAGTGTGATATATCTGGTCGGGAAACGGTTTGTCGCGGACAGCCTCATGACCGCAAACCACACGGAAAAACAAGGATGGGTCAAAAAGCAGCGGCAATTCGATATTCATCAGGCGGCGATCTTTATTGCTCATCACCATCATCGGAATTCCTCGCTTATTAAAAAACTCCAGCACTTTGTGAACTCCGGGGAATGTGCTGATTTTCCCACGGACAACGCTGCTGTAGATTTCGACATAGCGTTCATAGGCCTCTGCCGCATTTTCCTCCCCGAAAATCCGGGGGAAATTATCCATAAACGAAAGGTTGGGATCACGCTTGTCCCGCACTTGTGTCCAGTCCGGCAAGCCGTATTCGGCTAAAACCCGATTAACCGCCAACACCAGCGTATTACGGCTTTCGGCCAGCGTATTATCCCAATCAAATATCACATATTGCAATTCAGAAACATTCAGCCGCATTTACCCTCACTTTTCGTTGTCAGATAAAAAACCCTGCCGAAGCAGGGTTTTTATTATTTATTCTCTAGCAAAGCCGTATTCAATGACGGTTTCTTATGTGTCAGAATACTAATCACCTTAACCAGTTCATTTTTCAGCTCCTGACGAGTGACAACAATGTCAACCATACCGTGCTCACGCAGATATTCGGCACGCTGGAAGCCTTCCGGCAGCTTTTCGCGGATGGTTTGTTCAATCACGCGTGCTCCGGCAAAACCGATAATGCAGCCTTTTTCGGCAATATGAACGTCACCCAACATTGCAAAAGAAGCAGAAACACCGCCGGTGGTCGGGTCAGTCAGGACGGAAATATACGGGATGCCTTTTTCCTTAACCTGATTAATCGCTGCCGTGGTACGCGCCATCTGCATCAAAGACAAAATGCCTTCCTGCATACGAGCGCCGCCTGAGGAAGCGACAATAATCAGCGGATAATTATTGCGGGCAGAAACTTCAGCCGCTTTGACAATCCCTTCGCCGACAGCCATTCCCATAGAGCCGCCCATGAACGAAAAGTCCATTGCTGCCACAACGCAGGGAATTCCGCCGATGTCGCCCTGCGCAACACGGATGGCATCATTGCTGGAGGTTGCTTTGCGATATGACTTTATGCGGTCGGTATATCTTTTGGTATCCTTAAACTTCAGCGGATCTTCCTTAGTGCGCGGCAGCGCAATCTCATTAAATTCCCCGTCAAAAAGCATTTTGAGGCGTTTGTCGACATATAAGCGCAGGTGATGCCCGCAAGAGGTGCAGACATATAGGCTTTTTTTCATTTCTTTAGAAAAGAGCATTTGTCCACAAATCGGACATTTAACCCACAAATTGTCGGCAATCTCTTTCGGAGTGACTTTTTTAATTTTCGGACGGACGAAGTCAGTTAACCAATTCATCGTTATACCATTTCAGTTAGTTAGCGTCAGGCGTTTCGCTGTCTTTCTTCTTGCGGGAAAAAGCAGCTTTCAGCCTTTCTTTCAAAGAGGGTTTGGGAGCAGCGGCATGAACAGCTTTAATCGTTTCCAAATTGGTTTGCAACCCGGAAACCTGCTCAGCCAGCTTGCGCTGTTCCTTGTTCAGTTTTTTGTTTTGTTTTTTCTGCAGGCGCAGAGCTTTGCGAACCGGGGCATAAGACAGCCACATCCACAACAGGCCGAGCAGGAAGCCCAGCAAGATAAAGAAGACGATGGCGACGCTTTGCGAAACCGTAATTTCAAAGTAAAAGGGCCACAAGTTAAAAGTTGCCAAGTCATTATTCACAAATGCAAATATGAGAATAATGATTAAAATCGGCAAGCCTATCAACATTTTAATGAAACCCATGTTTCACCCCTTTCTCTCAAAAATAACGAAATTATTTTTTCGGATTCAGCAGTTCGTGTAATTGTTTTCCGGTTTTAAAATGAGGAATATTGCGTTCTTCAACCTGAACCTGTTCGCCGGTACGGGGATTTTTAGCTACCCGCGGTGTGCGTTTGCGAATCGAGAAAGCGCCAAAGCCGCGAAACTCCACCCGTTCGCCGGCAGCCAGAGAGCTGATGATTTTATCAAAAACAACAGCCACAATACGCTCGACGTCTTTCAACATCAGGTGGGGATTTTTATTGGCAATTCTTTCAATTAATTCAGATCTAGTCACGATAATACCTCTTGTTTTTTATATCATTGTTATCCCGGATAAGTTATCCGTTTTTGTTTTATAAATCAATATCGCAATTTGGCGAAAAGCAAAAATTTTATTAATAAGTTATCCCACATTATTATTTTTGCATTATGAAGCCAGATGCTCAACTCCGACCGGCGTTTTGTCATTGCCGAGCTGAATATCTTCAATCCGGCCGATGCGGCGGGAAATCTTGCCGGAAGAAACCTTTATTTCGCCGATGTCGCGTGCCGCCATATCAAAATGTTTTCCAAGATTTTCAATACGGTCATCCAGACGAGTAATATCCTCAACCAAGCTGCCGACTTCTTTTTGAATAACACCGGCCATTTCACGCATCCGCGCGTCTTTCAAAACGGCACGAACCGTATTGAGCGTTGCCATCAGCGTGGTGGGCGAAACAATCCAGACCTTAGAGCGGTAGGAAGTTTCCACCACGTCGGTAAAGTTAGAGTGAAGTTCGGCGTAGATGGCTTCCGATGGTAAAAACATAAGTGCAGATTCTGCCGTTTCACCGGCGATAATATATTTTTCCGAAATATCTTTAATATGCTTTAACACAGACGCCTTGAAAAAGCGTTCAGCTTCAAGCTTCTCGCGGTCGGTCTGCGCATTGCGTAAGGCCTGGTAACTCTCCAACGGAAATTTGGAATCAATGACAATCATTCCCGGAGGATTCGGCAGGTTCAACACACAGTCTGCACGCTTCTGATTCCCCAAAACCACCTGAAAGGCATAAGCAGAGGGCGGCAAAGCCGAGGTTACCAAATCGTTGAGCTGGATTTCGCCGAACGCGCCGCGCGCCTGTTTGTTAGACAAGACTTCCTGCAAAGAAACAACCTGCTCGGACAAACTGGAAATCTTTTGCTGGGCAACATCAATCTTGGCCAGACGTTCACGCAAGTCGTGCAGGGTTTCGGTTGTTTTGGCCGTTGACTGCTGCAATCCTTCGCCGACGCTTTTAGTCACAGCCAACAGCTTTTCATCCATAATTTTCAAGACAGAAAGCTTTTGCTCGTTTATCGCATCGGCTATCCGGCTTTGCGAGTTCTGGTTATTTTCAGACAGCTGGGATAACCGGCCGGCAAGCTCCGCCTGTCCGCGGAACAATGTATCTGCCAAAGAATTAAGCTGGCGGCTGTTGTTCCGGCGCAGCAGGATAATCATATTTCCCAGCAGCAACACGGAAACGATGATGCCAAACAGCATTTCCAAAGGCAGATAGTAAGTTCCGATTGTCATCTCTGCTCCTTAGTTTTCCGGCAAATTGCGTCCCATTGCCAAGAACTTGGATGTCCGCTGTTTTTTCAGATCATCACCGCTTAACGGCAGCAAGTCTTTCAGATGTTTGAGGATACAATCGCCGACTTTTTCAATCGTCGCCTGCGCATCGCGGTGCGCTCCGCCAACCGGTTCTTTAATAATTTCATCAATCACGCCAAACTTACGCAAATCCTGCGCAGTCAACCGTAAGGCTTCGGTAGCTTCCTGCACTTTGTCGGCTGAGCGCCAGAGAATCGAAGCGCAGCCTTCCGGCGAGATGACGGAATAAATTGAGTGTTCCAGCATAAGGATGCGATTGGCCGTTGCAATGGCTATCGCTCCGCCTGAACCGCCCATACCGATAACCACGGAGATAATCGGCACATGAATCTGCAGGCATTTTTCAATTGAAGAAGCAATTGCTTCGGCTTGTCCGCGGGCTTCAGCGTCAATCCCCGGGAAAGCGCCGTCAGTATCAACAAAAGCAATAACCGGCATATTAAATTTATCAGCCATATCCATCAGGCGCTGAGCTTTGCGGTAGCCCTCCGGTTTAGCCATACCGAAATTATGCTTCATGCGGGTTTCCAAATCCGACCCTTTTTCCTGGCCGATAACCACAACAGAAATATTTTTGAAGCGGCCGATACCGCCAATCATCGCTTCGTCATCACCAAACAGGCGGTCACCGCACAGCGGTGTAAAATCTTCAATCAGCGCGTGAACATAATCCAAGCAGTGCGGGCGCTGCGGATGGCGGGAGACCTGAAGTTTCTGCCACGGTGTCAGACTGGCATATGTCTGCTTTACCTGTTTTTCCAATTTTTGTTCCAAACGAGCCACCTCTTGGGCTATGTCTACATCTTCATCTTTTGCCAATAATTTAAGCCCTTCTATTTTAGCTTCAATCTCGACAATATTTTTTTCAAAATCCAACACTAAAGTATTGTTGTTACTCATGGGTTTTCTCTTTTAAATTTTAGTCCTGACGGTTTATTATCACAATTAATTCAAAATTTCGACTATTATTTTTATCTATTGTTGATTTTTACCCGGAATATCCCACGAATACAGGCTCAACGAAGATTTTAATTGAAATCTCGGGGCAATGGAATAGTATATAGATGGTTTTGGATAAACCGGAAGGAGTTTTCATCAGTGTTGGCATTCGCATTTTTTGCTTCGGTATTCACATCATTCATGTGGCTGATATACATGATTTTGTATTTGCGCGACAAAGTGGGCAGCGCCGGCTTTAATACGCTGGGATTGCTTGATATAGCTCTTTATGTTGCCCTGTTAATCCTGCCGATTTGCGTTCTGTGGATGATTTTCGGATATGTTTACCAATACCTGACCTTTCAAAAACAAAATCACAATATGCATTCGCTGTTTCAGCAGATGAAAAAGAATCAGGATTATACGGATTTGGTTGCGCGCGTGTTGCTGGAAATGGAGCAAGAACTGAAAGACGGCTTTATTCTGAATAAATTTGAACTATTTATTGCCGATATGAATGAGCTGCTGGCCGAAACCATTCAGCGCGGCGCATTGGCCTCTCCCGACCAGATAGACCGTTTGTGGGCAAAAGTACGCAATGGCGGCAAGTGGGCTTTCGGAAAAGTCATCATCGAGGTTAACGCCAATCAAAACAGCTTTGGTAACCGTCTGGTCGGCAAAGCGGCGACGGACAGTGTCTTAGCCGGGACGGTTTTAGAGTTTTGCGCCCGCTATCAAAATCTGCTGACGATTTTAGAAAAACACGACAAAGAGCGAATCTTTTTAGCGGTTATCGAAACCGGCGTTTATGGTAAAGTATACTCAATCTTAGCACCGCTGGCCGGACAAATCCGCAACAGCCGCAACACATTGCAAGAGAAATCTCCCCTGCGGGCAGAAATGGCCGTCATTGAGGAAGACACGCCGGTTGCATCTCCGCGCTCTCCGGTAATTGACAGGCCGGCTTATTCCCAGGAAGAAGAACAGCGCAAGTCATTTATTGAAGTTTTTAATCCATTCAAGCGCCGGCAGGCTGATACTGCTCAGGAAGAGCTGAGTTCTCCCGAAGAGAAAGACCCGTTTTCCGCCGCTTTGGAAAGAAGTTTTGGCACATCAGATGATGAGCCGCCCGCACCACGGCTTTCTCCGCAATTAGCTGTTGATGACGAAATGCCTGCACCCGTATTGCCCAAGGCCGGAAATGACGATGATGATATGGGCTTCACACACACTCAGCGGGCATTGCACAACCTGAAAAAAGAATGGGAAGAGATTAAGGAAATCAGAACCGAAACAGCCGTTTCGCTGTTTGAACGGAAAGAGCCGACCATCAGCGCCCGAAAAGCCCCTGCGGCAGAAAAAGAAGCTAAAGACAAGGATTATGCTTATCCTTTCGGCAATTGGACTGACACAGAAAATTATGACAAATAAATTCGCCGCTGCCTTTTGCTTGTCTGCCTTACTGATGCTGCCATCATTGGCCACAGCCAAAATCAGCAAGCAAATCCCGCTGTATGACCAAAGTAAATATGCCGTTGGATTTTCTCATTTTGACTATGTTAATCCGCAAGCGCCGAAAGGCGGGCGAATCGTATTGCCGGAATATGGCGGCTTTGATAATTTTAACCCTTTTATTTTTAAGGGCATTGCCACAGCACAAGTTGCCAATCTGAGCCTTGACAGTCTGGGGATTGTGCCCGCAGATGACCCTTATACGGTTTATCCGTTACTGGCTAAGGCTTTCGATATGCCCGCCGATAAATCTTACATTGGCTTTATTCTGGATGAACACGCCAAGTTTCATGACGGCTCTCCGGTAACGGCTGATGATGTTATTTTCAGCTATAACGCCCTGATGGAAAAAGGCCAGCCGCTGTATAAAGTTTATTATGCAGATGTGGATCGTGTCGAGAAAGTAAACAGTCGCGAAGTGCGCTTTTACTTCAAAAAAGGAACGCATAACCGGGAGTTGCCGCTGATTTTGTCACAGATGAAAATTTACTCGGCGAAAGACTGGGAAGGGCGAGATTTCAGCAAGCCGGAGCTGCGCATTCCGCTGGGGAGCGGCCCATATAAACTGGAAAAATTTGAACCCGGACGCTTTCTTATCTTTAAGCGCGATAAAAATTACTGGGCAAAAGACCTGCCCAGCCGCAAAGGTTTTTTTAACTTTGACGAAGTTCGCTTTGATTATTATCAAGATACGACCGTTACGCTGCAAGCCTTGTTTGCAGGGAGCATTGATGTCAGAGAAGAATATATCGCCAAAATCTGGGTAACCGGATATGATAACCATTTGGTAAACAGCGGCAAAATTATTAAAGAAAATATGGCTCATAATAATGCCGCAACACTGCAAATGTTTGCTTTTAATCTGCGCAAACCAAAGTTTCAGGATCGCCGGGTGCGGCAGGCGATTGCCCTGGCTTTCAACTTTGACTGGGCAAATGACAAGTTATTTTATAACCAGTATCAGCGGATTTACAGTTATTTTACCAATACCGGAATGGAAGCCGGCGGGCTGCCTCAAGGCAAAGAGCTTTCTATCCTCAAAAAATATCGGCATCAGCTGCCTGAAGAAATTTTTACCACTGTTCCAGCCAATCCGCGGCATGGCGATTTTAAAGAAACGCGTCGGCATTTGAAAGAAGCCGTAAAGCTTTTGCAACAAGCCGGATATGATTTTGTCGACAGCAAGATGACAAACTTAGCCACAGGCGAGCCTTTGGAATTTGAAGTATTGAGCAATTCGGCAAACGGAAACACCTTTACCCGCGTCATGTTGCCGTTTATTGCCAATCTGGCAAAAATCGGTATTAAACTGACTTTCCGCAACTTGGAGATAAACGTTTTTAAAAACCGGCTGGATAATTTTGATTTTGATATGGCGATTGTATCATTCGGAGTCAGCCGGCTGCCGGGAAATGAACAAGCAGAAATGTGGGGCAGTGCCGCTGCGGATATTAAAGGCAGCTATAACATGATTGGTATAAAAAATCCGGTTGCCGATGATTTGATTAAAGGATTAATTTCCGCACAGAATAAAAATGATTATGAAGCATATGTCCGGGCACTTGACCGGGTGTTGCTGACTGAAAGTTATATGATACCGCAATGGTTCTCCCCTTATCAGCGGGTGGCTTATCATAATAAATTCGGGCATCCGCAGACTTCGGTCAAAGCAGGATTTCAACCAATGACATGGTGGGACGCCTCCCCAAGCACAAAGGATAAAAAATGAGAAATTATATCATTAAACGGCTGCTTTTGATTCCTTTTACTTTGCTGGGGATTTTAACCGTTAACTTTCTGATTATTCAAATGGCGCCGGGCGGGCCGATAGAGCATACGCTGGCCAAATATCGCGGCTTTAATGTGGATTCCAAGTCACAATTTTCCTCCACCGCTGCAGTTAACATGAGCCAGTCGGCGGCAAAGTATCAAGGCGCGCAGGGTGTTCCCGAAGACTTGATAAAAGAATTGGAAAAACAATTCGGATTTGACAAGCCGGTTCATGAACGCTTTTTTAAAATGGTTAAAGATTATGCCGCGTTTAATTTCGGAAAAAGTTACTATCAGGATAAATCTGTCGGGCAATTGATTGCCGAGCGGATGCCGGTTTCCGTTTCTCTGGGATTATGGTCGACTTTAATCATTTACCTGATTGCCATTCCGTTAGGAATAAAAAAAGCCGTGCGTGACGGAACATCTTTTGATATCTGGACATCTTTTGCCGTGATTATCGGCGCAGCCATTCCTGTTTTTTTATTTGCTGTTTTTCTGATTGTTTTTTTAGCCGGCGGCACATATCTGCACTGGTTTCCGTTACGCGGGCTGACCTCAGACAACTGGGATGAATTATCATGGTTCGGCAAAGTAATTGATTATTTTTGGCATATTACTTTGCCGGTAACCGCAATGGTTATCGGCGGATTTGCCAGTCTGACTATGCTGACAAAAAATTCATTTCTGGATGAAATCAACAAACCATATGTTTTGACAGCGCGCGCCAAAGGACTGACAGAGAACCAAGTTCTTTACAAACACGTCTTTCGGAATGCCATGCTGATTGTGGTTGCCGGTTTCCCTACTCTGTTAATCAAGATGCTGTTTACGGGATCGCTGCTGATTGAAGTGATTTTCTCGCTCAACGGCTTAGGGCTGCTGGGATACGAAGCCATTATGACGCGTGATTATCCGGTCATTTTCGGCACATTATACATCTTTGCCCTGCTTGGGCTGTTGCTGAAACTGTTGAGTGATATCACTTATTCGCTGGTTGACCCGAGAATTAACTTCTCTTCCGTAAATGCCTGACTTCTTGGCCGTCAGGCGGCCCCCCGAAACTGCGCTTCCGGACTAAAGCATAATCGGGTGATTTCACCGTGCAGTTCATTTAGCAGAGGATCGTTCAATTCTTCTAACAGGCTGTTTATCTGAAGATTGCTCTGGCAGGATACTCCCTCGCATTCCTCCCAATAGCGCGCGTTGCTATCCTGGTAAAACGCGTTTTGCAGAGCCCCCTCAAGTTTGTTTACCAGCTTCAACAGACGGGATTCCGCCGTCTGTTGTTGCGCATATTCGACACAGAGTTCATAAATCTGCTGATTTAACGGCGCAGGCAGGATATGGCGAATAGCGGTCACGGCTTCCGCTTCATTTTTCTTTTTTAGCAGTTTCCGGCCGCAGACAGCTTCCGGCAAATCATGCGTCAAAGCCAAGCGCAGCAAACGCCCATAATCCCCCGGATTTTGCAAGTAAGGCGACAAGCAAAGCAACAGGTAGCAAAGCTTAACAATATGATCGGCGGCAGTTTCTTTGCTGCCATCGGCCAGTCGGTTATCCCGCTTAACCAAAGCCAGTTTTTCAACAACATCCATGAAATCAGCCAAAGCGGCATTGAGCGGCAACTGGGCGTCGTTTAACTGAGATGCTTTTTCATCGGTTCGCACGCCACTTTTAATCATAGCCATGCGGCACAGATTTAAACATTGCGCTTCCATATGACTCAACAACGGTTCGTTTAATTTTTCAAGCCACTGCTTTTCCGGGGTATCGCCGCTCATTACACAGCGATAATACCAATCCCCGCCTTTGCCTTCGCTCCAATAAAGGACATCGCCCAAACGGCAAGCCTGATAGTTCGCGTCAAGCTTATCCAGCACATAGACAATTTGAGCCTCGCGGCTGCTTTTATTTTCATATTCCATAAACAAGTTATAAATCTTCTCTCCCGCAGCTTGGGGAAGGATGTCGCGGCAACGCTCGATGGCCGCCAATTCTTTTTGTTTTTTCTGTTCCTGTAAAGCGGTATTTGTCCGTTGGGCGCAAAGCGGAATATCCCCGCATTCGGCTTCAGCTAAGTCATGAACTAAAGCCAGCTCAAACATTTTGGTGGTATCAACTTTAGTTTGCAGGTAAGGCGCGGCCGCAAATGCCAGATAAGCCACTTTCAAGATATGTGACGAATCGCTTTCATAACTGCCGTCAGAGAGTTTGACATCGCGCTTGACCTGCCCCAGCTTCTCGACAATTTTATGAAATTCGATTATTTTTTTGATGTCTGACATTTGTTTTCTCCTACAAAAAAACCGCCCACAAGGAGCGGTTTGACATTTACGCATTCTTACCAATTTTGGTTTTGCCGCCAAGGTAAGGACGCAGCTTAACCGGAATATTAACCGTTCCGTCAGCATTCTGGTGGTTTTCAATAAACGGTACCAGCGCCCGCGGAGTGGCAATACCGGTATTGTTCAGCGTATGAACATATTTTACTTTGCCATCAGCATTGTCGCGGTAACGCAGATTGGTGCGACGCGCCTGCCAATCAGTAATATTAGAGCAGGAATGGGTTTCGCGATAGCAGTTTTGTGACGGAACCCAAGCTTCCAAATCATATTGGCGGTACTTCGGCGCCCCCATATCCCCGGTGCAAATATCCAGCACCTGATATGGCAATTCCAAATCCTGCAGCACTTCTTCAGAAATAGCCAACAGCTTTTTATGCCATTTGTCACTTTCGTTGACATCATTTTTGCAGATGACAAACTGCTCGGTTTTCATAAACTGGTGGACGCGAACCAAGCCGCGGGTATCTTTACCGGCAGCTCCGGCTTCGCGGCGGAAACAGGGTGAAAATCCGGCATAAAGAATCGGCAATTCGTTTTCGTTCAAAATTTCATCAGCACGCAACGAGTTCAGAATCAACTCGGCTGTGCCCGACAGATACAAATCATCTGCCGGCATATAATAAATTTCATCACGAGAAAACGGCAAATAACCCTGGCCATACAGCGGGCGCTCTTTGGAAATTGAGGGCACGGTCACCACGGTAAACCCATGGGCGCGCAATTTATCCAACACCATCATATGAATTGCCAGCTCCAATTGAGCCAAATCATTTTTAATGGCATAAGTGCGAGAACCGCAGACTTTTGCAATGCGTTCCATCTCGCTCCAGTCATTAAGCTCCATCAGTTCAATATGGTCGCGGGGCGTAAAGTCAAATTTGGTCGGTTCGCCCACTTTGCGCAGAACAACGTTGGCGCATTCATCCGGGCCGACCGGGCAATCCGGGCTGGGATAGTTTGGCATACGCAGCATCAATTCATCAAACTGTGCCTGAATTTTGCCGAGTTCTTCCTGTTCTTTTTTCAACTCTTCGCCTAATTCTTTACTTTTGGCAATGATTGCCGGGCGTTCCTCAGCCGAGGCAGATTTAATCGAATTACTCAGGCGGTTCTTTTCTTCAGCCAGAGCCTGGGAAGAGGTTTTAAGCTTGTTCATATCCAAGTAGGTTGATATTAAATTATCGACACTTTCCGAAGAGAAACCTTTTTTAGCAAGGCATTGTTTAACTTGATCCTGATTATCGATAATATGTTTAATATCCAACATTCGTCTTTGTCCTATTTATCTTTATTTTATATGTTTTAACTTTTATGAAGAATAGCAATTTTTATGATAAATACAAGACCAAACAGACTCTAAAGCACAAAAAACCTCTTTTTCCACTATTCCCAATAGTGCCGACAACCAAGAATCGGCTATGTCATTACCTTAGATAAACTGGTCGATATTATGGATAATAATGTTTGTTTTAAACCGTTCAGCCCGGTATTAGAATCCGGGCTGAATATTGTTTGGAAAAAACATCAGGTCTTTTCGCCGGCGGCCAAACTCTTCTTAAATGCCGTTCGGGAAAAATTTGAAAGCTTTTCCTAAGCGTTATTTTTCACTGACAGTTCCGGTTTCCTCAAAAACCAGTTCTTTTCCGGCACTGCCGATAATAGTCAATTTTTTACCGTCTAATTTATAAGTGGTTACAGTCGGCAAAAATTGCAGATAATCCTGCTCGGCTTTCATTAATTCTTCCGGACCGGCCATCATAGTTGACCCTGCCGGTTCAAGGGTAAGCTTGTCGGCGTTCAACATATAAGAACCAAAGTAATTATTAATAGCGGCTACGCCGAAAAAGCGATTTTCCTTAGCATCAAAGCCTATGGTAATTTCGGCATTGTCCGGAGCATTTTGAAGTTTGTATTCCTTTCCGACAAAACTATCAGCCGTTTGTGCCGTGCAGGAAACCAGCATTATCACACCCAAAAGTGAATTTATCCATTTAAACATAAAGCATCTCCTTATATTAGGGTTATCAGATACTTTTAACATATACTTATCTTTGCAAAATACCAGATATTTTATTACTTAATTAACGGCTTTGAAGCGGATATAATCCCCGCGGAAATTTCTGATGACCAATTCATCGCCGTCAGATGACAGCATTTTTTCACCATAAAGAAAATCAAAGTACGCTTTTTCAGGGTTAAGCAAACGTGCCGGGCGATTTAAGCGCGTGGCATTGATTGTATCAAAATAAATAGTCGGATGACCGTTCCGCTCCCCCAGATGATAATCTCCATAATATTCATTAATGTATGTTCCCCAATATTGGCCGCTGCCAGAGTCAAAATTCAACGTTACGGGAATACGGTGCGCCCCGTTTGCCATCCGATAAGACTCATGCAAAACAGGTGCTTTTCCAACGCAGGCACAAACCAATAAACAAAGAACCGCCACAAGCCAAAATTTGCGCATATGTTTTCCTTTGTTCCAAACCTCTTTATATTTTACAAGAAAATTTTCAAATAACCAAGCAGAAAAAACACCCGATAAGCTATCGGGTGTCACAGAGATTAATTGTTTAGCAAGTTATCAAATGCATGATAATACTGCCGCAGAAGAATTCAGGCTTTCCCGGCAAAATGAATATAATCGTAAAAAAGGGCAATTAAAGAGTGATATAATTGCTAGAATTAAAGGAATTTAGAAACAAGAGAAAAATAATTAACATTTTCAGCAAAATTATGCTTGATTTTTTTGCAAAGGGCGTGTATGTTTCCTTCGTTGTCGCCGCTGTAGCTCAGTGGTAGAGCACGTCATTGGTAATGACGGGGTCGCAAGTCCGATTCTTGCCAGCGGCACCATTAAAAAAGCCTCCTTTAGGGAGGCTTTTTTAATGGTTATCGTGGGACGGGCGGAATTGCGAAGCAAGTCTGACGAAGCCGGTTGGCGGCCATCAATCGGCGAAGGACGAGGAGCTAAAGCGACGAGGTCTTGAGCGGCAGCGAAAGATGCGCTCTACCGAAAGCCCCCGCACCTTCAAAGCCAGCGTCACCATTTTTAGAAATGCACCTTTTGAGGTGTTTTTTTTGTTATGTAAACCAAGCCTTTCAACAGTCCGATTAATGAGTTTTTGAAATAAGCACTTTTGTAAGATTATCGGTTCTTTTCGTAGCAATGAATTACGTCATAAAAAAACGGCATCGTAACATTTAAAACAATATCAGGGTTTTGATAGAAATCCCGTAAGTAAGATTGTAATTCAACTTGAATCACATTCGGCTGATTGAAAGTTTTTTGATAACGCCCTGTAAAACCAACTTTTCCTGTATAATCAGGGTGATTGACCACCGTTTTTAATTTATATTGTTTTGCAATTTGCAAAATATGATT
This sequence comes from uncultured Alphaproteobacteria bacterium, assembly GCA_910577205.1. GTDB lineage: Bacteria > Pseudomonadota > Alphaproteobacteria > RF32 > CAG-239 > Scatocola. The sequence goes on from CAJTMA010000006.1 coordinate 41,212, forward strand.
TAAATAAGGATAATTCTTATCATCAAAATCAGCTATACCTAAACAGATATCATAATCAATTTCTTGATTAAAACCATGAATATCTAAAAAGTAATGGTCTTGTAAATTGTGTTCTGCAACATAATCAGAGATGAGAAATTTGTAAGGGGTAAATTTTGTTCGCACTAAAGTTGATATTTTGTTTACAGCCCCAAGATGCTTAACAAGCGCACCAGTATATAGATCTGCGCATTTTTCTTTTTTATTACAAAAACTCCGTGTTGCGTGCGGCGCAGAAAGGATTAATGAAGAAGAATAATCTATAAACTCAAAAACATCTTCTCTTTCTTCTTGTCCATGAGAACGATTTAAGATGAAACATTCGTTATATTTTTTTAGAGTATCAATCATAATATTAAGTATAGATATTTAATCGTTAAAAATCAGTGTCAAATAACTTAATTTTTACTCAACTCCTTAAACCTCTCGGTCTCATCAGTCCGATAATCGCACTGTATCGCGCACCATTTGTTAAAATACACCTTTTAAGGTGCTTTTTTGTTATGAAAACCAAGGTTTACAGTCAGTCCGATTTGAGAGATTTTTAAATAGCATTTTTTAATAATCTATCGGACTTTTGCCAGAAAGATAGCAGGCACAAGTGTTTACTCTTCTTAATCCGTCTTCAATAAATTTTAATTGTTTGATTTTACCATATATAAAATTTAATAGTAAGATTACCTTATGTACATTCTGATAGCTTTTTTTTGCACCTATCTTGCATTCATTATCTTGTATTATTGATGCACATTTTTCAAACAGTATTTTTAATAAAACAACATCTCTTATTTTTTACGCTACCATAACAAATATAATTATTATTCCTTTTTTATTTTTGTTTGGAACTCCGACACTCCCTTCGTGGTCTTCATTAACGGTCATTTTCATCGTTGGGGCGATAGATGTATTTTATCAAATTCCGTATTATATTGCTTTGCGTAAGGTTGACACATCAATCACGGTTGCATTGTTTTCTCTTGGAAAAGTATCTGTTCCGATTTTAGCATATTTCATTGTTGGTGAAAAATTGAGTATAATGCAATATGTTGGGTTTGGCATTATTCTTTTATCAAGCTTTTTATTAAACTTTAATCGAAAACAGTTAAAATTAAATATTGCCTTTTTTCTTATGCTAATAGTGTCATTAGCTTTATCACTAGCTTCGGTATTGGAAAAATATTCTCTTAAAGAAATTGATTTTGTAACACTTATCTTCTGGATGGTTTTATTTTCAACATCAATATCTTTTTCTTTCCTTTTTATTAAAAATATAAGGCAGGACATTATAGATACATTTCCGAAATATAAAAAAGCCATTTCACTGTTTTTAAGTAATGAGGTATTGAGTCAGGGAGGCTCATTGGCAATGATTATCGCTCTTTCTCAACTTCCTGTTTTAACTATAAAATCAATAAATTCATCTCAAAGTATATTTACTTTATTGTTTGGTTTTGTTCTCTATAAAATTTTTGGAGATAGGTTTAAAGAAAATTTAACTCGAGATAAAGTTATAAAAAAACTAATTTCTTTTATTTTTATTATGATAGGAATATATTTGGTTTTAAGTTAACGTCAGTTTTATATTCCTGCTCAGGATTTTAAGTCTAATAATTGCTCAGCATAAATTTTTCCAGAAACTATACCTGCAGAAGCTTTGTGTTATTTTCAATTTTAGTCATAAAAAAGACTTGCTTTGAAAAAAGCAAGTCTTTTTTATTATATGCGGCTTTCAGTCCATAGTGGTGTTAAAGTTTCTTTATACTGAGTATAATCAGTATATAACTTTTCATATTTGACAATCAGGTGCTTTTTAGCCATCCGCCACTCCGGATGTTCTTTAGCATTGATAACATGGTAGCTGTTGTCAGACAAAATAAAATGGAAAAGGTAAAACTCTTCACCATAAATACGGCCTGTATATCTTCCATTAATTTTGCCGTTGCTTTTTGACATACCAGCACCGACACCGCCACCAATACCGAGAACACCTCCGCCACCTCCGATTGATGATAAGTCACCGTTCAAAGAACCGTGCTCTTGAGTATCGGCTTCTTTTTCCCAGGAACAGGCAATAATTTTCAGCTTTTTGCTAACATTATTCTTTTTTATAAATTCCTGAAGTTTGTCAGTTTCTGCTTGTCGTGTTGCCCGTTGTTTTTCCACCTCAATCAGGTAAACAGAATCAACAGACAATCTGATAGATTTTTGTACCGTTTGTTCACAATTCGCAAGATATTCTTCTATTTTCTTTTGTTCCGCTTGCAGTGTGGAGATTTGAGAATCAGAGATAAAGTTTTCTGCTTGATATTTTTGAAGCTGATCTCTGGAGGCTTCCCCATATAAAAGCAATAGCTTCCCACACAACAACTTCCGATAAACATGATGGAAGCAATCAGCATACCCGAATTACTGCTTTCTTCATAAACTTGCCCTCTAAAATCAACTTTGTCCCGCGGTATAGATTTTAGAAATAAAAATATAGAAAAAACAATAGGTATGACCATCCAATGTTTGATATCATCATATGAGCTACTCATTTTTTGCTTTTCGGCGGTTAATTCATTTTTCCGATTGGAAATCGTTTGAGTAATCGCCGATAACTTTTTTCTTTGCTCGTGATAACCGTGCTTGCTTATTTCTTTATCGTAAAATTGCTTTTCGATAACCCGTTTATCGATGTTAGATAAATATCCTGTAGCGTTTTGCGCATACAACAAACAAAATATCGGCATAAGTGCCGACAAAACTGCAATAATAATTTTCTTTTTCATAATGTTTTATTTTAATTGTTAATATTTTTTAAAACAAAAAACATTTTTGAAACCAAGATTGATTACTCAATAATTGACTACAATAATGCTTTTTAATGAGTAAAGAATATCACATCCCCCTATTTTTGCAAGCACAAAAATTGACAAAAAAGGAGAGATAAGGAGTTTTGCGGCGGAGGGAGAGGCGCTTTATGGCGAGGGGTGAGCCGAGTTGCAAAGCAAGTTTGGCAAGCCGGTTGGCGGCGGTCATCGGCGAAGCGAGAGGCGTTTTGAGGCGGAGGTTGAGCCGAGTTGCAAAGCAAGTTTGGCAAGCCTGCCGGTGGCGGTCATCGGCGGAGGGAGAGGCGCTTTGAGGCGGAGGTTGAGCCGCGTTGCGAAGCAAGTCCGACAAGCTGGTTGGCGGCAGTCATCGGCGGAGGGAGAGGCGTTTTATGGCGTGGGGTGAGCCGCGTTGCGAAGCTAGTCCGGCAAGCCGGTTGGCGGAGGTCATCGGTAGAGGATGTGCCGCAAAGCGCCACAGGTTGGGCTGAGTTGCGAAGCTAGTCCGGCAAGCCGGTTGGCGGAGGTCATCGGTAGAGGATGTGCCGCAAAGCGCCACAGGTTGAGCTGAGTTGCGAAGCAAGTCCGGCAAGCCGGTTGGCGGCGGTCATCGGCGGAGGATGAGGAGCTTTGTGACGTGGGTTGAGCCGTGTTGTGAAGCAAGTCTGACGAAGCCGGTTGGCGGAGGTCATCGGCGGAGGATGAGGCGCTTTGTGGTGTGAGTTGAGCCATTAACAAAAGGTGCGGACGCTATCGCTATCCGCACCTTCAATATCTGCCCTTTTCAGTCTAAACGCACTACCAGTTATAACTTGTACCCAAGCCTAAGGATGATGCCCGGTAATGACTGCCGAAGGTATGGTTGGCCCAGCCGTATGCTGAGAAGTAATCAGAGAAACCATAGCGGCCGCCTACTTCTAAACGTCCCAATGTTTGATTTTTCAGCACGTCCATTTTTCGCAAGCCAGTCACTTTTACCTCATCGCCATCATTAAATGTTTGAACCAAAATTGGTTTGACATAAACATTGCCGTAGCCGTCATCGACTTCAAATGTCTTGGTCAATCTGGTACCAAATTCTGCTTCCATTTGTCTTAATGGGGTATACTGAGCTGTTTTGCCAGCGCTATCACTTGCATTATCATACTTGACCTGTGTATAAAAGAGGCCGACTTCCGGTGTGAAATAGAGCGATTTGTTCAGCGCATAATCATAACCAAACGCGACACTACCACCAAACTCTGTTCCGTCAGTATTTGAGGTTATACCGTCTTTCGTTTTGATATCAACCTGCTGTATCCCGCCAAACAAAGTCGCAAAAGCCCACCAATTTCTTTGATCGTAACGGTAATACAATCCGGCCAAATAGCTATCGATGTCAATTTCCGATTCTGTTACTGAGTAATAATAACGGCCATAGCCATTCATGTCATAATTACCCTTACGATAAGAGAAGAACAATCCCAGTTTGTTATACAAGTCGTGTTGCAGCGTACCGCCGGCTTCCAAGCCCCAAACGTCAGATTCAACACCGACAGTTTCTTTATTCGTTGAAGAATAATAAACAGCGTTCGCCCACAGCGTATCAAACGGTTTACCATCCCAATAAAAATCATAGAAACCGCAAGACGGGCAATAAAGTCTGTTTCCCTGAACCTGACGGTCAATATTGCCAATCATTCCTCTGGTCTGCTCCAGTGCGGCTACAGGTAAAGCCTGATAAGCAATGACTTCAGGCACAACCTTACGCCCACGGCTAAATACCGGAGAAGAGATATTCGGAATATTGGGCACATCCGGGATATTCGGAACATCCGGAACGCCGGGAAGATCCGGCTGGGCATTCTTATCAGGATTGTCACTGTCGTTCATAACCAAATCCCATTGATTGGCATTATTTCCAAGGGAAGCGTATTTGACATCATACAAATAAGGGCTTCTGTAAACGCGCGAAACCACAAATGATCCCTCGTTACCGGTCGTATCATTTTCTGACTGTGCAAACAAGATACTTCCCTTGCCGCGAATATCCGTGTCGGAAGAAGCATGAACAATCACTTTAGTCACACCTTCAACATTACCGGCGATATGCAACTCGTCCGCCGTCATATTATCCGGGTCAACATTAATATGCAGAAAACTGTCTGTCGCCGAATATCCTTTGAGGTTGACAATATCCCGATAATTGTTGGCCAAGCTAAAGACCGCATTGTTCAATGTCAAAGTGGTTGCAGCGTCATCACGGTTGACAGAGCCATCCGTGTTCAACGCGGCAGCAAACGCACCTTTGCTATCCCAATTGCGGGCGCTTTGATCTTCGTGCTGATAGTCGCCGAAAACAAGAGATGTTCCGCTGACGGTTACACTTTCGGCATTGATAATATCGTTGTTCATTGCAATATATTGGGAAGTTGTTCCCTTAACGGCATCAACGACATCGTCTCCCGTAAAGTTGTATATTCCATTTCTCAAGTTATCATTAATAACCCAGCTGCCGCCGCCGGAAGTATCAAAAGTAAATTCAGAAGTTGTATTTCCGAGCACAGCATTATAAATTTTGCCATAACTGCCGTTTTCCGTATAGTTGCCGGACATGAAATATGTATCAGCTCCGGAAGCGAATGTCATATTGCCAAGCGTATATACCGCGCCGCCCGATTTGGCATGATTGTTAAGGAAATTGCCGCTGATTTTGCCAAATACAGCTCCGGTATTGCCATAGATAGCGCCACCGTATTCGACAGCCGAGTTCCCGATAAAATCACCGCTGATAGTCCCAATGGTTTTATTCAAATCATTATAAATAGCGCCGCCGCGTTTTTCCGCTGAATTGGCGATGAAATCTCCGGAGATGTTTTTGATTTCCTTAGCGTTTTTGATAGCGCCGCCATGCCCCAATGTGGCATTGCCGATGAAGTTTCCGTTAATTTCATTAATGGTTCCCATACCGCCATTGTTAATAGCACCGCCGCCATAATCACTGACATTGCTGTTTGCCTTGTTAGCAATAAAATCACCGGTAATTTTGTTAATTGTTCCTTCGTTTTCTATTGCCCCTGCTTTAATCCCTGCTGTATTGCCAATGAAATCTCCGGTAATATCGCCGATTTGCCCGTAATGGTAATTGTAAACAGCACCACCGATTGCAGCGGCCGAATTAGCGATAAAATTGCCGGTAATATCTTCAATAACCCGACTAGTGCTATTATAAATAGCGCCGCCGGAGCCGTTTGTACCATCAACATGATTGCCGACGAAATCACCGGTTAGATTGCCCATCGTGCTGTTATTGCTAATAGCACCGCCGTTAGTTATTGCGGCATTGGCAATAAAGTTGCCGGTAACATCTCCGGTTGTTCCCTCATTGTAAATCGCACCGCCTGAGCCGCCTCCCGGAGCCTGCCCTGCTATATTGCCAATAAAGTCACCGTTAATATTGCCAATTTGCGCGTTTTTATAGTTATAAATAGCGCCGCCGTTTCCTTTTTGGTCGCTTCGCGCCAGCCCTGTATAGTTGCCAACAAAGTCACTGTTTATTTCACCTATTGTTCCGGAGTTGTAAATAGCGCCGGCACCACTTGGAGCATAGTTGTGTACGAAACTCCCCTTAATACTGTCAATTGTTCCGCTGTTATTGATACCGCCGCCTTTTGAAGCACTTCTTTCGATATTTACAAAATCGGCATCAACATCACCGGTTAAACCTGTTTGAGCAGATGTGTATTTTGTGCGACCGGGAATATCCGTATATGTATATTTGAAATACTGCGTGTCACCATTAGGAAGTTGGAGTTTAACGACATCATCCCCTTCGGCAGAAACTTTTTCCCATGAAATATTTTCCGCCGATGAAAATTTATCCTGAAGCATGACTATTTTATAATATTTATTGCTTAAGTTACCCTTATCGTCTGCTTCCTGAATAATAAAATCATAATCGCTGTCAGAACCTTCCTGATATGTAAAGGCACTGGACGGGAGTGTCGTTAAGTCAAACAAAGCGTTCGGGGTTTCCGTCAATGCTCCGGCAGGCGCAACACCGTTTGCTTCTGCGCTTGATTTATTTAATGTTGGTTCTAAAGACCATGCTGAAGACGACACGCCCCCTAAAGCGGCGGCCATTAACATTATTGTCCAAGTAGTTTGTTTAGTCATTTTCTTGCCAAAAAATTAGTATATGTATCTTAAAATACATTAAATGTATAATGAACGGGTTAAAAAATTACTAAAACACTTATGAGAGGGATTTTAATCAATGTTCCAAGCTTTGAATAAAACAAAAACACCGCAATTCAAATGAACTGCGGTGTTTTTGTTAGTTATGCAAACTCATTGTAAAGAAAATACATAGCCGCATACTCTTTTGTTTGTTCTTTGCCCTTTTCAGAAATTTGGGTACGGATATCTGCCAAGGCCATTAACGCAGAAATCCTTTTACCTTTCAAATCCGGCAAAGTTTCTCCAAAAGTTTTGGTCTGAAGTTTTTGCCACCAGGGTTGTTTTTGATCCTCGACGTTAAACTCCACAACAAAGCGGCGGCTGTATGAAACTTCCTCCTCTCCATTCGAGGTACGATACAGCTCAACATCATAGTTTCCGTCAGGAACACTTGTGAATTCCAAACACCCTTTGGGAATAAGGTAAATCTCGCCGGAGAATGGAATGTACACGCCATCAAAATCAGACGTACTGCATTGGTTCAGGCAGCATAGTACCATAATGGTATGTTCCCTGAAGAAACCATAGTCATAGCCAAGCTTCTTGCAGGCCGAATAATATTTTTCGGACACCCGGGCACAAACTAACTCGGTTTGCGCAACGCTGAACGGGGTGAATGAGAACGCAGCCGATACCATATCCTTTACTTCTTCGGCGCCAAACTTCTGGGATGCTTTCAAGATGCTGTCATCACATGACATCTTCGCAATAATTATTGTATTCATACTTTTGTGAAATAATTAAATTAAAAATATCAAATCGGAAATCTTATAGACAATTTCGAAAACTTTGTCAATATACTTTTTAAGGGAAACAAATTTTAATAAAACTATTGAAATGCATAAGAAAACATTATATGTTATTGCTAATTATTTATTATTTTGTTTTCGTTTCTGTTCAGGAAACTATGTTAAATCTTAAAAATATGTATTATTATGGACACAAAAAAAGTTTTAGTTCTTGAATGCGTTGCTGCCAAACTTCAAATCAGCCCTCAAGAACTTGCTCAATGGCTTGAGAATCGCAAACAGGCTCAACAGCTCGCAGCGAAAGCATCGTTTGAGGATAAACTTCAAGGATTTGTTATCTTGACAGAAGCTGTTACAGACCTTGCTGAAGATATCAAAAAGAAAGCGGCCTCCGACGCGCAATCATGGAGCGGACATTAAGCTGCTTCCCCATTCAAAAAAACTCCCTATATCAGGGAGTTTTTTGGTTTAAACATAACTCAGCTTTGTGCCCGGACGAAGCGCGAACAGTCAATCCTTTTGCGCCAGCCAGGGAGATGTTTATTTTACAATGCTTCAAGCATCTTTTTATAATAGTTTAAAACGGTTCGAATCTTGGGAATATCTTTAATCGTCCGGTGGGTAATCAAATAGATTGTTGCTTCGGCACTGCATGGGATATTATCCAAACACACCATTCCATGGCCGCCGCGGACAAAGTTCAGCGGCATGATGGCAATTCCTGACCCGCTGATAGCCAAGTCATTAACGACAAACGTACTGTTTGAAAAACAGATGCCTTTCTCGGCTTTTTGCTGCAATTTTTTAGCTTCCGGCGTTTGCCACCAGCCCTCATTTTTGACAAGAAGCCGATGATTTTTTAACAAATCGTTCAAATCCTGCGGGTAAGAATGTTTAGCCAAATATTCTGAAGATGCAAAAAAGCCGAATTTTACTTTCCGGCTGTATACAACCACCAAATCTTCCCCTTTGGGAACAGTATAGCTCATGCAGATATCATAAGCCATTTTGTGCATATCCGGCGCTTTATCAAAAGTATCAATAAATAAAGACAAATCAGGAGATTGCTCCAACAGTTCTTCTAGGCAGACATACATATTGCTGCGCGCGTCGCGCTCATATGCAATACGCACCTCCCCTTTAACATTGGTTTCAGAAGGAACAATGGCATAGGCTTGCTGCAAATGTTGTTTAAGGACATCGGCAATTGCAACCACCTTTTCGCCTTTCGGTGTCAGGGTACAGCCCTTTTCATCCGAAGCGACGAGCTTAACGCCCAATTCACTTTCCAGATTGTTAACATACTTATTTAACGTATCAATTGAGGTATTCAAAAATTTGGCAGCATTCCGTTTGCCGGAACTCTTTTTAATCGCATGGAGCATCATAATACCCTCCATGTTCATTAAATCTTTTTTACTAAACATTATGATAGTCCTTAAATGTTAGCATAGTAGGCTAAAGTTAATGATAATGGCGGTATACACTACAATACTTTTAATTGCAAGTCTTTTTATTATATAAAAGTTAATATTTGCACATATTAATTGTACTTGCAATATCTGCAAATTTATGCGTCTTCCTGAGATTCTTTTTTTAATTGCTCTCTGGCGGCCTGCTGTTGTTTGCGTTTTTGCAAATTCTTTTGCAGCGCTTTGGCCTCACGCTCAAAACGTTCTTTGCTGCGCGGCCCGTGCGCCGTGTTCTTTTTTTCTTTTTTTTCGGTCATCGTCTTATCCATTATGTTATTATAAGCTTATCTTAGAGCGGAGAAGTTAACAAATCATAACCTTAAAACCGTTTCGTCACTTTTAACTATCTTTTTAAGCCCAAATCTGTTAAACTTCTTTTAGATACTTATGCTTGGAAGTTAAAAACATGACTGACAACGACGAGAAAAATAAAGAGAAAAAAGCTAAAAAACAAAAAAAGCAAACCAAGAAAGGCAAAGCATTAGCCCTGATTGCCGGCGGTAAGGCACTGCAAGTTGCCGGAAAAGCAATGAAAGCGACGGCTAAAGCCATGCAGCAGGCCGCCAAAGTCATGTTGAGAACGGCCAAAGCAATGGCAAGAACCGCAATTAAGATGGTTCAAGCTGCGGCGAGCACCGGGCCGGCTGCGGTTGTTTTAGTTCCTGCCGCCAGCGTAGCCGCCGCAGGTTTACTTGCAGGGTCTGCAGCATTAGGCGCGACAGGTATGGCTTTATCCGTCACCGCCAAAGTAACAGACAAAGTTGGCAGCCTGATGCAGAAAAGCGGTCAAAAAATGCAGGAAAAAGGCAATAAGATTCTTGCAAAGATTAAAGAACAAGGCATTGAGCAAACTCAGGAAGCTTCCAAAGAACAAGAGAGCCAGACAATCCAGAATATTATGGAAAATGTGATGGAGCAGCAAACTAAGGGGCAAATGACGACTCAAGACAAAGACCAAATTGCCGCATTATCGGGCAGACCAGCTCCCAACGGGAGAACAGCCTCCCCATCCCAAGCCAATAACAACCAGCCGGAACAAACCCCGCTTCAGCCAAGCGCGGCGGCAGAGAATGCTCCGGCCTCACCACAGGCGGCCAGCGAAAAACAGGTTACCCCTAAGAAAAACAAGACCGGGCGCAAGATTTATGAACTTAGCGGCAGAAGAAGCTCTCGCAGGAAGACACCGGTTAAGCAAACAACCCTGAATCCGAATATGCTGACAGCAAACAGAGGCAGAAGCGCCAGCTAGCCGCTTTAAGTGTCACTCCCTCTAAAAAAATATTGAAGTCATTTTTTTTTAACTTATCCGTTTTAGAATAACGGTATAATCAATTATGCCCGTCAACAGGAAGAAACAGGCTAGAAGAAAAGGATAAGTTTCATGGATAAAATTAAAATCATCGGCGGCAACCGTTTGGAAGGCAAAATTTACATCAGCGGCGCAAAAAATGCCGCTTTGCCGTTAATTTGTGCCAGTTTATTAACCGACGAAACTATTACGCTGACGAATATGCCGGCATTATCCGATATTCGTTCAATGAATGCTTTGCTGGAACAAATGGGCACACAAATTGACAGTTTTGATGATTTCTTAGACGGGCATGAAACCAAAACCTATTCCTATCGCACGCCCAAATTTACCAGTTTAATTGCGCCCTATGATTATGTCCGCAAAATGCGGGCATCCTATTATGTTTTAGGACCGGTATTGGCCAGAGAAGGCCATGCAGAGCTTTCCCTGCCGGGCGGTTGCGCCATCGGTGCGCGGCCGATGGATATCCACCTGACCTCTCTGGAGCAGATGGGAGCAAAAATCGAAATCAAAAACGGTTATGTTCACGCCGATATTAACGGCAAGCTGAAAGGCGCGCACATCACTTTTCATACGGCTTCTGTCGGCGCAACCTGCAATATTTTGATGGCCGCAACTTTGGCTGAGGGCGAAACTATTATTGAAAACGCCGCCAAAGAACCGGAAATCGCCGATTTGATTGATTTATTGATTGCCATGGGAGCGCAAATTGAAGGCAAGAACACGTCCAAACTGGTTATCCAAGGCGTGGACAAGCTTCATGGCGCAAGACATAAAGTAATCGCAGACCGTATTGAAGCCGGGTCTTATGCCATTGCCGCGGCAATTACCAACGGACGGATTGAACTGGTTAACGCGCAGGCTTCCACTTTGCGCACACCGCTGGAAATCCTGAAAGCGATGGGCGTTTCTGTTGAAGAAGGCGATAACAGCCTGACAATTGACGCAACCAACCGAAAATTAACCGGGCAAGATATTATGACCGATTATTACCCCGGATTTCCGACTGATTTGCAAGCGCAGTTTATGGCTCTTATGACTGTTTCGGAAGGCGCGTCGCTGGTGACGGAAAATATTTGGGAAAACCGCTTTATGCACGTTCCGGAATTAATGCGCATGGGGGCTAACATTAATGTACACGGCCACGCTTCGGCTATTGTTCGCGGCGTTAAGCAACTTTCCGGCGCGCCAGTCATGGCAACGGATTTACGAGCCTCATTCGCTTTAATTCTGGCCGGACTGGTTGCAGAGGGCGAAACGATTGTTAACCGCGTTTATCATCTGGATCGTGGCTATGAAAAGCTGGATGAAAAACTGAAAGCTGTCGGTGCTAATGTTGAGCGGATTAAAGAAGCTGAATAATATAAGCTAATCAAAAGCCCCTTGCCCAAGCAAGGGGCTTTTTTTCATTGCAAATTAACTTTTTTCCCTTACAATCATTCTCGCAGTCCGGAGACGGGTTGTGGGGTATGCAAACTCCTACAAGAAAAGAACGACTCCTTTTGAGGGGAGCCGGGGATATAAGGCTATGCGCGAATAACCCGGACTGTTCTTGTACAGTTTGCAACTCCCCTGCCTTTAGACTTCTAAAGGCAGGTTTTGTTTTAACTTATAAAACCCCTCTGGTCATGTTGCTAAGCAACATGACTTTCTCCCCTTAATTTAAGGGGAGATTAAGTGGGGTTTATCTAAAAACAAAAATGGAGTTGGAAATGTTAACCAAAAAACAAATCAGAAAAAATAATCAGGAAACTTTTGCCCATTTAGGGCGGCAGTTTTATGAGCGGCGGTTATCACAAAAGATGACGCTTGACGAATTGGCAATGAAAGTCAGTGTTTCGCCGCATTATTTCGATCAAGTAGAAAGCGGCAAGGCATATATCCACTGGGGAATGCTCAGTTATCTGGCTGGGTTTTACAACTGCAAAATCAAAATAGAACTGGAGGATATTGCTTAAATAAAAAGCCCCTTGCCAAAAGCAAGGGGCTTTTTTTAATCAGCTTTGCCTCGAAACAAAATATCCGGGTGCGTATCCATCCATTGGCAGAAATCATACCGACTGAAAGATGCTCCCGCCGTTTCATGGATACGGCGGTTTTGATTATAAGACTGCTCCAAATGTTCCAGCGTTTCGTATTCCGTTTCGCTGTAAACACGATTCAGCTCCTGATAAATAGCCAAACGTTCTTCCGCATTAAATTGGGCAATAAATTTCTCGGCATGAGCTATTTGCTGCTCGAAACGACTGTTAAACTCGCGGGTTAAGTTATCAAGTTTATAATTTTGCGCAGCACAGTAGCGCGGATAGGCTTCAGTTTGCTGGCGGCGGAAAAGCAAAAAAGCCGTTACGTTATCAAATTCTGACTTATCATAGGCGGTTTCTCCCTGTGGCGCTTGTTGCACGGCCAGACTGACCGCCCACCCCACAATTAAAACCAGAACAATTTGCAGATATTTTTTCATTTATTTCCATAAAAAAGACCCCGGATGGATACCCGGGGTATAGGTTAATAATTACAGAAGACGGTTTTCGGCCAGATATTTCCAGAGCGCGCAAGCGTGCATAGACTGAATAATTTCATTATGAGCCAGAAGCTGTTTAATTTCTTCCAGAGTCAAGAGGTGGACTGTCAGGCATTCGCCGCCGTCAAGATGCTGTTTGTCATCAAGCAATTCCACATCCTCGGCAATGAAGTTATATGTCCAGTTCGCGTTGGTGCTGGGATTGGTGGACATTTTCATGTTCATCCGCCATTTGCCATTACCATAGCCGGTTTCTTCCAGAAGTTCGCGCTGGGCGGCAACCATCGGGGATGCATCTTCCGGGTCAACACAACCGCCGCAAAATTCATAGTTTGTCGTTTGCGATCCGTGGCGATATTGGCGAATCATCACAAATTTTTTGTCTTTGGTGATTGCCAGCGTATTCACCCAGTCCGGATACTCCAGAACATAATATTTGGGCACGACAACGCCGTTGGGCAATTCGACTTTTTCCTCGCGGACAGTCAGCCACGGCTCATTAAACAGATACTTGCTGGCTAAAACTTTAGCCTTGTCATCACAATTTTCCATAAGTTTACTTTTTAAATTAATAATAAAAAAACTACTGCCGTTGTAACATATTTTCCGGCAGAAGTAAACCGGCTATTTAATTACCCGGGCAACCGTCAAGGTATCAACCGAAGCCGCGCCGGCCTTTAAAATGGCTAAAGCGCATTCCCGGAGGGTAGAGCCGGTTGTCATGACATCATCAATCAGCAATACCCTTTTGCCGCACAACTTTTCCGGATGTTTGACACGAAAAGCTCCTTGAACATTTTTAATCCGTTCATGACCGGAAAATTCGACTTGAGGCTTGGTTTTACGGTGGCGAACGACGCTGTCTAAATCCACCGGAATATTGCAAAGCTTGTTTAATTCTTTTGCCAGAAGTGCTGATTGGTTATAACGGCGTTTTATCATGCGGGTATAATGCAGGGGAATCGGAATGATGACATCTGTTCCGGCGGCGAAAATATCTTTGCCGCCCAGTAAGAGCCAACGCGCCAGAAAAGGCGCATTCTCCGTCCGGTCATGAAACTTGAAGTTCAAAATCAACGGTTTGGAATATTCATCATAACAGACCGCCGCACGGTTCATGCGAAACGGCGATTTGCTATCAGCGGCACAATGTCCGCAAAGCATATCTTTTTTATGGCCGTGTTCGGGAAGCGGCAGACCGCAACGTTGGCAATACGGACGGGTAATAAAATTAATTTGATTGAAACATTCCGGGCATAGTCCATTGGTGTCGCCAAGGATTTTACCGCATTTCAAACAGCGCGGCGGCAGAAAAATGTCGATTATTTTTTGGAAAAGCGGGTGCATTAATTACTTCTTACTTAGCTAACAATAACAAAAAAACTTTGCCGGGATTGCGTCGTCAAACCGTTGGTTTTCCTCGCAATGACAATAAAAAAATGTCATTACGAGGCGCATCGCGACGAAGTAATCTCAGCCTTATCGGCAAATATCATCATAAATATCCTTCCAACCGGGATTAAACGAATTTATCAAATTAATCTTCCTTTCCCGATTTCCATTTTTCAATTGTTTTTCTCGGGAAATGGCATTTTCAATCTGTTCATAGATTTCATAATATACTAATTTAACTAAATGATAACGAGATGAAAACCCCGGTATCAATTTATGCTTATGTTCATATATCCGCCGTATTAAATTGTTAGTTACCCCAATATACAATGTTGTATTTACTTTATTTGTCAGGATATAAACGTAATATTGTTCCATTTTTATTTGGGACTGAGTTTCAACAATTCGTGATGGATGGCGTTGATGTTGTCGACAACGGTCATGCCGGAAGCTGACATTGCCTCGATTTTATCCTGCACCGTAATATGCCCGTTGGTAACAATATCTCCGGCATAGCCCATTTTGTGTCCAAAAGGCACGGCATTGCCTGCCACAAAACCGATTACCGGCTTTTTGTGCGGCAAATTTTTATAAAACTCGGCGCAGCTCTCTTCAAAAGTGCCGCCCATTTGCCCAATCATCACAATTGCATCTGTTTTATCATCCTCATGAAACAGTCCGAGCAAGTCCTTGAATCCCGTGCCGACAAGCATATCATCCCCAAGGCCGATAACAGTCGATTGCCCTAAACCGGCGCGGTTAATTTCCAAAACGGCTTCATAAGTCAATGTCGAAGAACGCGAGATGACACCGATACGCCCGGGAACATGGATGTTTTCAGGAAAAATTCCCAATCTGGCTTCTCCCGGGGTGATAATGCCCGGTGTATTCGGGCCGATCATCCGGGTGGCTGAGCCTTTCAGCATGGCTTTGATTTCAAGCATATCTTTAATCGGCACGCCATCGGCAATACAAACCGTGGTTTGCAGCCCGCTTTCCACCGCCTCACGCACCGCAGATTTTACAAAACGCGCCGGCACAAACATAACCGAAGCGTTAGCGCCCGTTTCTTTGACGGCAGCCTTCACCGTGTCAAACACCGGCACATCCAAATGTTCTGTTCCGCCTTTACCGGGCGTTACACCCGCGACAACCTTAGTGCCATAATCCATAGAGCGTTTGACATGGAAAGATGCCTGAGTTCCGGTTATGCCTTGAATCAAAACTTTTGTATCTTTATTTACCAAAATAGACATTAGTCGGCAGCCTCCATCGCGGCCAGAAGTTTGTCAACCGAATCTTCCATACTGTCGGCAATAATCAACGGCAGTTTGGAATGGAGCAAAATATCCTTGGCTTCATCTTTATTTGTACCTTCAAAACGCACAACCAACGGCACATTCAATCCCACCTCGGAAGCGGCGGCAACAATCCCTTCCGCCAATAAGTTACAGCGCAAGAAACCGCCCAGAACATTAATCAAAATTCCTTCTACGCGGGGATTGGTCATAATAATCTTAATGCCGGCGGCAATTTTATCTTTATCGACACCGCCTTTAACGTTTAAGAAGCAAGCTGTTCCCTCGCCTTTCTCCCGGATTAAGTCCATCGCAGCCAAAGCAATGCCGTCACCGTTAACAATACAGCCGATAGAGCCGTCAAATGAACTATATTGAAAGCCGTTTTTATTGGCTTTCAGCTCACGTTCTTCCGTTTCGTATTCATCCTGCAAAGGAAGAAAATCTTTATGACGGTACAAGGCATTGTCATCAATCGACAATTTGGCATCCAGCGCAATAATGTTTCCTTTGGTATCAACCCCGGCCGGGTTAATTTCCAGCATAGTTGCATCACAGTCCACAAAAACCTTATGCAGCCCGTTAATAAAAGTTTCCAAGCCCGTCAAGCTTTTGGGGCTAAGTTTCAAAAAGGTCATTACCTGATGGATTTGTTCCGGTGTCGCGCCAGCGGCTAAATCTAATTGCAACCGCAGAATTTTTTCCGGAGCTTCTATGGCAAGGGTTGAAATTTCCTGCTCTTTAATATCGGCAATCAGCAGCATAACTGCCGCATTCATACGGTCAATAACCAAGCCGGCATAAAATATCTTCCGAACCTTGGTAAAGGCTTCAACGTAGATACGGCTTACCAGCTTGCCTTTCGGGCCGGTTTGCGGGGTGACCAATGTGCTCCCCAGCATTTGCGCCGCTTCGCGCATGATATCCCGGCGGTATTTAACCTGCCGGATGCCGCTTTTGCGCCCTGCTGATTTTTCAATAAATTTACCATGATTGCGCGCACCGGACTGAATTTGGGCTTTGAGCACCCATGGCCCGCGAAAAGATACGGCCCGCGCCGCATTTTTGGCCTCCAGAGGCGTATAGGCTATCCGGCCTTTGGGAATATTGATTCCGTATTGGCTGATAATCCGTTTGGCCTGGTACTCATGAATATTCATTAATCACCCTGTTCGGCATAAAATTTTATCTTATTAACCATGGACATTAAACCGTTGCGGCGGCTTGGGCTTAAATTTTCCTGTAATCCGAGTTTAGCAAAAATATCTTCAATGGCAATGTTTTTAATTTCCGATGGGGATTTGTCATTATATACGGCCAGAACGACGGCGACTAATCCCCGGACAATAATGGCGTCGCTGTCGCCGCGAAAATGTATCCGTCCATCTTTATATTCGGGCACAAGCCAAACCTGCGACTGACAGCCGGGGACTTTCCAATCCGCGGTTTTAAACTTGTCGTCCAGCCCTTCCAGGCTGCTGCCCAAATCAATGATATACCCGTAACGGTCTTCCCAACTGTCACAAAAAGAAAAATTATCAATCAGTTCTTCAATATCCATAAGGCTTATCCTTAAAATAATTCCATCATCGCGCGGGCATCTTCGCTCAGGCGTTCCATCGACCAGGCCGGCTCCCAGACAATTTTGACCGTGACGATGCCTGTCCCCTCAACCAGCGCGACAGCATCCGCCGCCTGCTGCGGCAAAATCCCGGCAACAGGGCAGCCCGGCGCAGTCAAGGTCATATCAATATCAATATTGCCGTTATCGGCAATGCGGATGTCATACACCAGCCCCATATCCCAGATGTTTATCATTATTTCCGGATCACAGACGGTTTTTAAAGCTTCAATCACATCCTCTCGCGAAGCTGTCTTTTCATCTGACGGCTTGGATTGTCCGGCTGTCGCCATATATTCTTTCTTCTCTGCCGTTGACAGTGTCATAGCGTTTAACAAATCGGCTTCGTGGGGATTATCGTGATTTTCATCTGTCATTGTTACTTCCTTAATGCGTGTGGCCGGTTAAAAATATCAGGCCGACAATAGATATCAGCAGCAGAAGAATAAACTGCGGTTTGATTTTAACGTAATCCTGCCGATGATTAAAGCGGTTGAACAATAATATCCACACCGGGTAAGCATGGACAATAGCGGCAACATAAGCCGGATTGGGCGTGAGATACATTGCATAGGTTTTCAAAACCCCGTGGATTATGGCAAACAGCATAAAAAACCACGCAAAATGAAGATTTTTCCGGTCAAATACTTCAAGCAGCTTATGCCCGCGGCGCAGGTGAACCGCCAGATTGACGCTGCCCGCCACCAAAGAGGTGATAAACGTATAGTAATAAATGGCGGAAACCAGATTTTCTGCCCCTAAATGGGTGGTTTCCTTATTCGTGACATCAATAAAGATTTCGCAAAACATTCCGAGAGCCAGAAAGCTCAAGGCCTTACGACTGGCTTTGGCCTGCAGAATAAAAATCAGGGCTACAGTTGTGCCCAGCAGGCAAGCCAAGACTAATCCTAAATGCAGCGGGCTGTTAACAAATACGGCGATTTCTGCCGGATGGAGCAGAATCCAGAAAACAAAAATAAACGCGATGCTTAACGGGTGAATCAAGCTGGTAACTTGCGCGCCAAAGGTTTTAGCGCCGTTCAAAATACGGTTATCTCCCAGAGAAATAACCAATCCCTGCGCAATACAAAGCCCGTAAAAGCTCCAATTATGTATCGGCGAAAAGATAAAAACAAACGGCAGTAAGACCGCGGCCGTTCCCAACCCGCGGTATACCATTAATAAAGAGCCTTTTATCTTAATAAACTGGTTCACATAAACATAAGCCGAAGTCAGCAGGCTTACGCCGATTGCCAATAACCACCAGTAATTCTGCATGCGTTTTTCCTTTACATCTCATGCAGTTATAAGCTTTTACAAACAGTTGTCAAGTTTAGAGGAGCATTTTTTGAGCCTTGCGGATAGCCGGAAGCAAGGCATCAATGTCTTCCTTAGTTGTATACAGCCCGAAAGAAGCCCGGGCAACGCTTTCGTAGCCCATCCGGTGCACCAGAGGCTCAGCACAGTGATGGCCGACACGGACGGCAATCCCTTCTTTATCCAGCACAAAAGCCAAATCCTGCGGGTGGATGCCATCAACCACAAATGAGAACACGCCGCCTTTTTCCTTAGCTGTTCCAACCAGTGTCAAACCGGGTACATTTTCCCATTGTTGCCGCGCATAAGCTGTCAGGTCATCTTCATGCTGTTTGATATTATCCATACCGAGGTGCTTCATATAGCGCAAAGCCTCGCCTAAGCCTATTGCTTGCACGCAAGCAGGCGTGCCGGCTTCAAATCTTGCCGGCGGCGGCATAAAGGTTGTCTGGTCATAAGTCACAACATCAACCATATCGCCTCCGGTTTGGTACGGCGGCATCGAATCGAGCAGGTCAAACTTGCCGTAAAGGATGCCTATTCCGGTCGGGCCATAAGTTTTATGCCCGGAGAAAGCCAGAAAATCACAATCCAAATCCTGAACATCAACCGGCTGGTGGACAATATACTGGCAGGCATCGACCAAGAACAGAGTGCCATTTCGATGGGCGGCTGCGGCCATCTGCTTAACCGGAAAAACCGTTCCCAAAACATTTGACATTCCGGTAACCGCAACCAATTTGGTGCGCGGTGTCAATGCTTTCAAAAATTCTTCTTCAAGATAGCTGCCGTCATCCGCTATCGGGAATATCTTCAACGAAAAACCGATTTCATCACGCAGCATTTGCCACGGCACAAGGTTGGCATGGTGTTCGGCTTGAGAAATCAAAACTTCATCCCCGGGTTTTAAAAATTTACGCCCCCAGGTCGCGGCCACCAGATTGATGGATTCCGTCGCATTCCGGGTAAAAATAATTTCATCGGCAGAATTTGCGTTAATAAAATCGCGGACAATTTCCCGCGCTTCTTCATAAGCTGCAGTTATCTCCTCCGACAGGCGGTATATGCCGCGATGGACATTGGCATAACTCCGGCAGTAAATATCATTCAGGCGATTGATAACGGCATAAGGTTTTTGCGCTGAGGCTGCCGAATCCAAAAAGATATTCGGTTTGCCATTGATTTTCTCTGACAAGACCGGAAAATCTTTGCGTATTTCATAAACATCATACATTTTCAAACGCTTTCATTTTGTTGCGGATTTTTATTTATATATAAGGCCGCTCTCTGCCGCTTCAACTTAATATTTTTGCTACTTTAGTTTTTTTAACCATTCGCGGACGGATTCAGAAGGTATACGGCTGAAAACATCCTCCAGATAAGCGTCAATCAGCAGTTGGCGGGCTTCATCAAGCCCAATGCCGCGCGCCTGCATATAAAACAGCTGCTCTTCATCCAACTCGCCGCTGGCTGCGCCGTGCGAACACTTCACATCATCGGCAAAAATTTCAAGCTCCGGCTTAACGTCTATTTCCGCCGTGTCGCTTAACAGCAAAGCCTTATGCAGCTGTGTCCCTTCGGTTTTTCCGGCGCCGGGCGCAATATGTATTTTCCCCTGAAAAACGCCTTTAGCATCACCGCCGACAACACCTTTGACGACTTGTGACGAATGCGTTTCCGGCACTAAGTGTTCAATATCGGTGGTGGTGTCAATCGTTGCCCAGCCGTTCATCAGATAAGCCGCGTCAACCTGCGCACAAGCATCCGTTCCGCACAGTTTAATCTTGGTTTCGTTGCGGGCAATATTCGCCCCTTTTTGCAGGCAGAAACTTCTATACTGCGAGCAGGTCTGTTGTTCCACCGCGTGAAAAGCAATATGGTTGGCTTTAAATGCCTCATTCTGATATTTATAATGATTGACTTTGGCATTTTCCGCGACAAAGATTTCGTTTACCTGGTTTAACAGATAGCGGGATTTTACTTCGCCCTCATAATGGTAATATTCTATCAAATCAATTTCGCTGCCTGCTCCGGCAACGATTATGTTACGGATATTTTCCAGCAAATTATGCCCGTCTGCCCGGGTAAAATATATGACAGCCAAGGGCTTATCCAATATAACGCCCGGCGCAATTTCCAGCAGGAAGCCCTGCTCCAGACAGCTGCTGTTCAAAGCGGCAAAAGGATAATGTTCAATGTCGGCCAGTTTGTTCAGATATTCCTCTGCGGCGGACAGCGGTTTCAGTGTTATGCCGGCCGGCAAACTGCCGTCATCGGCAAACAATTTGCCATTAACAAAACTAAGCTCATAAACCGGAAACGGAAATTCAACTTTACCCGGGGCTGTTATCCCCTGAAAAATTTCATAATCATCGGTATTAAACTCCCGGAGTTTGGTATATTTCCAAGCTTCCGTCCGCGGCGTTGGCAGACCCTGGCGGATAAAAGCCTCACGCCCTGCCTTGCGTATGGTTTCCAGCCATGGTGACGCCGTTTCCAAAGATATGTCTTGCAATAAAGCGCCCATTATCTTTCTTTCACAAATTCGGCATAGCCTTTTTCTTCCAGCTCCAGCGCCAAATCTTTGTTGCCGGATTTGACAATATGCCCGTCAGAAAAAACGTGTACAAAATCAGGCACAATATAATTCAGCAGGCGTTGATAGTGGGTAATAACCAACATGGAACGATGTTCGTCCCGCAAGGCATTAACCCCTTCAGCCACAACTTTCAAAGCATCAATATCCAAACCGGAATCGGCTTCGTCCAAAATAGCAAAAGACGGCTTTAGAATTGCCATTTGCAGTGTTTCAAGGCGTTTTTTCTCACCACCGGAAAAGCCGACATTAACAAACCGCTTGAGCATATCATTGTCTATTCCCAATTTGCGGCCTTCCTCACGCAGAAGCTTAATAAATTGGACATTGTCCAATTCAGGCAGATGCTGATGGGCGCGAACCGCGTTGACAGCGTGTTTTAAAAATGTTGATGTCGGCACACCGGGAATTTCTACCGGATACTGCATTATCAGGAAAACACCTTCGCGCGCCCGTTCTTCGGTAGACATTGCCAGCAGGTCTTTGCCTTTGAAACGCACAGAACCGCTCGTTACCTCATAACCGGGCTTACCGCTTAAGACATAGGAAAGCGTAGACTTTCCGGCGCCGTTCGGCCCCATAATCGCGTGAACTTCTCCCTCATTAATCGTGAGGTTAAAGTTTTTGATAATTTCCCTGTCGCCGACACGGGCATACAGTTCTTCGATTTCCAATAGCGGTGTTTTCATTCATTTATCCTTATTCGGCGGCGAGGGCTGCCTTCAACTGTGAGAGCAGGCTCTCGACTTCCCCTTCACGGATGGTTTTTACCTGATGTTCCCTTTCCAGAATTTCAGCGGCAACAGCAGACATTCTGGTTAAAACTTCTAACATTTCTTGTTGATTGTTCTTAGACATTTCTATCCTACACTTCCTTCTAAGCTGATGTTGATTAATTTCGCTGCCTCAATGGCAAATTCCATTGGCAGGTGTTGCATAACTTCCTTACAGAAGCCATTGACAATCAGACTGACGGCTTCTTCTTCGCCAATTCCTCTTTGGAGGCAGTAAAAAAGTTGCTCGTCGCTGATTTTTGAGGTGGTCGCCTCATGCTCGATGACCGCCGATTTGTTGCGGTTTTCGATATAAGGCACAGTATGTGACCCGCAGTTGCGACCGATTAACAGGCTGTCACACTGCGAATAATTGCGAGCGCCGGAGGCTTTGGGAGCCACACGCACCAGCCCGCGATAAGTCTGATTAGAAAAGCCGGCAGAGATACCTTTGGAAATGATTTTTGAAGTGGTATTTTTACCGATATGAATCATTTTTGTTCCGGTATCAGCCTGCTGGCGATTGTTGGTGATTGCCACAGAATAAAATTCGCCAACCGAATTATCCCCCTGCAGCACGCAAGACGGATATTTCCACGTTACGGCAGAACCGGTTTCAACTTGCGTCCAGGAAATTTTGGAATTTATGCCGCGGCAGGCCGCCCGTTTGGTCACAAAGTTATAAACGCCGCCTTTGCCGTCTTTGTCGCCGGGATACCAGTTTTGCACGGTGGAATATTTCACTTCGGCATTATTCAGCACCACGATTTCCACAATAGCGGCGTGAAGCTGGTTTTCGTCACGCTGCGGCGCGGTACAGCCTTCTAAATAAGAAACATAGCTGTCATCTTCGGCAATAATCAAGGTGCGCTCAAACTGCCCGGTATTTTTGGCATTAATGCGGAAATAGGTCGACAATTCCATCGGGCAGCGCACGCCTTTGGGAATAAACACAAAAGAACCGTCCGTAAATACCGCAGAGTTCAGGCAGGCAAAAAAGTTATCGGTATAAGGCACAACCGACCCCAGATATTGTTTCACCAAATCAGGATGTTCACGGACAGCCTCCGAGATAGAACAGAAAATAACGCCTTTTTCCGCCAGCTTGTCACGGTAAGTGGTGGCAACAGACACGCTGTCAAAAACTGCATCGACAGCCACGACACCGGCCAAAGCTTCTTGCTCTTTAAGAGGAATCCCTAATTTTTCATATGTTTTTAAAAGTTCCGAATCGACCTCGTCCAGACTCTTTGGTGCGACTTTTTGTTTGGGCGCGGAGTAATAATACAGACTTTGGTAATCTACTGTGTCATAAGCCAGTTTCGCCCAAGACGGCTCTTTCATCGTCTGCCAAAACTCAAAAGCTTTCAGACGCCAGTCCAGCAGCCATTCCGGTTCATTTTTTTTGCGGGAAATAAGGCGGATAATATCTTCGTTTAAGCCCATAGGAACGGTTTCGGAATCAATGTCCGTCACAAAGCCATATTTGTATTTATCACCGCTTTCATCGATGATTTGGGGCTGGTCTTTCATATCCATCCTGACTTTATAATTTGTTTATCTTAACTGTTTAGTTATAGGGACAAACGGTTAAAATCGTGTAAATTTTATAAATTCAGCCCTAAATTAAGGATATTTGCGGCAAAAAGCAACCTATATTTAATAAATATTTAGCTTTTGATTTTAGAATAACTGCATTCTTTAACTTAGAGGCGGATAAAAAATGGTATATTTAAGCATATTCTGCGCAGCACTGGCGCTTTATGCCTTGTTTTTGAACCGGAGAATTACGGTTCTGAAGAAGAATCTGAAAGAACTCATCCAAGAGAATGAGCGGCAGACAACCGAAAACAGCCCGACTTTGAGCGATATTTATTTCAAAGTCGACCGCGATATGGTGATTACTTATGCCAATGACGCCACCTTTAAAATTACAGGTTTCACGCAGGACGAGCTGCTAAACAAATCATTGTTCGGAACATTAATGGAAGACAGCGATGCCAACCAGAAAACCATGTTTTCAGCCTTAAACAAAGTCGGCAAAAGACAGGCAACCATTAATAATGATTTGATTTTGCTTCATAAAGACGGCAAAAAATATCTGATGCGATGCCGTTTTCGCCCTTTGTTGGATGAGGTTTTGGTCTGCGAGGGTATGAGCCTGATGTGCAAAGACTACAGCCAGCCGGAAGTTTTGCAGGAAAAACTGAAAATCTATCAGAACCGCGATATTCTGCTTACGGCTGATATTCTTAATGAAGACGGCTTTCTGGAACGCCTGGAGCACGATTTCAAACGGGCAAAGCGCTATAATCACGATTTTTCGCTGGTTGTGGCCGAACTGAGCGATATTTATGATTTCATCAATAAAGGAATCGACTTTGAAACCGGTGACAAAATGCTGAAAAGCGTTGCGGATTTATGCTTGCAGGAAGCAGGCGGCACACACTGGGTCGGGCGCTTTGATAAAACGAAATTCGGCATTGCCCTGTGCAACACCCCGCGGGAACAGGCCGTAGAAATCAGCCAAAGACTGCAAGAGAAAATTATCCAATGCATCCGCAGCTTGGGCGTTGACGAATATAATGCCGAGATGTTTGTCATCTCATACACCAACCGCAAAGACTATAATGACACAGCAGATTTTATGCTGGCCCGGGTACGGCGGCACATCCAAGCAGCCCTGCGCACACGCAAATACGGCATAATTTCGTCAGATATTCAACGAATTAAGCCGGCTGGCGGACGCTAATAAAATATTAAATTATTGCAGCTAGACTAAGGGCAGTGTTCACTAATAAGGTTCTAACGTGGTTAAAACCCGCAAAATATTATGGGCCTTGTCCGCCATTATCTGGCTGACAACTGGCTGCTCTTTCAACTCCGGGCAGGTGCAACTGCTTAACTGGAGTTGGTTTGGCACGCCGGATGTAATTACCGTTCAGCGCGGGGACACGCTTTACAGCATCTCAAAACGTTATAATGTGCCGTTGCGCGATTTGATTGAAGCCAACAATCTGACACCGCCTTATACGCTGGTTATCGGAAGACAGCTGCGCCTGCCCACCGCCAAATTTCATACGGTTTGCAAAGGCGACACCTTATACAATATCTCCAAGCGCTATAATGTCGACGTCACCACATTAAGCAAACTCAATAATTTGCAAGCGCCATATACTTTGTCCATCGGGCAGCGGCTGGCCATTCCGGGCAGCGTCGGCGGAAGCAGTGACAGCTATACTCCCGAACCGGTCAAAACCACACAGAAAAGCAGCAGCTTCAGTTTCTGGAAGCCAGCACCGAAAAAAACAACCTCTTCGTCTTCAACCGTTAAGAAGACAACAACAGCCAAGCCTGCCAGCCCCAGCAAATATCGCAAAAACAAATTTGCATGGCCGCTCAAAGGCACGATTGTTTCCAAATACGGCACTATCGGCAAAGGCCGCAATAATGACGGCATCAACATCAAAGCAACTCTCGGTGCGGCGGTTAAAGCGGCGGACTCCGGACGGGTCGCTTATGCCGGAAACGAGCTGAAAGGTTTCGGAAACCTCATTCTCATCAAGCATGATGACGGCTGGATTACCGCCTATGCCCACAATGACCGCCTGTTTGTCAAAAAAGGCCAGCGCGTGCGCAAAGGGGAGAAGATAGCCGCAGCAGGCTCAACCGGCAGCGTTAACTCACCGCAGCTCCACTTTGAAATCCGCTCCGGCAAAAAGGCGCTTAATCCGCTCAATTATTTGCCCTAACTGCCGGACGAATGATTGCGGCTATAGTGCTTTTTATCTAAAAAATTGTTAGATTTGTGTATTTTTCCTGTTGTTATGCGGCAATATTGGTGTATATTCGTTGCAGTTAATAATTTAAATGGAGAAAAAAATGTTTATCAGTGAAGCAATGGCGCAAGCCGCCGATGCCGTGACTACTTCAGCCCAGGGATCATTATCCGGGACATTAATCCAACTGGGGCTTATCTTCGTTATTTTCTACGTTATTCTCATCCGCCCGCAACAGAAACGGATGAAAGAACATGACCAGTTGTTGTCGTCAATCAAAAAAGGCGACCGGATTATCACCGGCGGCGGCATTTACGGCAAAGTGGTCAAGGCTGACGAAAGCCCGGAACTGGTCGTTGAAATTGCCGAAGGCGTCAACATCACTGTAAACCGCATGACCGTCCGCGATGTGGTTAATCCGCAGCCTAAAGCTCCGGCTAATGCCAACAAAAAATCCAAATCAAAAAAATAATCAAGGGACAGCATATGTATAAATTATCTCGTTCACGGATTATGATAATCCTGGCTATTTGTTTATTGGGTATCTTTTTTGCTATTCCCAATATGCTGAGCGACACATCAAAACTGCCGAAATGGTGGCAGCCGGTTAATCTGGGGTTAGACTTGCAGGGCGGTTCAAATCTGCTGTTGGAAGTTAAAATGGACGATGTTCTGAAGGAAAGAATGTCAACGATTGAAGATTCCGTCCGTCAGGTTTTGCGCGAAGACAAAATCCGCTATCAAAACCTGAAAGCCGGCGAGGATTCCGTTAAAGTCAAAATCGAAAATGCCAATTCCCGCGCTAAAGCGGTCAGCAAATTCAACAAAGTTGACGACGGCTTGGTTATCTCTGAAGAAGATGACGGAACAGTTGTCATCTCTTACAGCGATACGGCTCTTAACCAGTTAAAGGCTAAGGTGGTTGACCAGTCTATTGAGATTGTTCGTCGCCGTATTGACGAACTGGGCACTAAAGAGCCGGTCATTCAGCGCCAAGGCAGCGATCGAATCGTTGTACAGCTGCCGGGGCTGCAAAATCCGGAATATGTCAAAACCCTGCTCGGCAAGACAGCCAAAATGGCTTTCCATTTGGTTGACAGTCGTTCTACGGCTGCAGATGCGCGCCGCGGCAAGCTGAGCACGACTTCCCGCTTGATTAACAGTACCGACGGCGAAACGCTGGTTATCAGCCGCAAGCCGGTTGTCGGCGGCGAAAACCTGATTGACGCCCAACCGTCTTTCCAAGAAGGAGATCCGGTTGTCAGCTTCAAATTTAACGGTTTAGGCGGCAAAAAATTTGGTGAAGCCACCAAAAACAATATCGGCGAACGCTTGGCAATTGTCCTTGACAACGAAGTTATTTCCGCTCCGGTTATCCAAAGCGCCATTTTAGGCGGCAGCGGCGTTATCAGCGGTAACTTTACGGTTAAGTCAGCCAGCGATTTGGCTTTACTCCTGCGTTCAGGCGCTCTGCCCGCTCCACTGGAAGTTCTGGAAGAAAGAACCGTCGGCGCAGGTTTGGGAGCTGATTCCATCCGCGAAGGCGTTTACGCTTCCATTATCGGTTTAATTGCCGTTGTCGTATTCATGATTGCAGCTTACGGCCTGTTTGGCGTATTCACCACGATTACGGTCTTTATCAACCTGTTCCTGATGCTGGGTATTTTAAGCTTTATCGGCGCGACCCTGACGCTTCCGGGCATTGCCGGTATTATTCTGACTATCGGTATGGCAGTAGACGCGAATGTGCTGATTTTTGAAAGAATGCGTGAGGAAGTTAAAAACGGACGCTCGACCAAAGACGCGGCCGAAGCCGGCTTTACCGAAGCCTGGTCTACTATTCTGGACTCCAACCTGACAACCTTGGTAGCGGCGGCAGTCCTGTTTTACTTTGGGTCCGGCCCGGTACGCGGCTTTGCCGTTACGCTGGCCATCGGTATTGCCACTTCCATGTTTACGTCGGTAACGGTTACCCGGGTAATTATCGCTTCGTGGATAGCCAAATATAAACCGACCAAACTGCCAATTTAAGTTAAGGAATAGAATATGAGAATTTTCAGTTGGGTTACCAAAGACACTAATATCAATTTTATGGGCGCTCGCAAGCTTACTTATGCTTTGTCAGCCCTGATGGTTGTCTTATCCATTGTATGCATTGCCGTTAAGGGATTTAATTACGGCATTGATTTTTCCGGCGGTATTCTGATGGAAGTCAGCAGTAACACTCCGGTCAATCTTGAAGAAATCCGCAAAAAGGTTAATCAGGTTGATTTGGATGATGTCAACTTGCAGACTGTTGGCGATACGGGCACAGAATTTATTATCCGCGCGCAAGCCAAAGAGTTAAACGAAAAAGAACAAATGGCTGCGGTTAATAAAATCAAGCAGGTTCTGGGCAGCGAGAATTATGAATTTCGCCGCGTTGAACTGGTTGGCCCGCAAGTAGGCGATGAGTTGAAAAAAGCCGGTGTGATTGCTTCTGTGATTGCTATTCTGGCAATCTCGCTATACATCTGGTTTCGCTTTGAATGGCAGTTTGCACTGGGCGCGCTGATTGGTCTGGTTCACGACATTC
Organism: uncultured Alphaproteobacteria bacterium; assembly: GCA_910577205.1. Lineage (GTDB taxonomy): Bacteria > Pseudomonadota > Alphaproteobacteria > RF32 > CAG-239 > Scatocola. The sequence continues at coordinate 69,687 of CAJTMA010000006.1, forward strand.
TGACGACTGTCGGCCTGCTGTCATTGTTTGGCATGGACTTCAGCTTAACAACGGTTGCGGCAATTTTGACTTTGGCCGGTTATTCGGTCAATGACACGGTTGTTACTTATGACCGTATCCGTGAGAATCTGCGCAAATACCGTAAAATGCCGCAGGAAGAACTGCTGAACAAAAGTATTAACGATATTTTCTCCCGTACGATTTTGACAGGCTTGACAACGTTTCTGGCGGCATCAGCCTTGTTAGCATTCGGCGGCGATACGTTAAGAAGCTTCTCCTTTACGATTGTTTGGGGCGTGGTTGTCGGAACATATTCGTCAATCTATGTATCCGCAGTTATGCTGAACCTGTTTGATTTGCGTGCAACGCAAGAAGCTAAAGAACAGGTTATTAACCCGTTCGGCAACGTGGATTAAGCGATAAGGCACAAGAAAGCCCCTTGCTTTGGCAAGGGGCTTTTTTTGCGTCAGGCGATGTCCTCCAGTTCTATTTTGATTTTGCAGTTGTAAAACCCGGCCAGATAACTGAGCATCCCCCAGTGAACATAAGCCTTGCCGCTTTCCACTTGGTCGAAATAATGCGGCGAAACACTGACTTTCATCGCCAATTCGTCGAGCGTCATCTTTTGCGATAACCGCCGCTCATAAAACTGCCGCCCTAAATGCGCAAAGGTTTCCTGATTATTTTTTCTGATTTGTTTTTTAGTTAACATTTCCAACTCCATTTTTGTTTTGCATACCATTAACCGCATTGCGAAAACGGATGATGACATGAGGTTAAAACAAAACCCCGCTTCAAAACGAAGCGGGGGGAGTTGACAACTGTAACAGAACAGTCCGGGTTATTCGCGCATAGCCTTATCTCCCCGGCTCCCCTCAAAAGGAGTCGTTCTTTTTCTGTTAGGAGTTGTCATACTCCGCAGCCTGTCTCCGGACTGCGAAAATGATTGTAAGGCAAAATAGTTAATTTGCAATGAAAAAACACTTTACCCGGCGGGGTATTGGTCTTATTTCAGTTGCTGAGATTACTTCGTCACTCGTTCCTCGTGATGGCAGGTCAGTAAAAACAAAACATCAGAAATAAGCATTAATCGCTTATTAACCCTTTAGCTATATCCTATGGTTAGAAATACAATTTTTTTTTAGTGAGTTTGTCCTTAAGGGGACTTGCAAATTAAAAAAACTTATGCTACATAAACGTTACGGAATAAAAATGGATGTTATATCATGATTATTGATGGTAACAATAAAAAGCAAAGAAGTATTTTAACAAATAAATGCTTCTATCAAACGACCGCAAAAATTATGCGCGACTTTGAAGAAAAAGGCTATGCCAATTCCGCCGATGAAACCGCAAAGGTCATTTCGGCCTATCACGATGTGGTTAAAAAACGCACCAAAAACAATTTTAATTCCGACTATAATGCCGCTTTTCAAAGAATAGACAACGCAATCGCGACGCTTGCCAATAAAGTCTTTTATGACTATGACAAGAAGAGTTATGACTATGCGTACAAATCATTTGAAGAGTTTGACCATATTAACGCAATTGTCGGCCGCCAACGCGTTAAACACACCTCCCTCTAACCTGCTTTGTGATTAGTTTAGTCCTCTATTGCAATTCAAAATAAATTGCGATAAGTTGGCTTTATTCTGTTTTTGAACTATGCAAAGGACTATGTCATGAAAAAAATTTCGTTAATCGGATGCGGCCGCTGGGGAACTTTTCTGGGCTGGTATGCCGGAAATTACTGCGGTTTCGATAAGGTTGATATGTATGACATTCCGACATCTCCAAACTTTATTGAATTGCGCGACACAAGAAAGAATCCTTACCTGGCACTGTCGGACAATATGGAACTTCATGACAAAATCGAAGATGTTCTTCAAAATGATATTATTATCGTTTCTATCGGCTGCCAATATTTTCGCGGGTTATGCAAAGAACTGAACAGCTATGACCTCAGCGGCAAGACCTTTTTGCTGGCAATGAAAGGGCTGGAAACACCCGGCGCGGCAACCATGTATGACATCATGAAACAGGAAATCAAGCAGGATATTCATATTGCTGTTTTGGCCGGTCCGGGACACGTTCAGGACTATATGAAAAAAGTTCCGTCCTGTGCCGTTATTGATTCTGACGAAGCTGAAACCAAGGATATGCTGATTAAAGCCTTGCAAAGCGACTTAATCCGTTTTTACTATGGCTCTGACCTTACCGGCAACCAGATTGGCGCGGCTCTGAAAAATGTTATCGGCTTAGCGGCAGGCATTTTGGATGGCTTGGAATGGCATGGGCTGAAAGGCGCATTGATGGCACGCGCTCCGATTGAGGTCGGCCGCTTGATTAGCCATTTTGGCGGGAATCCGCATACAGCTTACGGCTTGGCTCATCTCGGCGACTATGAAGCCACGCTGTTTTCTCCACACAGCCATAACCGCACTTTCGGTGAGAAATTTGCCCGCGGCGAAGATTTCGGCAAACTGGCAGAAGGCGTTCCCACCCTTGAAGCCGTCAAAATGATTGCTGACGCCGAGGGCATTGATATGCCGATTTGCCAAGCACTGTACCGGGTGATTTATGAAAAGGCAGATATAAAAGCCAGCATCCGGGATATGTTTAACCGTGATTTAAAACAAGAATTCGAACATATTTGCTAGAGAGGACAGGATGTCTGTTGAAGCGGTGAAAAGCTTTTTTGCTCCATTAGGAAAAGAAGTTATTGAGTTGGCACAATCTTCAGCGACAGTCGAGCTGGCCGCGGCGGCTCTAAAGGTTCGTCCCGAGCGGATTGCCAAAACCCTGTCTTTTGCCGTTGACGATACCGTTGTGTTAATTGTAACCGCCGGCGATACGAAAATTGATAATCACATATTCAAAGACTATTTTCACTGCAAAGCTAAAATGCTGACCGCTGAAGAAGTTTTAAGCGCGACCGGGCACGCTGTCGGCGGCGTATGCCCTTTTGCTTTGCCTAATCCGACACCGCGGGTTTATCTTGATATGTCCCTGCGGCGCTTCAATACGGTGTTTCCGGCTTGCGGCAGCAGCAACTCGGCAATTGAATTGTCGCCGGATGAATTGTATAAATTTTCTTCATCTATTGCCTGGCTTGACATTTGCCGTCAGGCTTAACGCAACTTGGGCGCGACAGACATCATTTTTTGCATTTCAGGCAAATCTTCCGGTGCGCAAAAAATATAGACATCCTTTAAACGTAAGTTATTGTCAAAGTCTTCGGCTTTTACTTCGGTTATCTCGCGTCCAGATTGGAAATGGTAAAGCTTAATTCCCACCGCATTGCAAATTGTCCAACCCGCAGCCATATCCCATAAAGACATATGGCAAGTGTAAGCCCGGGCACGATGTGTTGCCAAATACAACAATTTGACGACAGCGGAATAATAATCCACAAAGACAAACTGCGACATATCATAATCAGGGGTCAACGGCGTGTTCCACGGGTGTCCGAAAATCATCGGGCAATTGCGGCAAGGGACAGCATTTACTTCCACATCCTCTTCTTCCGGTTGGAAAGCTTGGCGCAACAAATGTACTTTATTGCCGTCATAATAGACAATCTCATGTGTTGCCGGCATATATAATACGCCAAGATACGGCTTGCCATAACGGAAAACACCGACTGAAATACCGTACAGGGCTTGCGCGCATGAATAAGGCAATGTGCCATCTATGGGATCGATAATAAACTGATATTCACTTTTTGCCATTGTTTGCAGAGGATCATCGCCAAGGGTTTTTATGCTTTCCTCATCGACAATCACGTAATCCAAATCCGCAAACGGCGTTCGACAAAGCTTTTGAACAAACGGCTTATTTCCAAATCTGTCTGGGTAACGACAGAAGTTACTTTGTCTTCTTTTAAAAAGTTATGTGACATATCAAGATGGTTTTGTGTACCGCGGGCGATATCCCCGGCGGCTCGCATAAATTCAAGCAACTCATCAATCATGGTTCGTCCTTTCATATTCGGCTTTTTGCGCAAGCCAGTATTGTTTATCTTCCTCGGTCAGAGCCCTGAGAATCCGGCAGGGATTGCCGGCGGCAATCACATTGTCGGGAATGTCTTTGGTAACGACAGAACCAGAGCCGATAACAACGTTATTTCCGATTTTAACCCCGGGGTTAACGACCGTATTACCACCAATCCAAACATTATCGCCAATGGTAACCGGTTTACCGTATTCCACCCCGGCAGCACGGACTTCTGCATCCAGCGGATGGCCGGCGGTATAGATGCAAACTCTCGGACCAAACATAACGTTATCGCCAATCGTTACCGGGCAGACATCCAAAATGATGCAATCGTAATTAGCGTAAAAATTATCACCAATTGTTATCGGGAATCCGTAATCGCAGCGAAATGAGGGGTGAATATTAACATTAGCGCCGACATGGCCTAACAACTCGCGAATAATTTTCTGACGATAGCTTTTTTGGTTTTCATTGGTTCGGTTAAAGACATGGCACAAATTGCGGGCTTCAAAACGCAGGGCTGACAGCTCTCCGTCTTCCGCCCGGTAGAGCTGCCCTGACAACATTTTTTCTTTTTCTGTCATCTTCCCCTCTTATCAAATTCTGTTAAGCGCTATTATTTAACGTCACCAATAAATAAATTATGAAGAAGATAATATAAAAGTGATGATTTTGTGGAAAGATGTATAAAAAAACCGGATGTTTGGCACACCCGGTTTTTTTATTTTGCTATTTTCCAAGAAAGCGTTCTCTCAATTTTTTCTGCCTTATTTCTTCTCTACGCCTTTCTTCCATTCTGGCGGCTTCTGCGGCAGCTTTCTGAGCGGCATCTTGTTTGGCTTTTCTTTGAGCAGCCCGCTTCTCCTGTTCTTGTTGTTTTTTCAGCAAAGCAGCTTCTTGCTCTTTTTGACTCTCATATTTTTGATAAGCTTTTCTTTCTTCCGGCGTAACAATAACAAACTTATCAAAAAAATTAGCCATTTCCTTATTATCTTTTATTTGATAACGGATTGCATTCGTATCATAAATATCCGTTCGGGCATCTAAGTCAACCCTAATGCGCCTATCATCAAAATAAATGCATCTTTCGGGAACATTTCCGTCTCCTCCCTCTATCGTATTATTAGCGGCAATGGATATGGAAACAATCTTATCCTGATACATGACCGCAATATGGCGGAAAGTCGTATCTACCAGGGCGGGATCTACATCTCTGGGATCTCCGAAAAAAATTTGTCGACGAAGACGGGTTGTCCCGTCGGCCATAAAATAATCATCTTTCCCGTTTTTTATTTTCCGAACGGAGGCTTCTTTTTCAACTTTCTGCTCTGTTTTTCCAAGAAAATTATAATAAGCAGATGGTGTTACGGCTTTTTTAACCTTTTCAACCGCTTCCTGCTCTGCCGGCTGAATCTCACTGACTTTTGACATTCTGAAAATATATTTGTTTTTCAGAGCCGTTATTCTTTGTTTAATTGTTGACATTTGCGCCTCCATTCAAAAGCAGATATCTTATTCGTGAACAAACTGACGTCCGTTCATTGTCGGAACTTTGGTGATGGAATATGCTTTCAGGAACTCAGCTTTCTGCACCATGCGGATACCGCTGCTGTCTTTAACCAAATAAGCACCGTCTTTATCCGCCAGCTGAGGTGTCCCCGTCGGGCCTTCAAACTCTACTCCGGCTTTGACCATAACGGCATTTACCGCTTCTTTTTTCTTAACTGAAGAAAAGACCTGGCCGACTTTTATGTCCTCCTTAGCCGGAGCGTCTTTTAAGCCGGCGGCAAAATTGACATCTGTATCCCAAAGGTCAGCTTTGCCACCCTCATTGACGACATTTTCTTTCAGGTATTTTATAAATTTGTTCAAATGGATTGAATTGTTAAATGTTTCAGGATGTTGCTCAATATATTGGCTGATTTTTTCTTTGCGCCCCGGAGCATCATAACAAATCAGACAGCCGTCTTTTTGCTTTAACACCTGCTCACAGTTATCTTTGGGATTGTGAAAAACCAACCCTTTAACATCTTCCATAAACGGGCCGTCTGCGCCCCATTCTTCTCTTTTGGCATCTGTCGCCCCGGCAAAACCGTAAGCAGGAATAATAATCCGTTTCATATCTGTCGGAACGGCTTCGATTGTCGGCTGTTCAAACATTTTTGCGGCTTGTTCGTTGGTAATCATGATACTTCCCCCCCCATTTGATTGACTATTTATAAGAGAAAGTACCACACAATTGTAATTTTGTCAATGCTGCATAAGGGCGATTTAGACAAAAAAAATTACTATTGGGGAGAAGATGCGAAAAAGTTATTATTAACTATGGTTTATTTATCGTGGTTATTTTTATTCTTGCGACTTTTTCGAGGTCGCAAGTTCGGCACTCCATTAACAAAAAAACCGCCCTACCGGACGGTTTTTTGTTAATTAGCGGGAAGGCCCGCAATTCACGAATAATTTCTTCTCAAGACCTTAATTCCTCTGTAGCGATAAGCAACGAACCACTTAAGCCAAATGCCCCCAGAGGAAAAACATAAATCCCTAAATATTCTTTTTCGTGTTCCCAAAAAATAAATTTTAACACAATGATAGAAACAAAAAGCGCAACAGATGAAATAATAAGAATAAAACTTAATTGCTTTTCCATCGGTGAGCCTTTTGATTTTGCTCTATGAAGCCCATAACAAAAACCAAACACTGCTCCGAGCAAACAACACCATACATCCCCTGAATGTAACATAATTTATAGTTTTAATAGTTAATAGACGAAAAAATGATAACATAACTTCATAAATAAAGCAACAATATTAACAGCTATCGCTAACTATGTTGGGAATGGCAAGACTCGAACTGTTCTTGCTTTGTAAGCCTTGCGTCACAATCGCAAGGCAACGGCGCTTCGGTCACTCGTTTTTTAAGTTTTGGTTCACCGCCTGTCTACGTCTTCCAAAACTAACAAAACTTCGCCTCTTGCGGTAAAAATAACCGCTACTCCGGTTATTTTTATCCTCGAGCCTCTTTCGAGGTCGCAAGTTCGGCACTCCATTAACAAAAAACCGCCCTACTGGACGGTTTTTTGTTAATTGGTGGGAGTGGCAAGACTCGAACTTGCGACCTCTACGATGTCAACGTAGCGCTCTAACCACCTGAGCTACACACCCATTGCGTTTTGATGTATACGGGATTCAAAATTTAAATGCAAGAACTTTTTTCATTATTCTAAAAAAATCTTATAAATTTAATTAGCTCTTCCAGTGAGATTAAACAGGACAAAAACAATCTGCTACAGGCACAAAATTATATTTCAGGACTTAAAACAAAAGAACCCTCATCCGCCGAACCCCAATCTCAAACAGCTTCCAGCATACCTTTAGGAAAACAGCTGGAAGGCGGGATTAATGTCACATTATCCGAAAAGTCACGTTTATCTTTTGCACCGGATATTGAGCAGCTAACGATAAAAAAAGAAAAGGACGGCTCTCTCCATATGAAAGGCTTCAGTGCAGACGGCAAGCAAAGCATTGATTTCTACGTTAAAGATAATGTTATTGATTTTCAATTAAGTAACAACGACCTTAAGCGTAAATACACGAACAAGATTGGCGGCCAATGGTGCTACAGGGATACAACCAATCCCTCAATGACACAATACCGAGATAATGCTTACGGCGAAAAATGCGCTAAAGAGATGGCGGCAATCATGGATAAGGTCAAATTACAGCATAAAAACAGAAGCAACATGAATTTAAATAATTTACAAAAATCTTCTGATTTATCTCGCTGACAAAAATTATGAAAAAGTTAATCTTTTTACGTTAGACTGTTTGAACGTTAATAAAACAGTCGTGAAAGGATAAGCTGTGCCTGATAAGCATATAGATTTTAAAGTTGATTATGCCAAGCTCAAAATCTTTGACGAACATAATGTCAAAGATATTAAATATCCTTTGGTCCTGTCAGTTCCGCATAAAGGAGCTGTATTTCCTGAAGAGTTTTTGGCTAACAGCCAATGCAGCATCGCCGAATTGCGCAGCAATGAAGATTCTTTTGTAGACGAGCTTGTCGAAGCCGCATCGAATGAGGGTATTCCCATGATTGCCATGAATATTGCCCGCTCCTTTGTCGATGTCAACCGCGACAAAATAGAACTTGACCCAACGATGTTTTATAATCATCCGCACGCCAATGAAACCAACATCGGCGGTCGGCGCTGCCGGGTGGGTTTAGGGGTTATTCACCGTATTACGGCCAAGAATCATAATATTTACAACGGGCTGTTGGATTATGACGAGGTCACCGAGCGATTGGCTCAGGTTTATGATACTTATCACAAAAAATTGCAGCAGCTGATTGATAAAGTTATTAAAAAGTTTGGATTCTGCATGGTTCTGGACTGCCATTCCATGCCTTCTGAAATCTGCTCTTTGATGCAAGATACCAATAAAATTGATTTTTGTTTGGGAACGTTGTTTGAGCAGAGCTGCCCGGCGGAAATGCATGATATTTTTAAGAAATCATTAGAAGACTCCGGTTACAATATTTCAGACAACTGCCCGTATTCCGGAGCATATATCACTTTCAACTACTGCCAGCCGCGTAAAGGAATCTATACCATGCAGATGGAGATTAATCGCGGGCTATATATGAATGAACGTGTGTACAAAAAAAATGACGCATTTTCAAAGCTTAGCCAAGATATTTGTCAGGCAATTCTTGCTTTAGGCAATTTTTTGCTGGATTTTAAAAAATAATTATGCTATAAGCCCTCTTGTTTTCAGCGCCGCTAAGTTTATATACTAGTGCAGCGCAACGTTTAATCATTATAACTTATGATTACTTTTAAGGTGATATTTTAGTAATCGGGAGTTTATATTTTAGATATAACCAACCTCAAAATTTTTAGATTTTAATCAGGCGAAACATAAGCTGAAATTGGCATATTTGTTGCATAAGGGATGTTTGTGGCCATTTTGAGGGAACAGAGGGATGCGACATTTCGTGTCAAAATATTTGATGTTTTTTGCAATCTTGCTGATGTTACTTCAGCCGGCGCAGGCACAGGCCGCCCAACATTATGCTGACGACACTTATACCTGTCTGAACGCCACACAAAAAATTGAAAAAGAACAAAATATCAAGAAGCATTTGTTAACAACGATTTCCAGTGTCGAAACCGGGCGTTGGAATGAAAAAGAACAGCAAGCTTTGGCTTGGCCGTGGACAATTAATGCCCAAGGCAAAGGACAATTTTTCAAAACCAAAGCTGAAGCCGTTAAAGCAATCAAAAATCTACAGGCACAAGGCGTTAAAAGCATTGATGTCGGTTGTATGCAGATTAACCTTTCATACCACGGCAAAGCCTTTAAGAGCATTGAAGATGCTTTAGATCCGCAGCAGAATGTGGCTTATGCGGCAAAATACTTGAAAAATTTGTATGAAAACAATGACAAAGACTGGCTGAAAGCCGCGATGGCTTATCACTCTAAAACGCCGCACAAAGCTTTGCGTTATAAGAAAAAAATCGTTTCAGCCTATGAAATTGTCAAAATGGCCAATAACGATACCGACAACCATCTGTTTGTCGATCGTGTACAAGCACAGGAAAAAGCTTTAAAACAAAGCAGAAAAGCGCCTAAAGCGATTAAAACCGCATCGCTCAAACAAGCTCCCGCACGCAAGACTAATGTTCGGATTGATGCAAATGCCTGGCGCGAAAAGAAATTAGCTGAGTACAGAAAAAACAAATTAATTGCTAGCAACTAAATACACTGATAAAACTTTGGCTTGAAAAGAGCCAAGACGATGAATGAAGCAATTAATCAGGTCGGTCTATACTGGCAACCGTTGGGGGGAAATAATATTGACCAAATCAGCGGGCATTGTTACAGGTATACCGACCTCCAATTAAAAACAAATAAAAAACTGAGCCGGACAACAATTCTTGTTGATTTGGGGAAGTTTGACAATCATCAGGCTTTAGGCGTGAGAAATTCCGCAGCCGCAGTTCCGGATATCAGGACTCTGCTGGGCAGCGGCGAAGACACGGCTAAAGCCCTTTTTTTGACACATTCTCATCCGGATCACCTTAACGGCATCATCCATTATCTTAAAGCAGGGTATCGCCTGCCCGCGCTGTATGCCGGCAAATATACCTTTATGATTCTTGCCGACCTGTATAAGATTTATCAAATTCCGCGTACCAAACGGCCGCCAGAAATTGAAATTGCTCCCGGTGATAACATCAAAATAGGCAGTTTGCAGATTGACGTTATCAGCAGCAGCCACACTTGTTTTGACAGCTTCGGCTTTATTATTAAATCAGCTTCCGGTTCAGTTTATCACAGCGGCGATATGAAGATGGATCAATCCACCTATTTTCGAAAGCCGACGGATATTAAACGCCTGCAAGCGTTGTCTGATACTATTGATTATGCGGTTGTTGACTTTTATGGTGTTTATGACGACGGTTTTGCCACCAGAGAGGCTGACACATTTAAAAGGCTGACAAAATTACTACAGAACAACAGGCGGCGCAAAATTTTTCTGCCGGTTTATCCGACCCATCCGGAAATGTATATTACTGCTTTCTTAGCGGCATTAAAGGTTAAGAAAAACGTTGTATTCTTTGGGAATCCCGACTTTTACAGCTATTTGCACCTCATTCAGCAATATGGCATTGATTTTAGCAAGCTGGCAGGAGAACGCATTAAGGTTATTTACAGCCATGAGCCGGAGGAAATTGCTACTCTTAACAACAATTATGTGGTTATCGGTACTTATAACCATCTTTCCGCGGCTTTCGAAGCAAATGAGCATAATAGTTTTGGCATAATTACTGCTGCCACATTTTTTAATCCGCTTAAAGGCCAGCTGAATGCACATAATATTTCTTTTGTCAGCGTGGATGATTATCCTGAACTGCAAGGCTGCGGACATGGATTTTGGCGCGATATAGAGCAATTGCACCGCATTTTGCCGAAAACCATATTTATTCCGACCCACACCCCAAAATTTGTGATCGATAATGTTCAAAAGCTGGCGGCTTTTTGCGGCATTGAGCTTATTGCTCCAACTCCCGCCAATAACGAACTTTGGCGGCTGACAAAAAACGGTTATCGACGCTTGGCCGCTATGCCTGCTAAATGGCTGGCTGTCATTTATGATGACGGCAAGGCCTATTTGACAGAAGTTTTTCAAAAAGCAACCTCGGGAAGTGGCTTGTTAAAACGAACCATCAGTAATCGCCGCTGCCTCAGACGTTTTAAGATGTTTTTACAACAACGCAAAAATCATATTAATAATGGAGAAAAGTAATGGTAATGATTGAAAAATTTATCAGAGGATATCCTATTCGCAGTTATGAATGCGATAAAAACGGACAACTGCGATTGATTACCTTGCTGAATATTTTTCAGGATGCCGCGGACAGTCATGCTAATGAAATGGGGGTAGGATATGATTTTTGTCGCAGCAAAGGCTTAGCTTGGGTTGGCTCTAATTACCATATCAAAATCAGCCGTTTGCCCAAGTGGCACGAATCCATTAAAATTATCACCTGGCCATGCGAAGAACGGCGGTTAGGCGCTATTCGCGATTTCCGGGTGGAAGATGAACAAGGCAACACGATTATCACCGCGGCCAGTCAATGGATTTTAATAGATTTTGGCAAAAAACGCCCCGTCAGCCTGAGAGAACATTTGCCGGAATATCAGATTATTTCTGAACGGGCATTGGAAACTTCTTTTGACAAGCTTCCTGATCCGGTTCAAATTTCAACGCAGGTTACATTTAAAGTCCGTTACGATGATATTGATGTCAACAAACATATCAACAATGCCGTCTATCCGTTATGGGCAACTGAGGCTGTTGACGATAATTTTCGTTTGTCCCATAGCCCTCAAGAAATTGAAATTGCCTTTAAAAAGGAAGGGCATTATGGAGAAGTGGTTGAAACGCGGACAGAAATGGATGGCTTGACCTCCCTGCACAGCATCTGCGCGGTTAGCGACGGGCGGGAATTGGCAAGAATCCGCATAAATTGGGCAAATATCGAAAGCTAACCATAAGCAAGAAAAGCTTATGCCTGTAACAGTGGCCGCCCCGGACTTAGTTGGTTCTTTCTTAAGCTTTTTACTCCGGCGGTATTACGTTCGAACCACAAAAAAAGGAGCTTTCGCTCCTTTTTTTATCGTTCGTCCTCTTCCGGAATGTATCTATTCGTTAACGTCAGCAGGCGTTCGTAATACCTGATTTCCTTATCAAGAAATTCTTCTTCCCGTATGGACATCGTTGTCATTCCACCGGCCTTACATGAAAAGATACAATCTTTTAATCCGGCACGCAAATAATAGAGATCTTGAACCGTTTGACGCTTTAATAAATCGCAAATGGAGTTATCATCTCCTTTTTTGCCACTGATTTCCTTCTCAAAATTTTTCAGGATTTCCTTCTCTTTTTTGTAATCCCGTTCCGGAGGTAAGGTCGTTTGCGGGTAAAGGTATAAGATATAAATCCCGATGAGAACAAGCGGCAATATAATACACCAATTCCATGAACTTCCAAGGCCACTAATGACAATAATGGCAACTACAGAAAAAAACATTTTTTTCATTTTTAGATATTTTTTAGTTAGACAATAATTGGTTAATAACTTCTTATCACGGTCACAATAATAACTTTTAACTTTTTTGTCCAGCTTAATTTATGCGGCCTTAAGAGGTTAAATGCTCAAACAAAACTTTACAGCCCAAAGCTATCAGGATAATACCCGCCGACAATTCAAGATATTTAGTCGAAAAGCGCTTAAATGCACAGCACAGCTCATACCCCAACAGGGCGCAGACAAAAGTTGTCAAGCCGATAATAATCGCGGAGAGCATAATCGGCGTATGCATAAAATAAATCGTCGCACCGGTAACCAAAGCATCAATACTTGTGGCAATTCCAATCATCAACAAAGCCCGGGCAGTGAGTTTTTTCTCTAGTTTTTGTGATGGCTCTTCCTGATTTTCCAGAGCATCGCCAATTATTTTTACTCCCAGAGCCAGAAAAACAAAAAATGCCAGCCAATGGTCAATGCTTTCAATATATTTATTAACGCTGCGAGCACCATACCAACCGACAACAGGCATGAAAAATTGAAAAAAACCGGTTGCAGCCCCCAATTTCAGCCCGTTTTTAATATGATGCGGCTTCAAAACCAAGCCATAGGAAAACGACACAACAAACGCGTCGACAGACAATGCTAATCCTAAAAGAAAAATATCAAATAATGTCATGTTGCTCTCCTTTGTTTGTGTTTAGCAATAATGTATTTTGCGCATAAGCTCAACATATTATTTATTTGCTGTAACTTTTGTGAAAAGGAGTGCACGAAAAAGTCGTCACCTCAGAACGATTTTTGCCATATTGTCATATATTCTAACTGAATTATATTTAAGGTATGAAAGATATTCATAAATGACTTTAAATTTAGGATTTTTATTAATGTTAGAGGGTGTGGTAAAATGGTACAATATGAAAAAGGGATACGGATTCATACAGTCGGAGGGTGCCGAGAAGGATATTTTTATACACGTGACCACTCTGCAAAAATCCGGGTTAAAGAAACTATTGGAAGGACAAGCAGTTACATTTGATGTTGATAATGAAAACGAACGTCCCGCAGCAATAAATGTTGCTCTAAAATAATCTTGCCAACACGAACCTCCCGTCCCATCCGGGAGGTTTTGTGTTATTATAATGCCAGAAAATCACATACAG
>CAJTMA010000007.1 GCA_910577205.1 uncultured Alphaproteobacteria bacterium
GCAAAACCTGTGGCGAATATGGTTATCTGACCTCTTGCCCGACGGGGGTTGAGTGCTCGTTTGAGCAATGCTCGGGGAAGTATTTTCCGACCGGGAAATGCGCCTCAGGTTATACCGACATTTCGGACACGTCCTGTGATTGGTACAAATACTGGATGCCATGCACCGTCGCCCCAGGCCGCGCCTGAGGCCTGGTAGCACCAGTGGCTAGGTAGCACCTGAGACGGGGATTGCTACTTTGGCAGCAGTGCCATGACAACGCGTTGCTTCCCTTGTCGTATAGCCGAGATAGCCACGTCGCACCCGCTCCCAACGTTCGGGCGCTCCTCGCTATGACGTTTGTCTTCGCACCCGGCGGCCGGGTCATCCTGAACCGCAAGGCGGTGAAGGATCCAAGTCTAAAGCGGCACAAAGGCAGCTACGCGGCTGTTCGAATATGGATTCTTCGTCGCTTAGCTCCTCAGAATGACATATGTGGGGAGCTGTTTGGAGGAGAAATATGTGGGCTATTTGCTGAGATAGCCCGTCGCGCCGCTCCTCAGAATGACGCTGCCGGACAACAGATTACTTAATTAATTAGGAGAACAATTATGAAATTACCTATTATCATCACTGCGGGGGTGTTGACCACTGCCATCGCGTATAACGCTTATGCCCTCACCTGCGGCGCGCAGCCTTCTTGTGCTGATTTGGGATACACTCTGACTTCTTCTGATGACTGTCTCGGAATCGTGCTCAAATGCCCTTTTGATAAATCTAAATTGTTTTGCACTAAAAAATCGGAGGTTTTCCAAAATATGACTCTGGATTGGAGTAAAAAAATCACTATAAGCTATAACCAAGTATTTAATGTAACAAAGTATGGTTGCATTTGGGGAAATATAATTGATTCTGGAAATGGTGTTTCTTATTACGCTGTAAATGATGTAAAAATTCGTGCTTCTGCGCAAGGTGACGAAATGTCACTGATATTTACTTGCGTTTCTCCCGGTGATAGGGTGACGGCAACTGTTGGAAGTATCTATGATAACCGTCTCTATTTCATCCCTTATAAAGGGAATTAAAAAAAGCCCCTGAGAGGGGCTATACTTTGTATTATTGCGGATGTTTAATTTTTTCATCAACGCGGCGCATTCGGCGATGGTAACGTTTAATTACCTCGTTTTTACGCTTATGCTGTGAGCGCCAGTTAACATAATTAAACACGCCATACTGCCCAATATGTTCTTCAGGAATAACGGCTCCTGAAGACACAGTACAGACATCATCAGCAATATTTGCCAAACCGCCGATAATAAAATATTTATCAGTTACATTATCTTGTTCGTCTAATACTCTGACATAACCATTAGCCAGAGTTACAACAGCCGGCGCACGTTCCGGCAGAATTGTCATATCCCCTTCAAGGCCGGGAATAATCACCCGGCGCGCGTCCTGCTCTCTATAAACTCTGTCAGGCAGGATAATTTTCAGACGTACATTCTTTTCCATAACTGTTTCCTGTTTTATTAAGCAGCGTTGCTCATATTTTTAGCGTTTTCAAGCGCTTCTTCAATCGTTCCGACCATATAGAAAGCTTGTTCCGGAATATCGTCGTATTTGCCTTCGATAATGCCTTTAAAGCCTTTAATGGTATCCTCCAGCTTCACAAATTTTCCGGGGCGGCCGGTAAAGACTTCGGCCACATGGAATGGCTGGGACAGGAATTTTTGAATTTTACGGGCACGCGCAACAGTCAGCTTGTCTTCTTCTGACAGTTCGTCCATACCCAAAATCGCAATAATATCCTGCAGAGATTTATATTTCTGCAAAATCTCTTGAACCTGACGGGCAACCATGTAGTGTTCTTCACCAACGACTGACGGGTCTAAAATACGACTGGTTGAATCCAACGGGTCAACCGCAGGGAAAATACCCAATTCAGAAATCTGACGTGACAACACGGTCGTTGCATCCAAGTGCGCAAAGGTAGTGGCCGGCGCAGGGTCAGTCAAGTCATCGGCAGGCACATAAACGGCCTGTACAGAGGTAATAGAACCATGCTTGGTTGAGGTAATACGTTCCTGCATCGCACCCATATCCGTACCCAAAGTCGGCTGATAACCAACCGCAGACGGAATACGACCAAGCAGAGCGGATACTTCTGAACCGGCTTGGGTAAAGCGGAAAATATTATCCACGAAGAACAGAACGTCCTGATGTTCTTCATCGCGGAAATATTCTGCCTGTGTCAAACCAGACAAAGCAACGCGGGCACGAGCTCCGGGCGGTTCATTCATCTGTCCATATACAAGTACGGTTTTAGATTTATCGCCTTCCAAATCAATAACCCCGGATTCAATCATCTCATGATAGAGGTCATTACCCTCACGAGTACGTTCGCCAACGCCTGCAAATACGGAGTAACCGCCGTGGCCTTTGGCAATGTTGTTAATCAATTCCATAATCAAAACGGTTTTGCCTACGCCTGCACCGCCAAACAAACCAATTTTACCGCCTTTGGCATAGGGTTCTAACAAGTCAATAACCTTAATGCCGGTGGTTAAAATTTCGGTATCGGTTGACTGCTCGGTAAAGGCAGGAGCCGGACGGTGGATGGGAAAATATTGTTTGGTTTTGATTTCGCCGCGGCCGTCTACAGGTTCGCCAATAACATTAATGATACGGCCTAACATCTGCTGGCCGACGGGAACTTCAATCGGATGTCCGGTATTAACAACTTCCAGCCCGCGAACCAAACCGTCTGTGGAATCCATAGCGATGGTACGGACAACGCCCTCACCCAAGTGTTGCTGAACTTCCAACACCAAGCGGCGGCCATGGTTATCACATTCCAGAGCAGACAAAATGCTCGGCAGTTCGTCAACATTATCAAATTTAACGTCAACAACTGCACCCAGAACCTGAGATACGCGTCCCAGCTGACCGGTTTTGCTTTCGGTTTTCTCTGTTTTCTTAATTTTCTTAACCGCTTTCTTTTCGTCGGCTTTGATTTCTTTGATGGCTTTAGCATCAAATTCGGTCACGCTTTCTGCTTTGGCTTTTTTAGCGCTTACTTTGGTTTTCGCTTTGGGAGCGGCAGTTTTAGCGGCTTTTTTTTCCGTCATTTATCTCTCCTCGGGTTACAGTGCTTCCGCACCGGCAATAATTTCAATTAATTCGGTGGTAATGTTGTTCTGACGCATACGGTTGTATTTCAGTGTCAGGCGTGAAATCATATCTTTAGCATTGCGGGTTGCATTATCCATAGAAGTCATGCGCGCCCCCTGCTCCGAAGCTTGCGACTGCACAATTGCTTCAAACACAGAAGCCCTGAATAACTGCGGCAGCATATAGTCTAAGACTTTCATCTTACTGGGCTCGTATTCATATTCAGCGCCATTAACCAAAACCGGTTTGCTGTCATTTTCTTCCGCTGCAGGAATTGCTATCGGCAGCAAACGGCGGCAAACAATTTCACGGTTAATTGCCGAATGAAACTCACTAAAAACAGCTTCACAGACATCAATGTTGCCCATCATAAAATCATCAAAAGCATAGTTGGCAATCACCACGCTTTCATCATAGCGAGCGCCTTTCTTGGCAATACCGTCAATGCTTCGGACAATTATTTCACCGTATTGACGTTTCAGGATAGAATATCCCTTGCGGCCGATACAGGCGACAGTTACATTTTTTCCGGCTTGGCGCAATTCTTCAATACGGCGTTCAGCGACTTTAACAACCGAAGCGTTAAAGCTGCCGCACAGACCGCGGTCAGAAGTAAACACCAACAGCAGATAATTTTTATCAGCGCCGCTGCCGCTAATCAGCATAGGCCAATTAACGGCAGTTCCGTTTTTTTCAATCATGCGGTATTCGGAAACAATATTTCCGGCTACAGCGGCAAGGTTTTCACGGTATGGGGCGCTGGAAGCGATTAAGCCCTGTGCTTTACGCAGACCGGAAGCAGCAACCATCTTCATTGCTGAAGTGATTTTCTGTGTCGACTTGATGGTTTCAATACGAGTTCTTAACTCTTTTAAACCGGCCATTGTTCTTCCTTACGCTGCTTTTGCTTCACTAGTAAATTCGGCTAAGAAATTATCATAAAATTCTGTTAACTTCTTATCCAATTCGTCAGAAATGACTTTTTCGCTGCGAATCTGTTCCAGATATTCCGGATGATTTGCTTTGATGGCGGTTAAAGCTTTTTGTTCAAAAGGCTTAACCTGATCCAAAGGCAATTTATCCAGATAACCGCGAACACCTGCGAAAATCGCAATAACTTCGTCGGCTACCGGCATCGGATGGTAAACCGGCTGCTTCAACAATTCGGTCAGACGTTCACCGCGGGACAGTAACTGTTTGGTCGCAGCATCCAAGTCGGAAGCAAACTGGGCAAAAGATGCCATTTCACGATACTGAGCCAGTTCCAGCTTAATCTTACCGGCAACTTGTTTCATGGCTTTAATCTGCGCGGCAGAGCCCACACGGCTGACTGAAATACCAACATTCACAGCCGGACGAACACCTTGATAGAACAAGCTGGTTTCAAGGAATATCTGACCATCGGTAATAGAAATAACGTTGGTCGGAATATAAGCTGAAACGTCACCGGCCTGAGTTTCAATAACCGGCAAAGCCGTTAAAGAACCAGAACCTTCTTCCTCATTCATTTTCGCAGCGCGCTCCAACAAACGGGAGTGCAGATAGAAAACGTCACCAGGATAAGCTTCACGCCCAGGCGGACGACGGAGCAACAGGGACATCTGACGATAAGCCGTTGCCTGTTTGGACAGATCATCATAAAAGATGGTGGCGTGCATACCGTTATCACGGAAAAATTCGCCCATAGCGCAACCGGAATAAGGCGCAATAAATTGCATCGGCGCAGGGTCAGAAGCTGTTGCCGCAACAACGATGGTGTAGTCCAAAGCGCCATGGTCTTTCAGAGTTTTAACAACCTGAGCCACCGTAGAGCGTTTTTGACCGACTGCCACATAAATGCAATACATTTTTTCTTTTTCAGATTTGGCGGCATCATTAATTTGTTTCTGGTTGATAATCGTATCCAGAATGATGGCGGTTTTACCTGTCTGACGGTCACCGATAATCAGTTCACGTTGGCCGCGGCCGATTGGAATCAAAGCATCAACTACTTTTAATCCGGTCTGCATCGGCTCATGAACGCTTTGCCGCGGGATAATCCCCGGAGCTTTCACCTCGGAGTTACTGAATTCGTCAGCCTTTACAGGGCCTTTGCC
Source organism: uncultured Alphaproteobacteria bacterium (assembly GCA_910577205.1). Classification (GTDB taxonomy): domain Bacteria; phylum Pseudomonadota; class Alphaproteobacteria; order RF32; family CAG-239; genus Scatocola. Next base: position 5,247 of record CAJTMA010000007.1, read on the forward strand.
GTCAATCGGTTCACCCAAAGCATCGACAACGCGTCCCAACAGGCCTTTACCGACCGGAACGCTAACGATTTTATCAGTACGCTTTACAATATCGCCCTCTTTAATCGACTCATCCGAACCGAAAATAACGACACCGACATTGTCTTCTTCGAGGTTAAGAGCCATGCCCTTAACGCCGCTTTCAAACTCTACAAGTTCATTGGACTGAACTTTATCGAGGCCGTAAACATGGGCAATACCATCACCGACAGACAAAACGCGACCGACTTCCGAAACATCAACTTCGACGTCGGCATTCGCAATTTTATCTTTGATGATGGAGGATATTTCGCTTGCATGTACAGACATTATTGTCCACCTTTCATCATAATTTCCAAACGATTTAATTTTCCGCGAATTGAATCATCAATCATGGAAGAACCAAATTTTACAATCAGCCCGCCCAAAATTTCAGGACGGATTTGATAATTGACAACCACTTTTCCAGAAAGCATTTTTTCCAAAGCCGCGGTTAAACTTTTATCCTGAGCCGGACTTAGCGCACCGGCAGACTGAACTTCCACCTCCACAATGCCGTTTTTCCGATACCAGATATGCTTAAACTCATCCAGAATCGGAAGCAGTTCGGCAAATCGGTTATTGGATGCAATTATATCAAGGCAATTCAGAGTTTCTTTATCCAGCTTCAGCTTAGCAGCAATCTCGGCCAACGCCTGTTTTTTAGAATCCAAATTCCAGACAGGGTTTGCCAGATGCTTAACCATTGTTTCATCAGCATGAAAAATTTCGCTCAGGCATTTGACATCCTCAAAAACCTGAGAGACTGCTTTTTTCTCCTCCGCAGCGCCATACAAGGCTTCAGCGTAAGTAGAAATAACTTTGGCTTTTGAAATTTTCTTCACGGCTCTCTCATTTCAGTTTTTTAATTGAGGTTATCATAAGGGGTAATTCTTTCTAATTTATTAACTTCTCACATAAAACTATAGGGGTCGACATCTATTTCCACACGCACATTTGAAGGGGGCGAAACTTTCCGCAGCCATTCGCGCAAAACATCTTGAATCTTTATGGTTTTAGCGGTTTTCAAGAGCAGGCGGTAACGGAATTTTCCCCGCAGCATATATACCGGCGCAGGAGCTGGGCCCAGTGTGGAAATATAGTCATTATTTGGGGCTGTCTGCCCTAGCAAAATGGCTGTTTTTTCGGCTGCGTCACGGTTAGCACCGGAAACGATTAATGCCGCTAACTTGCCAAAGGGCGGCATCCGCAGCAGGCGGCGGCTTTGCTTTTCCAAGTCAAGGAACTGACTGCGGTCATTTGCCAGCAAGGCCTTTAATACGGCGTTATCAGGATAGAGAGTTTGCAAATAAACAACGCCTTTTTTAGCGGCACGACCGGCGCGCCCCGAGACCTGCGATAAGAGCTGATAAGTTTGTTCTGCCGCTCGCAAATCACTCCCCATCAACCCCAAATCGGCATCTACAATCCCGACCAAAGTCAAACTGGGAAAGTGATGCCCTTTGGCCAAAATCTGCGTGCCGATTAAAATATCGACCTCGCCTTTTTCCATACGTTCAAACACGGCGGAAACCTCTGCCAGAGATGAGGTTATATCACTGGAAATAACGGCAATACGCGCGTCAGGAAAACGCTTTGAAACCTCTTCGGCAATGCGCTCCACTCCCGGCCCGCAGGCGGTCAATCCCTCTTCAGAATGACATTCGGGACACATCTTGGGAATCGGCATTGAATAACCGCAGTGGTGGCAAATCAGCCTGCCGGTTTTTCGGTGTTCCGTCAGCCATGCCGTACAATTCGGACACTGGATACGATGGCCGCAATCACGGCAAATCGTTAAAGGGGCGTAACCGCGACGGTTCAAAAACAACATGGATTGTTCATTTTTTTCAAGGTTTGCTTTAAGAGCCTCCACTAATACCGGCGACAACCAAGAAACTCCCCAAACGCCTTTCTGCGGCTTGTCCTTTTTTAAATCGATGACATTAATTTCCGGCATAACCGCGGCGGCATAACGGCTGGTTAATTTTACGCAACCGTATTTGCCCTCTTCAACATTGCAAACAGTTTCCAAATCAGGCGTAGCGGTTGAGAGAATCAGCGGAAACTTTTCAAGCTTGGCGCGCACTACGGCCATATCCCGCCCCTGATAATTAACAACATCTTCTTGTTTAAATGAATGGTCGTGGCTTTCATCAATAACCATCAGCCCCAAATCGGCATAGGGCAAAAACAAAGCCGACCGCGCCCCGACAATGACTTTCACACGGTTTTCAATAACAGCTTTCCAAGTATCTATTCTTTCCCGCTGTCCAAGACCGGAATGCCAGCAGGCCGGCTTAACGCCGAATCGTTTTTCAAAACGGCCGAGCCATTGCGTCGTCAGCGCAATTTCAGGCACAAGAATTACCACCTGTTTTCCCAACTCCAAAGCGCGGGCAACAGCCTCAAAATAAACCTCGGTTTTGCCCGATCCGGTGACACCGTCAAGCAGTGTTACAGAAAATCCGGCACCGACTTTTTGCACCAGTTCAGCTGCCGCCATTTCCTGTTCCGCGGTTAATTCTACTTTGGAGAAGCTGCCCAGCGGCTTGTCATAGACTTTCTTTTTCGGGCGGATAATCGGCTGCAACACCCCGGCTTGTATCAGTGTATTGACAACGCCAAGCCCAACCCCTGCCCCTTGGCAAATTTCCTTGCGGGTATAAGGAGCATGGCGCAGCAAATCCATCACATGCCAGCGGGCATCCGAATTTTTAAGCTTAGCTTCGGCCAGCGTTTTGCCGCTCAGCGTATAAAGGGTTTCCACCTGATTGTCATCAAATACGGCGCGCACGCTGATAACCATTTTCAGCACCAAACCGACAAAAGCCATATTATATTCGGCAACAAATTTGATTAATTGCAACAAGGCTGGCGACAGTGCCGGAAAATCCAACTTTTCAATGATTGGCTTTATCTTACCTTCGGGCAAATCTGAAGAGCGGCCATGTTTCCACACGACGCCAACCTGTTCCTCACGTCCAAAAGGGACACGGACAATTGTGCCGAGCGGAAGCTCCTCTTCAACTTTATAGTCAAAAGGTTCATTAAACGGCAGCGGCAGCATTATTCCGACAACGGAGGTCATTCTCTATCCTTATCCATAACGGCTTCATCATAATGCGAAAGGAAAAAAAACAAAAGCCTGCCTCCTGATTATCCCCACAAAAAAACGGGAGGAATTAATCCGCCCGTTTTACTCTTAATCATTTTCTCATCTGCCAACAATGAATATACAGCAGCGAGATAAAAGTACCAACAGAGATACACATCCCCATCAACATTTGCGCTTCTACGCTCAAAGAGAAATACTTCACCAACAAAGCAATGAAAGACAGTGTCAATACACCCGTCCACACGGCAAAAAAACTGAGCAAGCTGAATGAATTCAGAACACATAGTTTCTTTTGCATCAAGATGCGAACATAAATTATTCCCATAACAAGCGCAAGCGCCAGGCATATCCATACTCCGTATGCAGATGCCGCAATCATCTCAATCGAATTCATAATAAGTAAAAATTTAATGATAAAGGTTTGCGGCCATTATATCCCCCAATTGCTTTTTGTCAATTTTTTTATAAACGGAATTTTAAGCAGTCTTGGTTAAACTCAAATAAAGGATAAAAACATGAAGACTAATATAGAATTTAAAGTTTCGGCAGGGCTTAAAAAGCACATCAAAGAATGGCAGAGCTGGCTGCTTGACGAACGGCGCTATTCACCGCATACGCTGGATGCTTATTCTCGGGATTTGGCTGAGTTTTTTGATTTTTTAAGTACTCACCTCAGCAAAGAGCCGGATATTGATGACCTTGCTCAGTTGGAGGTCCGTGATTTCCGGTCTTTTTTAAGCTTCAGAAGCGGACAACACATAGATAAAGCTTCTCTGGCGCGTGAATTGTCATCGCTCAAAAATTTCTACAAATGGCTGGCACGGCATGATATTCTTAAAAATCCTGCAATATCAGTAATTTCTGCACCAAGGAGGCCTAAAGTTTTGCCTAAAGCTTTGGAAGCAGACCAGACATTTAATGTTATCGAGGTGGCGGGAGAATTTGCCACAAATTCATGGCAGGGCTTGCGAGATACTGCAATATTTACATTATTATACGGTTGCGGGTTGCGTATTTCTGAAGCCCTGTCTTTGAATGTGGGAGATGTGAATGACAACGATTTTCTGCGCATCAAGGGCAAAGGCAACAAAGAAAGGATCGTTCCCTTACTGCCCATTGTGGCCGAAAACATTAAAAAATATGTCGCAGAATGCCCTTATCAATTCAGGCACGGAGAACCCTTATTCGTGGGCGCTCGCGGCGACAGGCTTGTGCCAAGAATTGTCCAGCGGCAATTGCAAAAAATCCGGGCATATCTGGGACTTTCCGATAATTTGACTCCCCATGCCCTGCGGCATTCTTTTGCAACCCACCTCTTGGCGGAAGGGACCGACCTGCGCTCAATTCAGGAATTATTAGGCCATGCGTCCCTGACCACGACCCAGCGCTATACAGATGTTCAGACTGAAACCATCAGAAAAGAATACGAAAAGGCAGGACTGTTAAGCTCGTCCGAAAGCTGAATATAAAAAGAAAAGGGATGCCAGACGGCGTCCCTTTTTAATCTTTCTCTGAAAACTGAAGATGATTACTTCAATTTCTTTTCAACGAACTCTTCGTGCTTTTTAGACTTCTTGTCATATTTTTTCAAAGTCAATTTTTCCGGATGAGTCCGAGGATTTTTTTCAGCAAGATAAAAGGTACCGGTGCCGGCAGTGCTTTCCAATTTTACTTTTACTTTAATTGCTTTTGCCATGATTCTATACTCTTAAAATTAGGTTATATCAAAACATTTAGGCGTAATATACAGTTTTTGAAACGTTTGTCAATAAGATTTTTAGGTTACAGAAATATGAAACCTGATAAATTTTGCGAAAATTTATTATTTTGTCTATTGTGTAACGAGAAAAATTATGCTATGGTGGCGTTCTAAAATATATTATTTGCCTATTATGATGCCTTATCTCATGGTGACATATCAGGTGAGATTTATTCGGAAATATTAACTAAAAAAATAACAATATGGAAAAGAAAATTATTTCCGCAGCAATTGCTGTGGTTGCCGCAGTCATTATTTATTTCGGCGGTTGGGAGATTATCAAATTCATTGGCAGCAATGTGTTCGAATTTCCTTGGAACTCAGCGGCTATTCTGCTTCTCTCGCTCTGCACCATTGTGCTGATGTTTTGTACGGTGTGTCTTCCCTACAAAATTTATCTCAAACTGATAAACACCAATGAAAAATGAAAAAAACATTCTTCATCTTACTGATAGCGGCGGCAGCAATTGCTGCCAATATCATTTTCCCCGGAAGCAAACTTGCCGCCATTATTTTGGCTGTGATTTTGTTTATCGGCGTTCTCCCCAAGCTGATTCTTTTTGCACTCCGCATGGATGAGAAATACGATCCTATCAGGCGCAAAAGGCTGATGGAAAAAAGAGCCAAAGAAAAGATGGAACTAGAAGAAAGATTGAACAAAATCTGCCGCGAAGTGCCGCAGGAACACCTTCCCTAACTTTCGCTTTTCTCTCCTCTAAAGACCGGAAATTATCTTTCCGGTCTTTTTTATGCTTCAAACAAAACCGTCCGGCGGATAAACCGGACGGTTTTCAGATGGCGGTAAGCTGTGTCTTATTTTGAACGTTCAGTTATCCGCTTTGCCGCAATCCGTCCCCGAAAATTCTCTCCCGCTTTTCGGGGATAAAAACTTTATCAGGCTTCCAAAACCACGCTGACATTAAGCTGATAATAATCCAGCAGGTAACCGATATCCATATTGGTTATGGCGGCGCGCCCGCTTTCTATTTTCTCCAGGCTTTTAAAGTTAACTTTGGTTTCGCGGCAGACTTGCTCCCGGCTGATGTTGCGCTGTGAGCGTATCATCAACAACCAAATACCGAGCGTCCGCCCGATGGTGGTTTGCAAATCTTTGGGTGTGATTTGCAGCGTTACTTTTTCTAACATTCCAAGCTCCTTTAGGTTTATTAATCCCCGCTCCTTAGAATTGAGGAGAGGCTTTAAAACAAAAACCACCTTTTTGGAAAAAAGGTGGAGGAGCTGAAAAACTGCAAAGATACAGTCAGTCTTATTCGTGCTTACGCCTTATATCGACCACTCCTCCGAAAAGAGGATATTTTATCTTTGAGATGTTTTTCAGACACCACAATCAGTCTCCCGATTGCGAGAGTTATATTAGGTGATTATTTTTATTTTGCAATCAAAATATTGCAATTGTTTGGTTGGGAAGAAAGTCGGCTGATGGGGTGGTGAATATTGGGAGGGCGTCTGGGGTGAGTGGCGTATATGGATGGTCAGGTGTTGAGATGGTGGTGAAAACATGGCGGCAAATATTGGAGCAATGAGTGGTGTGCGGAGGGAGAGAAGGAAAAGGTGATGCAAAGAGCAGTAGGAGGGAAGAGTGGCTGGCGCAAAAAGGTGGAAGAGTCATTCTGAGGAGCTATGTGACGAAGCATCCATGCTTAAGCAGCCGCACTGTTGGCATCGTGCCGGTTTGAATATGGATCTTTCACCGCGTTGCGGCTCAGGATGACGAACAAAAAACTGCGGTTCGGGATGACAGATAAAAAAATGGAGAATGGCGCGGAAGAAAGCGGCGGCTGAAAAAAGAGGAGAACAGCAGCAAGAAAGGTAGAATTTCCGCCGGCGATTTAAGCTGATGCAAGAACAAGAGCGACCTAGACCTTAGACTTTTCAGTTCTTTATATTCTGTTGCAGATATGTGTGAGCAACATCAATATCCAAATCAGATGAGCCTCGTTCTTGCCGAACACAAATGGCTGTCTTTTTATGACGTTGTATTATTTTTTCAGGGTCTGTCGTTTCCAATTCCCCTACCGTGCAAATATCCGGCATAATGCCTTCGCCTGCTACTTTTTTTCCTGAGGGCAAGAAGACCAAAGCATTCGTTAAAGCCAGGCGGCTGTGATTAGGCAGTTCAGTTAATTTCTGAACGCTGCCTTTGCCGTAGCTCCGCGCACCGACGACAACAGCACGGCTTTGTTCCTGCAACGTTCCGGCCAGCACCTCGGCAGAAGATGCCGTTTGGCCGTCAATCAAAACCGCAATGGGTTTATCCCCCAATATATCTCCATCCGGCGCATCATAGATTTCTACCGAATCGTCCTCTTTCCCTTGCACCGACGCAACAATTCCGCCGTCTAAAAACATTCCGGCTATTTCAACAGCTTGTTTAAAAGCGCCACCCGGATTGCCCCGCAAATCTAATATAAGGCCTTTCACTGCCGGATATTTTCTGATACCCGTTGCTAAAGCTTCGCGGCTGAATTTGTTCATTGCCCCCAAACGGACATAAAGGATGCCGTTATCCATTACCCTCTCGGAGTAAGCGCGCAGAACTTTGCCGGAAGATGCCGGAGAGCGGCTTAACTCCAAATCAGGATAATAAGTTGAGTCGACATCAAAATCTTTGATACCGTAAGCTAATATTGTATCCACAATTTCAAAATCTTTTCGCATCAACTCGGGAGAGGCTTTTTGCGCGGCTTTAATCAGTTTTTGCGTTAAAGCAGCCCAAGCTTTGGCATCCTGCCGGTTTTCCGGTTTACGTTGTGTTGTCTGCAATCTGCCATTGGCATAAAGGGATAAACGCCCGCCGTCATCCCCTACCCTGATGCGCGAATCAATTTCTTTTAAGGCTTTCAGTGAGGGCACGGCCAATTGCTCTATTTTTGCAGGAAGGACATATTCATCGCGAACCAACTGATAAACCTGCTCCAGGACTTCGGTATCTCCCGCATAAACCGGAGCGGCTTTCAATAATGATAAAAATGTGAAGCAGACTAATCTTTTCATTGTTTTTGTTTCGCTTTTTTACGATTATTTTGTTTTAATTTTTGTTTGCGCTGTTTCTTTGACAGCTTGTTCTTCTTTTTGAACTTTTTAGGGGGCGCAAGTTCACACGCCTCAGCCAAAACAAAAGTCAGCGCGCCATTTAATGCCGAAGCTTCCGTCAGGCAGGCTGTCAACATATCTCCGAGAATAAAACGCCGTCCGGTCTTAAGTCCGACCATTTCGGCATTTCCCTCAGAAATACAATAGGTATCTTTGGGCAGAGTACGCATTGGTATCAAACCGTCTGCTCCCAGATTTTCAATAGATACAAAAACGCCGGCATTTGTCAGCCCCGAAATTCTGACTTCAAAATCAGCCCCGACAGATGGCTGTAAATAAGCAGACACATAGCGGGCTATCGAATCGCGTTCGGCTTGTGCGGCGGTACGTTCAGTTTCACACAAATGTTCGCCAATTTGCTTAAACTGCCCTACGCTTGCACCATCTTCCAAAGCGCCGGCATCGGGCATCCCGCAAGCTTTAATCAGTGCGCGGTGCACCAACAAATCCGCATAGCGGCGGATTGGCGATGTAAAATGCGCATAATCGCTTAATGCCAAGCCGAAGTGGCCGATATTTTCAGGGCTGTATTTTGCCTGACATTGCAGGCGCATAATCATGCTGTTTATGCCTGCTCCCATATTATGCTTGCGACTTTCATCCAACACCTTGTTTAAATGCGATGGCTTGAGCGACGGATAATTAGGAAGTTTCATATGCAAGCTGTGCAGCAAAGGAGCAAAATCTTTAAGTTTTTCTTCCAACGGTTTATCATGCACACGGAACATAACCGGCAGCTTACTTTGCTCCAAACGTTTGGCCGCAGAAACATTGGCGGCAATCATAAATTCTTCGACAATTTCGTGGCTCAAAAAATGTTCGGCACGGCCAACACAAAGTATGTTGCCGCCGGCATCGAGCTTAACCTTAACTTCTACCGGATCAAGCTCCAAAGAGCCCCGCCGTTCTCTGGCCTTGCGTAAGGCAAAATAAGCTTCATAAAGCGGCTGGATAACGGTTTTAAATAACCCTTGTGTCTGCAGCGAATGTCTGCCCTCAAAAGCATTTTGAACTTCACGATACGTCAGGCGGGCGGCTGACTTCATTAAGGCGCGGCAAAACTCATAAGACAGAAGATTGCCGTCATTGTCTATTTGCATTGAGCAAGCCAAGCAAGGGCGAATTTTTCCGGGGCGCAGAGAGCAAAGATCATTACTCAATATTTCCGGCAGCATAGGCACAACCAGCCCCGGCAAATATACCGAATTGCCGCGGCGGTATGCTTCGCGGTCAAGTTCAGCCCCGGGGCGCACATAACAGGCTACATCGGCAATCGCCACGACCAAATGAAATCCGCCGTTTGTTTTTTCGGCATAGACTGCATCGTCAAAATCTTTGGAATCATCACCATCAATTGTAACCAGCGGCAGACGGGTCAAATCTTCCCTTCCGGCCGGGCAGTACCCCTTAAGGCGCGAAGCTTCTTTAAGAACACTCTCAGGAAAGACATCGCTGATGCCATATTTTTCCAATATGATTAAATCGGTGGCTTTACTTAAATTAAAGCGCCCATAATTTTTAATGATTTTTGCCTGCTTGAATTTGCGTTCGCCAATGAGCGCTACTTTTACAAAATCTCCGGTTTGAGATGAGCCGATTTCATCCAGCAGATAATCCATGCGGGAATTTTTTTCGGCTGATTTGAGGTAGTATTTTCCGCCGCGTTCTTCAATCACACCGTGAACCTGTTCAACTTCGCAGCCGGCGGCTTCAGTCCGCGCCAAAGGTTTTGCCCACCACACATCTTTTCTCAGCGACAAACGTGCAATAAAACGATCCCCCTCGGCAAGAGCCGGTTTGATTTTTCCATTACCAGAAAGATAGATTTTGTGCCCGAAAGGATTATCCTCGGGGTCAACGGTTACGGCCATTAAATCGCCATCTTCAGATATTCCGCTGACTTCCATCAGGCAATTGTCCGGAAGGCGGTTCTTTTTATTCTTCTTATATTTTTTATTACTCATTTATCTCTTATTTCCGCAATCAGGGCTGTATGGTCAGACGGCTTTGAACCGGCTCGCGGCGATTTGTCGACACTGCAGGCAACCAAACGGTCAGCAGCTTTCGGGGACAGCCACAAGTAATCAATGCGCAGCCCCATGTCATTAGCAAACGCCCCTCCGGCATAATCCCAATAAGTATAACCGTTGAGCGGCAGCGGATACAACGCACGAAAAGCATCTGTCCAGCCTTGATATTCAATAGCTTTTAAGCGCTGGACAACCTCAGGGCGAAACAGCGCATTGTTTCGAAACAGCTCGGGATTATAAACGTCATTATCCGTTAGAATAACATTAAAATCTCCCCCAAGGATGACCGGTTCCTGCACGTGCAGCAATTCATCGGTATGTTTAAACAAAGCTTCCATCCAGCGCAACTTATAGGCAAATTTAGAAGTATCGTCCGGGTCGTTATAAGGCGGGTTGCCGTTGGGCAGATAAATGGACGCCACGCGAACATTTTCACCATTGACAGCCACAACGGCTTCAAGGTAACGCGCCTGATCATCCTCAAACCCGGGAAGTCCCTCTCTCACGACTTTGATTTTATGCCGGCTCAACACTGCCACACCATTATAACTTTTCTGCCCCCAAATTTTGGCATCATATCCCACAGTCTGAAAATCAAAAAACGGAAAGCTGTTAAACTCGGTTTTAATTTCCTGCAGCAAGACGATATCCGGCTGGACCTTTTCCAGCCAGGGCAGCAGGTTTTCCAAACGAGCATTAACAGAATTGACATTGAACGTGGCGATTTTCATTTTATACCTTTTTTAAACTGTTTGTTATAATGTAATGCAAAATTATATCGTTGGAAAGGGAAAAATATGGAACTTGCAAATTATGCTTTAACTCCTGAAAAAAGCAGGGGGCGTTTGTATGCGGATTTTACGAATGTCATCCGCTCTCCTTTTCAACGTGACAGGGACAGGCTGATCCATTCTTCGGCATTCCGTCGTTTGGACGGGAAAACCCAAGTGTTTGCCTACCACGAGGGCAAGAATTACCGCACACGGCTGACACATAGTATTGAAGTTGCCCAAATCACCAGAACGATTTGCAAATCGCTTAACCTGAACGAAGAACTCGGCGAAGCTATCGCGCTGGCCCATGACCTCGGCCATTCGCCTTTCGGCCATGCAGGAGAGCGCGGTTTACAAAATGCCATGTCGAAATTCGGCGGATTTGACCACAACATCCAATCTCTCAAAATCATGACCAAGCTTGAAAGGCATTATCCGGAATTTCCCGGACTGAACCTAACATGGGAAACACTGGAAGGCACGGTTAAACATAATGGCCCGATTAAAAAAGTCACTAATGACTATTTGAAAAACTTTAACAAACAATATGATTTGGATTTGAAAAATTATCCGTCTATGGAAGGGCAAGTCGGCGCAGCGGCAGATGATATCGCATATAACAACCATGATATTGATGATGGTTTCAACGCCGGATTTTTCACCATAAGCCAACTGCGGGAGCTGCCGTTTATTAACCAGATTCTTACTGATTTTGAAAAAAGCAATCCCGGGAGCGATGACAAGCTGAAGATTTACGCCGTCACCCGCAATATGATTGCACGAATGATTTTTGATGTGATGCGCAACACCAAAAATAATTTGAAAAAATTTAATATCCAAAGCGATGCTGACGTACGGAAGCAAAAATCGCTGACAGTAGATTTCTCCGCGGAAATGAAAGATGAAATCAAGCAACTGCGCTCTTTCCTCAAAGAATATTTTTATACCCACACCAGTGTTGCGCGAATGGATATGAAATCGCAGAAAATTATTGAAGAGCTGTTTAATGTTTTTATGAATGACTATAAATTATTGCCTATGGATTTGCGCGGCCGCCTTTCCTCCTGCCGCAAAGATGCCGAAGCAGCAGAAATCATTTGCGAGTATATTGCCTGCATGACTGATATGTCCGCCGTTGAAGAACACCGCAAACTCTTTGACGTTCATACCAGATTTTGAGAAAATGATTAAGGGCTTGTAAAGGATTTTTGTTTATAGTAGCAGAAAAAAGTATTGCATTAACAGGAGACAACATATGTTTCAGGAATTTCCGGAAGACAATAAGGGCGATGATTTTTTGAATGAATTTCGCCAGAAAATTGCCGATCAATCCTCAGCTAATCTTGAAGAAAGACGCAACGAATTGAAACGCTCAAAAAGCGTGTTTATCGGCGCTGTTTCCGGCGTGGCATTGGCCGGCGTTGTCGGCTGGTTTATTTTGGCGCCGCAATATGCCGATAATGGCAATGTCGAAATTCCGGTTATCCGCAGACCGCAGACGGCCGTTAAAGTTCAGCCGAGCGAGCCCGGAGGAATGGAGATTCTGAATCAGGACAAGAGTGTTTATGACATCATTGAAAAGAAAGACAATGAACCTGTCGTAGAAAATCTGCTGCCGCCGCCCGAACAGCCGAAGCTGCCGGAAATCATTGCCAGCGCGCCATTACCGATTGAACCTGCTGTGGTAAACACTGCAGACAACCAATTGCACAGCAATGATATTGCTCCTGAAAAAACGATTGGTTCTGCGCCGGTTCAAGCCGTCAGAGAAAACGTGCCGGCTGCCATTTCTCAACAGACTGGGGATGCTCCTGAAGCCAAAGTTGTCGGCTTAAAAGAAGTTGTTCAGCAGGAAAATGCCAAAGCGGCAAATAACGTTGTTACCGTTCCGGCAAAAGCTCCGGAAATCGTTCAGGCTGAACCTAAAAAAGCGGAAGCTCCGAAGAAAGCAGTCACCGGAATGTGGCAGATTCAGCTGATGTCTTCTCCGAATAAACAAGCTGTCGAGAAAGCATGGGTTTCTTTGACAAAGAAATATAAAATGCTGGCTAACCAGCCTCATGAAATTGAAGCCGCGGACTTAGATTTTGACAAGACATTTTATCGTTTGAAAGCTGGCGCTTTCGCTGACCGCAGCGGTGCTGATGAATTATGCAAAGACATCAAAGCTCTCGGCGGAACTTGTATCGTAAAGAAAAAATAAGATGTGGAACGACCTGGTTTTTAAATTCATTCCCCTGATGGCAGCGATAATTCTGCATGAAGTTGCCCATGGTTATGCGGCATTATGGATGGGGGATGACACGGCTCAGAAACAAGGGCGTTTGTCATTTAACCCGCTTAAGCATATTGACCCGTTCGGAACAATCTTGCTGCCATTAATGTTATGGATAGCCCATGCCGGAATTATTCTCGGCTGGGCTAAGCCTGTTCCTGTCGATTTCAGCAATCTGAAACATCCCCGCAAAGGGATGTTTTGGGTGTCTGCCGCAGGGATTATCATGAACATCTGGCTGGCAATCATTTCAGCCTTGCTTATGCTGTTGATTCCATTTGTTCACAGCCCGTATATGCAAATGGTTTTGAATTTATTCTTCCTGAACATGATTGTTTATAACATTGTCATCGCCTTATTTAACGCTTTGCCCATTCCGCCGCTGGACGGTTCTAAGATTTTCTTTGGCTGGATTAACAAACCTTGGGCGGTCAAATATATCAATTCAGGTAAAACCGGACTGGCAATCATTGTTTTTCTGGTTTTCATTCTGCCGGAAATCGGACGGGCATTTGGCTGGAACTGGAATCTATTCCGCCATTATATTATTGGCTCTACCCGTTTTTTAACTTCCCTTTTGGTATAGGATGCAGATATGGAACAGCCGATTTTAGCAGCAATGCTTTCTCTTTCATCCACACGTCTGGGGGATGATGAAAAGCGGCTTTTAGCAAAATACAATCCTCTGGGCATCAGTTTATTCGGAAGAAATATTGAAAATCTGCCGCAAGTTAAGGCTCTGGTTAAAGAGATAAAGGAAACCATCGGCAGAGATGACATCCTCATTGCCGTTGATCAAGAAGGCGGGCGAGTTTGCAGGCTGCAGGGCGATGGTTTTTATCCGCTGGCCTCAATGCAGCAATTAGGCAAAATTGCCGCAGAAAAGTCAATGGAACTTGCCACAGTAACGGCAGCGCAGCACGTTGCCTTAACTTGCTGTGATTTGAAAAAATCCGGAATTAATTTTAATTATGCTCCGGTATTGGACAAGGCTTATCCCGATACAACTCCTGCCCTGCGCAGCCGCTGTCTGGGCGAAGATGAAAAACTGATTGCAAAGCTTGGCAGAGCTATGCTGCAGGAATATGCCGTTAACCACATTTGCCCTTGCATCAAACATCTGCCCGGCCATGGGCGGGCTGTCGTTGACCCGCATTTGCATTTGCCGGTTATTCATGCGTCGCTGAAAGAATTAGAAAAAGATTTTTATCCTTTCCAACAGTTAAGCGATGCGCCGGCAGGTATGACGGCTCACGTTGTTATTGAAGCCGTAGACAATTTGCCGGCAACGCAATCGCCAAAAGTTATTAATGAAATTATTCGCGGCGCAATCGGATTTGACGGGTTGTTGATTTCTGATGCAATTGACATGAAGGCACTGACAGGAACAAGCGCAGAAAAAGCCGCCGCTTCACTGGCTGCCGGCTGTGATGCCGTTTGCTACTGCTCGGGAAATATTAGTGAGATGGAAAGCGTTTGCCGAGCTTGCACAAATTTAGCGGATAAATCATTAATTCGGTTTGCCAAAGTGAAAAATATCATACAAAGTGAAGTTAACATAAATGCGTTAGCTGATGAGTATTACCGGACTGTCGGCACGATTGAAACTTATGACAGCCAGTATGATGCCACAGAAGTATTACACCAAATGCAACAAAAAAATTAAATAAGGAGAAAGAGATGTTTTCAGGTTTTTGGGGCTGGTTTTTAGTTGTTGTTATTGTTGCCGTCATCTTTGGGGCGGGCAAGCTTCCTGACTTGCAAAAAGAAGCAGAAGAAAAACTAAAATTAGGTTTGGCCGCTTTGGAAAAAGGCAAAGAAGAATTAAATAAAAAACTTGCCGAGAAAGCTCAAAAAGCCAAAAATAATTCTAAAAATGACTCCCCTAAGAATGATAAAACGACTGATGGCGAATAAGAAATCCGCATTAAAAAATTCAAGCTGTAACTTAATTGGTTACAGCTTTTTTTTATTATCTGCCACAAAAAACAAAAAAAGATGGATTTTCAACTATATTTATGCTAGCATAACAGTATAAACCATTGGAGAAGAGCAATGAGTGTATCGGCAACCAGTAAAGTGTCCAGCTCTTCCTCCCCGCTGAAACGCACAGAACGTCGTTATGGCACAGGGGCTGAAGGGAATCCTTTTGTGGAAAACATTGACACCACAAATAATGTTTTGGTTCGGGATGAATCCGGCGAAGACAGACAACAAAAATCAGCTTATGACAATCAGGAAAAAGAAACCAAACGGGACAGCATTTCCGCTTCTCCGGCTTTTGTGTCTTCTGCGGCTATAGAAGCTCTCAGCGCCAGCGGCGTTTATGAAATTTCTGACGAAGCAGTTGATTCTGCCCACCATAAAGTCAATGTATATGATAACAACAAAGCAATTATCGGGGATGACAACGATAATGCCGCAGATAACCCCTATCTAAAACACTTATACGAAAAAAACAAAATTTTAGAAGAAGTCGACGAGTTTGTTTGAATGTTTTGCACTAGACGTCATTGCCCTAAAACCAGCGCAAAGCTCATTTAAAATACAGCTTTTATCACCTAATTATCTATCTCCTTTAGACCAACAAAAAATCGCCCCTCATTAATGATTGACAGATTACTTTCGATGTGCTATTCTACATTCAGGCTTTGATTCAGTTATATTTGTGAGGTGTATTATGAAAATAATCAGCAAATCTTTGTTATGGTCTTCGGCATTCTCCTTAGTTCTGCCGCAGACTGCTTTCGCTTCCTTATCTTCGGCGTATGCCTCCCTCGTAGACACAAGCCAAAACCAAGCCTTTGAATCAAGGCCTGCACAATTTCTTAAATTAGCGGCGGTGCATTTTATCACCAATGACGGCGGTTTGAACTTTGGCGGAAGCAATCCCGGCGGACAAGAGTTTAATCCCGGTGACTTATGCAAATCACGGGGCTATTTGCATAAAGGCTGTCCTGCCGGATATATTCCCGGTGAAGCCTGTACCGAAGACAGCTCCTTTGTTAAAGAATGCATTGACCCGGACACCTGGTGTCGCGGCAATGGATATAATGTAACGTCTTGTACCTTGCCTAAATATTTGTCCGGCAAATGTCCGCACAGCTCAACCTTATATAAATCCTGTGAAACAGATAATGCCCGGGCTTGCCGAGATGCCGGATATGCCTCCAGTTGTGAGGTCGGCAAAATCGGGGACAGAGCTTGCCCTTATGACAGTAAATACAAGACTTGCGTGTGTAATCCCTGCGCGGGGTTTGCCTATACCTCAGCACAAGCTTCGGCGCAGGGTTACGTCCCGGGTGAAGTCTGTAACTCCTGCGGCACAATGAAATACAAACGCAGCGAAGCGCCTTGCGATGGCTTCAAGACTTGCGACTGCGGCGGGGCGACCGGCGCTAAAACTTGCTGGAGCGGCACGGTCAAAAAGTTTGACACCTGCAAGGAGTGCTGCGACACGTCGAAATATAAATATGATTCTTCAAACTGCACCGGAGGCAATCAGCTGGCAGGTAATTCCTGCGGCGGGAAATATGACACCTGTAAAGCTCCGTTACAGTATTTGTATTCCGATAAGACATTAAGCTCGGAAGTTATTCCCAGTAAAAGCATTATTGGTATTGCCGTTGATCCCGAAAACAGGCTGGCGGTCGCCATTGATTACATCAAAGGCAAAGAATGGGGCGGTTACAAAACAGATATTCCAACTTTGGAAAATACGCCCAAAGCCGGGGCTGGTGTTTATGTCAGAGAAGAACGGAAAACTTATGGTATCAGAGATGGTAAGGCCAATACCGCTAAAATACTAGCTTACGGACGAACCAGCGGTACACCATATCCTATGGCTGAGGCTGCGAATAATTATCAGCCCAGCGCTTGTTCTGCAAGCAGCTGGTGCGGCAAGGGGAATTGGTATTTACCGTCAAACTGGCAGGTATTCCCTTATTTTGACAACCGAGAAACCATTCTTAATATGTTGGAAGCAATTGGTAAGTTACCGAATGACTGGTGGTATACAAAAGATGATTTTTATATTCAAACCTCTAATGAAATTAACGCCAGTGAAGCCGGATTTATTTACATCAATATCGGGCTAATGGCCCATGGCGCTAAAAACAATGACCAAGCGCTAGGATTAATATATATAACTTATTAATTGCCATATTAAAACTCCGGGAAAATTCCCGGAGTTTTGTTTTTTATTTGCCCAATCGTTCCAAGTCATAAGGATAGTTGACATCAAGCAAAATATTCTCATCACCTTTCACTAGTTTTGTATAATCTGAATGCTCCATAAACACCGGACGCAAATCAGCATTTTCCGGAACTAAATCCGCCACATCATAAAGTGATTTGCTCCAAATAGCCGGGTTGGATTTAATCCCTTTGACAGCTGCGGTTACCAGCTGTTTTTC
This sequence comes from uncultured Alphaproteobacteria bacterium, assembly GCA_910577205.1. Classification (GTDB taxonomy): domain Bacteria; phylum Pseudomonadota; class Alphaproteobacteria; order RF32; family CAG-239; genus Scatocola. The sequence continues at coordinate 22,788 of CAJTMA010000007.1, forward strand.
TGCTTTTTTATCAAAAGTCTTAATCATTTTATTGATAAGTTCCGGCGTTATGTTCGGCATATCTGCCGGCAACAGCAAGACACCATCGCAAAAACCCGGCACGGATTTGACACCCAATGCAATGCTGGTACGAAGCCCCGAACGATAACCTGAATTATAAATAATGTTGACATCGACATCTTCCAAAGCTTCTTCTAATTCTGCGGCATGGTCGCCGGTAATAACAAAGACAGGACTGGCCTGAGAACGTACCGCGGCTCTGACTGCCCGCAGAAACAAAGGCTCTCCCTCAACATCATACAAGAGTTTATTGCGTCCGGTCCGGCGTCCCACTCCGGCAGCCAAAATCACCGCTGCAATATTAGCACTCCCCGGTTTGGTTTTAGTATTGGCACGGATTAAATCCGCATCAGCGTCACCGTTGAATTTCTGTCCCGGATTAAGCCGGATATTCTGCGGATGTTTAAAATCCGCCGGGCTGATTTTCTCATTTACCAATGCCAGTTTGATATAATGATCGGCCAATGCGCTGTCTGTACTGTCATAATTAAATGGCAGCATAATGATTTTTTTATCGCGTTTACTGGCAATCAACAAATCTGACGCTCCGGTTTGGGGAATGGCATAAGCCGCAACTTCATCCGCCACACTGCGGACTGCCGTTGCAACAGTATCGTCCTGACAGCTGTTTCTTCGACCCGAAATGATAAAAACAACTTGGGCATCACTTTTTAAAGCCGCTTCCAAAGCATCGGCAATTTTTTCAACTTCATGTGGCGCTTGATACTCTGCCCCAAAGCCGAGTTCCAGCAGTTGAAACTGTTTTACCAATTTGGTGACAACTGCTGTCAAATGCACTGTTTCGGCGTTATCATTATAAAATTTGGTATAAAGCAGCGCTGCTTTTTGTTGTTGAGGCTGCATGACGCTTAACAGCGGCGTATTACCTGACAGGCTGAAGATAATATTATCTGTCTGTTCCACTGAAATAACCGGAATAGTCAACTCCAGTTGCGCAATTATATCACCTTTTTTTACCGACGTATAAGGCGGTAACGTATTCAGGATAACCTCCGGCGCAAGACGATTAAATTTGGCTATCCGGTCATCCGCGGCAACAAATATGCCGTCGCTGTCAGCAACAATTGAACTTATACCGCTGTTTTCTGTCGCAAAGGCCGTATTTGCGCCGCAGAGTTTACCGCTGATAATACCCAAGGCCGTCACATTATCCAAATCATTTTCGTCCATCTCCGCGCCGAAAATACGTTTAATCCCCGAAAGTTTGAGCTGGAGAATATCTTCATCGTCAAGTTCATGGCCTTTGGGTAACACCATTCCGTCAAGACGCACCGGCTCAGACAAACGGATGCCTTTCGCCTGATTGACATTATATTCTTGATATTTCATGTTCTGCCTTTGCTGCATTTATCCTGCTTTTATATAACATAACCACAGAATGAAAAAAAGGAAAGTTCAAAATGAACTTTCCTCTCAATTCAGGGTTTGAGCGTAAAGGCCTCCTTTACCGAACCGTTAAAGGTTACCGAAACACCTACGCCTTCCCGAGCACCCAATACAGTTACCACAATCGTATGAGTGACAAAACGTCCGGGGATAAACTCATCCGCAACATAGGTTTTCTCAAAGCGGTAAGTTTTAGGCGTATCCCGCGGAATATACTGATCTGCTACCCACGCACTGTTTTTATAACGGTAAACTTGCAAATATGTCTCATGGGATTCTATTCGCAAATTTCCCCACTGCAGCGCTACAATTTTATTGCTGTTGTACTTTTCAGTGGTTACCGTGGTTTGTTTAGACGTGGTATAAATCTGTTGGGCGAGCATACAAGATGCTCCGGCGATGATTAACATCATCGTAACTAAAAACTTTTTCATAATAATAAAAATTTAAATGGTTATTCTAAATCATATTCTTCGGCAATGTGGTTTCCTGCCATTTTGAAGACGACAGCTTCACAGTCAGCAACGATAATGCCTACCTTGTATGAAACCGTACCGCCGGGAACTTGGGCTTTGGCCGTGTAAATCTGTTCGCTGTCATACAACTTGGAAATCAGAGCCAGACGGCTGCGACTGCCATTGTATTGGCGATAAACATCTACACGATCTTTACTGTTGACGATAACCATATCGCCGATAGTAATTTTTTTGACTTTTCGGCCGACTACCCGAACTTCTGTTGTGCCGCGGCTGTATGTTTTCACAGGGGATAATCTTTTCAAATCATTCCCGGTATTAACAACACGACGGCAAGCTTCTTCAGCTCGGTTCATCTGGCCGATAAAACGGTCAAACTTGTCTTGAGCCGAAAGCGAGAAAATGCTGAGCATCAGTCCCGCCAAGAGAAATAATAGTTTTTTCATTTTGTAAAATAATTAGTGTTTATGCATAAATTTTAGCACTAATTATCTTATTCGTCCAGTTTTTTAGATAAATCAATCTGTCAAAGAAAAAGCTGGGGCTGAGTAGTCTGCTTCTGAATTGTTTTCTGCGCCAATCAACAGCGCTGCTGCTTTGTATCCGGCTTGACGCAAATGCACAGCCCCTTGCCCATCAGCCTCTAGAGAGTTGCCGATACATAGAATTTTTCCCTGCGCAGGTAATTGTTGAAGTATTTGCCGGTAAGATGCTATATGCGGCTTGCCAAATTCCATCACCTGCCCACCCAATGAACGGTAATAAGCAAGGATGCTTCGGTTTGACAACACCTCGTGATTATTAATCAGCATTTTATCCGCAAAGGACGGATTACCACAATATATGACTTTTTCCTGCTCTCTGGCTTGATGTAAAAAATCAGCAAAAGGTTCTAAAGACGCCGCAAAGCCGAGGTTAGAAAGACCGGGAACATTAATCAGATTTTCGGGACGCAGATAAGCCAGAGGCAGCCCCGGAATATCCAGGTAAATAAATTCAGCCATTGTCATCTCCGGCATGAAGATTAATCCCGGCAAAGGGCGGCTACCAAACAAAAAATAACTAAAATATCCCTGCTGTTGTACATGAGCCATGCAAAGACCGAAAGAGGTGTAAAACAGAAAACCTTTATCTGCCCATTTCCGCCAATGTGGATTGACAAAATGAGCGGCTGGAAGCAAAGACGAATTGTCATAAATAATAACTTGCTTCCCCTGCTCTGCCAAACCAGCCAATGCGTCCTCAGCTCCCGGATAAAACGCGCCATCGGGAGATGTCAGAACTCCAGAGCTGCCAATGATAAACGTATCATACGCAGCAAACAAATCAGACAAGTGCGTATCAGCCAATTATAGATTCTCCCCCTTCTGTATAGACGGGAAGTGTAACACGCGGCTATCAAAAAGTAAACGGGAGAAATGAAAAAGCCCCTTTGGGGAAAGGGGCTTTTTGTTCATATCGGGTTGACAGGGAGTGAAAACCCGAATCTGACGTTTTAGACGTCATAGGTACGGTGTTTGTAATGAGCTGATGATGTTGAAAATAAACAAAAGCATTGTTTTTTCTCCAGATTACAAACTATAAACGTGTTTACGATAATTTTTTAATGAGGTCTGATACAGCAAAACCGGTGAAGCTTTTTTCATCCAATCTGCTCCATAAACCTGATTCAACTTAGTTTTATATTCGCGAGTCATTAATTCATCATAAATAGCCTGTTGTTCGTCAGTCAGGCGCGCAAAAGCATCCTGAAAAGAAATTTTATTTTTTTGGGCAATAACCAAACATAAAGTTTCAATTTCTTTTACAGATTGAGCATTCAGCATTTGTTTAAGTCCTTCTTTAAGTTGAATAACAAATGCAATATACCACTTTTTGACAATTTCGTCAATAATGTGTTTTTGTCAAATTTGTGAAATTTTTGTTACATAAAGCATCCTAATTGAGCTTTGCTGTTTCTTTTCTCGGGTTCTCATCCTACTTGTTCAGACATTAAAAAACTCCCCTCTGCTAGAGAGGGGAGTTTTTTAATGGTGATGCACTTTGCGAACCCATCGAACTGGTCTAACTGTTCGCAAAATGTTGTATATAAACGCCTTGAGATAGGAATATACTTCTGCGAATCAACCGATTTTTCTCTAGAATCACTTTTCTCGTATCTCGAACTTATCTAAATTCTAAAATATTTTTTAATATATCAAGAGTAAAATAATTCCTGTATTTTTTTGCATATTTCATAAATTTATTTTAACAAATTCGGTTACATAATTTTTAAATCTTGTTTTATATTACTTATAAGTTTTTCTATTTTATTATAAATATTTTCATCTGGAGTAGTTTGTATTTCTTTTTGCAATCTTATGTATTCTTTTGCGATTTTTGAGGATGCATATAACTTAATATAAGGAACTGTGGAATTTATTTTTTCTTTTACCTCATTGCAAGGATCGCCTTTAAGAAGCCATTTCAAATCTGTACCTATGGAAATAAGGCAATCAATAGCTTTTAAGTATGTTTCTTCCCGTTTCCTAAGGATATATATTTCTTGTTCTCTGGCACTTTTTAGATAATCAATAAACAATGTAAAAAAAGCTGTAATAAGTGAACCAATTATTACACCTATCAAACCAATTATAGCCTCATCCATTTCTTTATATCTCCGATATTTAAAATTTTATTATTCAGAAAATCCATTAAAATAACGAGGAATATCCATAGCAGGAACCGTTCCCATTTGCTGTAATTGATTTAATAATTCCATAAAAAATGATAATAGATAATGCTCTTTATTATTGCACCAAATGTACTTTCCATTATGGAATTTCCAGCAACAATCTTCAGCACAACATCCAATATTCAATAATCCCACATTGTTATTTGAAATATTTTGTTTGATAAGGCATTTTTGCCATGAGTTTCTAGTCGTTAATAAACCACCTAAAATAGTATGAGGTGTCCTTCCTTGAGTTTTTATACCAGCATTAAAAATAGAAGCACTTGTACGTTCTAAACTCCGAGCCGATGATACTTTTTTCATAGCGTATTCAAAATTTTGTTTATTTAGCTCAGGCTTTACTTCAAATACCGCATAAACACTTTCAGCTGGAATAAAAACATTGTCACGACAGTGGAATAAAAAAGGTGAGAAATAATTATCAAATATTACAATATCTAATTGCTCACTAAGATTATTATTACAGTCAATTATGAATGCTTTTTTTACATCATAACGTTTAGGTAGATGGTCTCTAAATAAATTAAGCCATTGTTCTTCAGTGTAATTTCCATTTTCTCCGGGATGCTCTATAGGATTTTGTATCAGAGAAGCTTTCATAGCTTCTTGTTTTCCCTTAAATAAGGTTTCCAATGTGACAGAACTCACCATATAATATCTCTCCAGTTTAATCCACCTAAAATAGTCAATCTATTATTTAGGCAATTAACCGCTGTTTTTTGAATTATTAGCTTTTCTTGGCGGTTTAACTCATTTGAAATGATATTAGCAGAATTTCCAGGATCTATTATGATATCATCAATAAAATCAGTAGCAAAATAATTTAAAACTTTAGTGAATTTTTCCTCAATATTATAAGCCCTATTATATTTTAAGGCATTTATTGTTGCAAATTCAATTAATACAGAAGGGCATTCAATAGAATGACAATTTCTCCATATTTTAACTAATTTAATAACATCCTGATAAAAAGATTTTTGTATAGTATTGATTTGTAAGCTGACATTAGTCTGTGTCCGTCGTCCCGTTTTGGATTGATATAGCCAATGGTAACTAGAACCATAAGGCTGTGCTTTAGCTGGGACTAAATCGACATTAATTGGTTGACCATTCTTATTTAAATCAATACCAATAGAAACATTTTGTTTCCTTGGATGAAAATTTTTTTCAACCATTTTATTATATAATGTATCGTAAATATCTTCACAGCTAGTTGGACACTCGTGTTTTATAGATATAAAAATATCAATATCCGATTTTCCTTTTATGGAAGTTCCTTTAGCAGAGGAACCAGATAAAAATATATCTCTGATATAAGTATTACCCCATTCAGTTAGAGTAGGACGCAAAAATGCTAACACTTCATTATAGAGGTAAGTGTTATTTACATAATATTTTTGTAATACTTCGTTTAGATAAGACATTTGCTTCATCCTAATGATATTAATCGTATATATTTATATTATTAAAATAAAGATACAAGCTTCAAATCTTTTTTGAGAGGTGTTGTATCTAGTCATCTAGACCGTTACTTTTGAGGAATTCTTTGAGCCTTTCCCGGTTTTCATTTTCCTGATCACCCTTATAATAAATCTCAATAAATGAAATCAGTTGTTTTTCTTCTTCCCAAACAAAAATAACCCGAATGCCAGATGCAGCTCCTTTTCCCTTTAACGACATACATGAGAATTTACGAACTTTATTTGCTGTATAATTTTCTCCGCAACACCCTTCTATTGGAACAATGGCATTAGAAACTATTTTATGAATATACAAGGCTTCAATACTGGCCCTTTTCATAATTTCAAAATCATTAGGTAAAGTTCTGAAGCGTTTTGTGAGTTTCTTAAAATCTTTATCAAATTCAGGAATAGTCAGATAGTTAAGCATATTCTTCGTCATACTCCCGTTGAGATGTCTCGGCAGTTCTATAAAAAACGCTTTCATATTCAAGAATTTCCTTGTCCTTTGCAATAATCCAAGGAATGTCTTTATGGGAAAAATCAGATAACTCTTTACCTGTTTTATCTGATAGACGTTCTAGTTCTTTATCAATATGTCTTAATTCTTGGGCAGAAAGCAAAGATAAATTAGGCTCCTTAATTGGAAGATATTTCGTTTGATCTTTCTTAAAATATTTTGTTTTAACTTCTTCTAGTTCTCCGTTTTTTTCCATTTCCTGAATAAGTTTTGCAAAATCCACAGGAGTAGGACCGTAAGTGTTTTTAATATATTTTAACCCCATAAGCTGTTCCTCATAAAGCTCATAATAGTCAAAATCAATAAAATATAACAACTTATAAATAACGGTTTGACCAACATTAGGTTTGGCACCAACTTTATTAAGAATATAAAGTAAAACTTGTTTAAATTTTGTAATATTTTCCCGAGGAATATCAATACGAATATCGTTTTGAGTGGAGGAAACAACTTTTTCTATAATGTTATATGTCGGCCTGTTTGGCATTTTATTATCAATAATACACGAGTAATCGACATCAAAAATATCCGCTAATTTTTTAATGATATCGATGGGAAGATTGTTTTCTCCATTTTCATATTTGCTTAAGGTTTGGCGCGTTATTCCTAACTGAGACGCCAAATCGTCCTGTGAGATATTTTTTTCGTCTCTCAGGACTTTCAAAATTTTAAACATTTTAAGCTCCTATTTATTATTTATTTGAATATAATACAAAAACGTTAAAATGTCAATATATTTTAACACATAGGTGTAAGCGGAGTTTAACTTGAATTTGTAGATAAAAAACTCAACCAATCTTTAGGAATGCAAATACTTTTTAATTTTTTATATCCGTATTGTATCAAATAATATATTATAAAAAATCTTTCCTATTCATCATTTGATAAATATTCCATTTTTTGTTTTAAGTATGGAATTATTCTTTGAGCATCTATTCCAAATCTACTATCAAGATCATCATGCAGTTGATATACCTTATGATAATCAGTTAGTTCTTTTAGAATTTCATCTTGTGTTATTGGCGTATTGGGATTAGTTTGCTTTTCGATATTAAGTTGAGTATTTTTTTCTTTCAACTCATTAATTTTTTTGCATAGATCATTAAAAGGAATCATAGCCATCATTAAACAATGTTTTAAACATTTTATATTTTGATCATTTGCATTAACTATTTTTTCAAGTTCCTTCCATAAATCATAAAAAGATATTCTTTCTATGTTTTGGTAGATTGAGTATTTTTTATGTTTTAAAACCATTAAGAGTGCAAGTATAGGGCTCATTTTTAAATAATTATCAGGTACAACTTTTTGTATAATTGCAATATCTGTAAAACATTGGCTTATTTCTCGTAACGATAAATTATACCCATCTGCCAAAATAGAAAAATAATCACAATAACAATTCCATCCGTTTATTATACTATTAGCATCATAAGCTTTTTGATTTTTTATACCAAATTTATTCATTAATACTTTGCAAAAAGCTTTTCTATTAGGTTTGGGTAAATGTAATTCTAAATCAACAAATCTTTTAAGATAGCCTTCACTATCCATATCAGAACCATATAAAGCTGAAATAGTATGTTTTAATTGTGTCCTATCAATTCCTAAAATAAATATGACATTAGGGATATCAAATATATGTTTAATTGTTTCTAATACTTCAACAGCATATGTTGGACGACATCTTTCTAATTCATCGACAAATATAAACAGTTTATTATCTTTTATTTTCTCACAAAGCGTATTTCGGAAATCATTGATAAGTTTTTGTTTGGCTTCATATTGTTCAATTTTATTATCGGGATTTACAATTTGTAATAGCTTATCTAATGTACTTTCAGGTCCGCCAACACATTCAATAATCAAATTGCCACAATTTTTTATAGACTTTAATAGTCCTATACTTTTTTCTTTGAGTATTGTACCAATACTTTCTGGGAATGAATCTATAATTGTTTTTATAAATGGAACCATAGGGTCTTTTTCCCAATCTGTATTCCATGCATTAAAAAAAGCAACCTGATATCCATCTTTTTTTAATTGTTCTCGCCATCTGCTCAGAAAAAAACTTTTTCCCATGCCATATGAAGCATCTACAGAAACGACAAAAGGTTGTTCAACATCCGCTAATATGCGGGTAAAATCTTCCGCAACTTCTTTGCGGTTAAGAATATCATCTTTCCAAATATCTTGTGTATCAATTTCTAGATCCTGAATTTTTTGGCAAATACTCATATCGTTTCCTTTTATTGCTATCAACATCTGTTAAATTAACACAAAATTTTATCTGATAAACTTTAATTTATTAGATATTAAAAGCTTTGTAGCTAAAACAGCACCAGATTTGGTGCTGTTTAATAATAGATATTCCTTTGAAATACAATAAAATTCTCTTGTAAATATTAATGCAAAGGAGAATAAAAATGGGAATGTCAAAATTTACTCAGGAAATTAAAAGTGAAATTGCAGAAAAATACAAAAAAGGAGCGGATGTTATTTTGTTGTGCCAAGAATATGGCATCTCCAGAAGTTACCTATACAGGATTGTCAAGCTAAAAAAGAAACATCGAAATCCGCATCAAAAAAGCACATATACCCTCTGGGATATAGAATTTATGAAAAGAGAGTTGATGACGCTTAAAACAGAAAATGAGATTTTCAGAAAAAGCGGTTGTGGATTGAGTGCTTCTAATGATGAGAAAATAGCCGTAGTTGAAAAGTTAAAAGATGAATATTCCATACATATCATTTGTAAAACGTTAGGATTACTAAAATCAACATATTATCACAGAATAATGAGGGCTCCGGAAAAGAAATGGTATGAAATTCGCAATGAAACGCTTAAGCCCGAGATTCTTGAAATATTTAAAGAGAGCAAAGAACGTTTCGGAGCTCCCAAGATAAAAATAAAATTGGAAGAAAAGGGGATCGCGGCAAGTATTGAAACTGTTGCGAAACTAATGAAAGAAATGGGATTGATTTGCAAACAGAATTGTGTAAAGAAACATAATCCGACAAAAAACTATTATGCATCTCCTCTAAACATATTAGAACGAAATTTCAATCCGGATGCTCCAAACAAGTGTTGGGTAAGCGACATCTCTTATATGAATACTGATGGAGGATGTTGTTATATCTGTGTTGTGTTGGAGCTTTTTTCAAGAAAAGTTATTGCATATAATGTTTCTGACAGAATTGATACAGATTTGGTTTTAACAACTTTTGACAAAGCGTATTTTGACAGGGGCAATCCTAAAAATCTGATTTTTCATTCAGACCAAGGAACACAATATACTTCTTCTAGATTCCAATATGCCTTACAGAAGAACAATGTTCGTCAATCGCTTTCAAAACCGGGAACGCCGTATGACAATGCGGTAATGGAACGATTTTTCAAATCGATAAAATATGAGTGTTTAAAACATAAAACCTTTCAAAACATAGATGAATTGAGGACAACTGTTGAAGAATATATAAATTATTACAACGGAATGAGACCGATGAAAACGCGGGAAAATCTGCCTCCTAATGAATTTGAACGGCGATATTTTGAGAAAACGGCGTGTTAAGATTATGATTTAAACGAATAAAGCTCCGTAAAACGGAGCTTTATTTTGTAGACCTAGTCTACTAAAAAGAGTCTAAAAAAGCCTCTTACTTACAAATGGTGAGCGCGTCGGGATTCGAACCCGAGACCCTTTGATTAAAAGTCAAATGCTCTACCAGCTGAGCTACGCACCCGTTAATTGAGATGAACTCAAACAACGAAGTGATATATAGAAGATAAAAAACACTTAGTCAACATAAAAAATGAAATTTATGCAAAAAAAATAAAATGTAGTATATTTGTTAATAATTATATGCTATCGTTTTTTCAAATTTTGATATTTTAACCAATTGAGGCAGGTAAATTATGGTTCAAGCTAATAATTCCGAACAAGAAGGCAAATATGATATTTTGCAGAATGCAGCCGGCGAAATCCTAATTATCATCAAATATCATCAAGGAGGCCCGGAAAATCCGCGTTTCGTATATGATGGCGGTTCAACAGCTCTGCTTTATCGCAGCCGTGAAAGCGCAATTATGTTGGATAATATTAATGATAAAGCCAAAATGCCTTTGAAATCCGTCAACGAGTTGTTGATTGTTGAAATTGAGGACGATGATGTGGCTCGTGAATATAAAGTTCCGGTCAGACATATTCAAAGCTTGGATAGATTTCTTTAAGCCATCTAAAAAAACACCCTGTATTAATACAGGGTGTTTTTTTATGGTTCAAAGAGCTGGCAGATGCAAATATTTCAGCTCAACTACAGGACTTGCAAGGCCTTAAGACTTGATGGACAAAGAGCAAAATGGTTTTGCTTTGCCGGTAGAAATTTATACTCTTTTTTGCAATCTTGCTGGAACACCATAATAAATTCCCGGTTCAATCAAATCAGACACTACAACTGAACCAGCACCTATAATTACGTTATCACCTACGTTTATATCCGGCTTAATTGTTGTTCCTGCTCCAACGAGAACATTGCTGCCTATGCGGCATTTTCCACAAATTGTGCTATTAGGAGCGATATGCGTATAGTCACCAACAATTACCTGATGTTCAACAACAGCTCCGGTATTTATGATGCAGCCTTTTCCGATTTGGGTTTCAACAGCGCAATAAGCGTTATGCGCGATAAAGCTTCCCTCACCTATTTGGCAACTGTCAGAAATATACGCATCTGGTGCAATGATTGTGACACTATTTAATGCACCGTAATCTGCTCTGGTCTGATTATCTCCTGAAGCGACATGAACAGCAGAAATATCTTCCAGCAGTTCAGTAATAACCGGAAAACCAAGAACTGTTTCACCAGGACGCCCGTATTTATCAACAAAGACTATCGATTTTGCACCGTTTGAGATTAAGACATCTGCGACACTTCGCGCATGACCGCCACAACCAATTATGTAAGCTGTTTCAGATTGTTTCATTTATAGGGACTCCTTTTTGTCAAATCAGCCCCTATAAAATATAAAAATAAGCACTTACAAACAACAATTAAATAAAGAATATCCCCGTTATCTTAAACTTCCTTTATCAAATTTGCTAAATAGTTTCCTAAGGTTTCCATATTGGTTTGACTTTTAGCAATCAAGTCGCGAACGGGAATGGGCATATAAGCTTTAGCGACAATCGAACGCATTTGGGCACAAAGGTCTTGAGCATCTCCTGCACGAAAATAGAGGATACGATCATAGACAACACCAAGGTTGGTTTTAATATCTGAAACGACAACAGGCACACCTAAAGCTGCGGCATCATAAACAGAACCTCCGCCTGGTCCGCCTTCAAACAGGGTTGTCTGAATGACAGCTGTTGCCCCTTTCATAATTTGCAATTGTTCTTCTTTGGGAATTAAGCCTAAGAATCTGACTTTATCTTCAATATTCAGCTCTTTTAGCAAATCTTTCAGTTCCCTGATATATTCCGGCCGGCGTCCGTCTTCCATTGCCCCGGTGAAGATAAATTCCATATCTGCATCTGTTTTTAAATACTCGGCAAATGCACGAAAAGCTGTCGGATGGTCTTTATGAATCCAAAACTGGTTAGACATCATAAAATAACGCTTGGGAAGATGATATTTTTTTATTTGCCGAGAATAATCTTTGTAATAGCATAAATCAATCTTCGGTGTATAAGGCAATACACAGATTTTCTCCGGAGAAGCCTTAAAAAATTTTATCAAATCATCTTTTACAGTTTCGGCATTAACGATAATTTTCTGCTGACAATCGACCACATTCTGAAAATAGGCATCTCGGGCTTTAATCTCATCATCAGAAAAAAATTCCGGCAAATAACAATGCTGGCAATCATAGAGATAGGCAATAGTCTTGATATCGAGCAGCTTTGTTCCCATATAAGGTAAAACGACATCTAGATTATTTTTCAAAAACGCGCTAGCAAGAGATGAGAAATAAATAAATTTAATATTTTTAAATTCTTTAAAAATGCTTTTAGCTTGCCGTATTTCACGCTGCTTAACAAAAAAACGTTTTATTCCCTTGAAATTCCGATAATTAATTACATCAAGCATAATAAATAATTCTAACTGTTGTTTTTTGGCAACACTTTGCAGAGAAAAAATAATATGTTTCAAAAAATCATTGGCACCGGAAAGGCCGGTAAAATTTTGCGTCAAAATGCCAACACGCATTTCATATCTCCTATAGTCTTTTTATGCAAGATAAACGATCCGTTACAAAACCTAATTTTTGATACAGGGAAACTGCAGTTTTATTATCTGCCGACACATCAAGCGATATCTCGGCAATTTGTAACTCTGCGGCCAAATCCATTACCGCTGCCATTAATTGTTTTCCTAATCCTTTGCCCGAAAATTCAGGAAGAACAGCAATATGGTTTAGATGTAAACGCATTATCCCAAAACAATCTTTGGGGTAGACATAAGCCAAGCCGAGCATTTCCCCTGCGTCAAATAAGCCGAAAACAACAGCTTCTCCGGCGTTCAGAAAATCTGCGCATTGCTTTACTTTGTCCGCAATGAATTCGTTAGAAAAGACAGCGGCAGGAAATGAATGTTGAAAAGACTCTAAAAAAAGTTCCCTTATTGTTTCATCATAAACAGAAAAATCTTCTGATTTCAATTTTCTGATATTTATACCAGTCATACCAGCTTTCCTTTGGTAACCATATTTTTGACGGTGTCAACATCATTAAACATCAGCACATCGATAATTGACAAGAACGGAACAAACTCTTTCCCAAATTGGGGATAGGCTTCTATTTCTTTTTCTAAGAATTTTAAAGTTAAATTTTGCGCCGCAAAATCTTCTCGGTTATAGAGATGCTGCCCGTTTATGTTGTTAATGTATGTTTCCCCATTTAATTTTTGGGTGATGTCAATGATTTTGCTTTGAGCATTAACATCACGGTTATAATCAATATCTGATGAAAACAACAATTCCGTAGTTATTCCCAGACGGGCGTTAAGGTGTCTGAGGCTATACTCAATTAATTTCGGAACATTTCGGTTATCATAATTGACGACATCTTCAATGAGCGAAAATGTTTCCTTAAAATACGGCGCATGGCGATAGGCATTGGCAATCTTATTTAAGTAGTCAGCTTTAAGCTCCGGATTTGACGTAAACGACACTTGGTTGATTAAATCCCGAGAGCCATGCTTATCGACAGCCAACGTTACTTTCGTTTCTTCACCATTTTGCAAAATCGTATGGCGATTAATCCAGCCTCTTATCCATTGAACATCATCATAAAGAACATATACATCCACTGCATTTATCAGTTGAAAGTAGCCAATATAAGGAAAAAGATATGGCTGCATTACGGCAATTTTTTTATTTGGCATAAAATTCTCCTATTTTAGCGCAAATATAATCCACGTCTTTTTCTTCCAATGCCGGATAGGAGGGCAGATTAATACCGCGCAACGCAATATCTTCAGCTACGGCATGGCGTTCATATTTCTGCGCATAGACCGGCATGGTGTGAATCGGGTAAAATGTCGGACGGGTTTCAATTCCCTGCTCTTTCAGATAATTACGCAGTTCTTCGCGCTCGCTTTCACTATCGGCCAGAATTGAGCACATCCACCATGTATGGCGAACCTTGCCGACAGCGTCATGGAATTTGACCGGAAGATTTTTTAATTTTTCTTTATACCATTTGGCAACATTTTGCTTGCGGGCAATAAAATCTTCCACCTGCTCAAACTGAGCCAAGCCAATGGCAGCCTGAATATTAGTCATCCGGTAATTATAGCCCATGGTATCATGCCAATATTCCCGATATTTGGCCAAGCCCTGTCCTTTGAAATGCACCAAACGACCATACAAATAATCACTATTGGTTAAAACCATGCCGCCCTCACCGCAAGTAATGGTTTTATTGCCAAAGAATGAGAAGCAGGCGACATCGCCGAAAGAACCGACTTTTTTGCCTTTATATTCCGAGCCAATAGCCTCGGCGCAATCTTCAATAACAAAGAGATTATGTTCTTTGGCAATAGCCATAATTGTATCCATATCGCAGGGATGCCCATAGAGGTGGACAACCATAATCGCTTTGGTTTTCGGCGTAATTTTGGCTTTGACATCTTCCGCATCCAACTGCCAAGTATCCGCCCGGCTGTCAGCAAAGACAGGCGTTGCGCCGACTTGCAAAATCGGATTAGCGGAGGCTATGTAGGTAAATGTCGGCACAATAACCTCATCCCCTTCTCCCAAACCCAGAGCAACCAAAGCCAAGTGAATGGCAACCGTTCCGTTGCACACGCCGGTGCCGTGTTTGACGTCGATATAACCAGAAAAGGCTTTTTCAAAATCATTGACGAATTTTCCCTTTGATGAAATCCATGTTGAATCAAGGCATTCGTTCACATACTTTTTTTCATTTCCGGTCAAGCTCGGCTGATAAACGGCATATTTATACATTCAGATATTCCTCCTAAAAGCTATACTATAAAAAAGCAGGATCAGTTTTTATCATCTATCAGCCCCTTACCTTTAATGCCGGAATGAAACCGAAGAGATAATGACGAGATGTTTTATTAAAAGATATAATTCTCCATATCAAAAGCCCACAGAAATAATAAGATTTGATTTTATGTGCAAGATTAATATGCTTTTTATAGATTGCAGAATGATCTTTTGCTTGACGGTCCTTATATTTTCGATTAGTGCTTAAACCACCGAGTTCAAAATTAGCTATTATTTCATTCAAGTAAGAAACTTTTTTACCTGCAAACTTCCAAGCCCTAATATTGAATTCATAGTCAGCATAAATCGGATATGCTAAATCATACCCTCCTAATTTTTCAAAAATTTTTTTATGATAAAAAATAACCTGATGGCAAATACCTTTACGAAATACACTTTTAGCATTTTGAGCATAGCCATAGTAATTAACTGTATTACCTTCATGGTAATCACTTGTATCCTCTCCGCTTTCCGGATTTAGAAAAAAGATATCTCCGAAAACAATCAACGGCTGGGTCTCATTAAACCTATCAACCACTTTTTGGCAAACATCATCTGAATAAAAGCTATCATTAGAATTTAAAAAGTATATAATATCGCCGTGTGCTGCTTTAATACCTTTATTCATAGCATCATAGACACCCTTATCTGGCTCCGAAACCAAATAACCTAAAAGAGCCTCATACTCTTGAAATATTTTAACAGTATCATCGTTTGAACCGCCATCGACAGCAATAACTTCAATATTCTGATAGGTTTGCGATTTAATACTCTCCAAAGTTTTTCGCAAAGTAACTGCCGAATTCTTGGTTACAACAATAATTGAGATTAAAGGATTATGCTTCATTGTTTAATATACCATTCATAAAAGTCTTTGATACCTTGTTTGAGGGGGATTTTGGGTGTCCAGCCCAGAGATTTAATACGGGTAGCATCCATCATTTTGCGCGGTGTGCCGTTTGGTTTGGAAGTGTCATATTCCAGTTTTCCGGCAAAGCCCGTGGCTTCTTTAACGATTTCAAACAAGTCTTTTAACTGAATATCATCCCCATTGGTGATATTGACGTGTTCTCCGATATCCTCATAGTCTTTATTTTCCATCAGGTAGACACAGGCATCAGCCAAATCGTCAGAGCTCATCAATTCACGATAAACAGAACCATCTCCCCAGAGAACAACCTTGTCCCGGAAAGCACCAACTTGATTCAAAGCCCATTCAAGCGAAGCATTATCGGTATAATTAACTTTCTCATCCAATCCCCAGCCTAATTTATATTTCTGCAAATCGGTGCGGATAGCTTCAAAATTATTTTCAGACAGCAGCTTAGCTAAATGGAAACGGCGCATAATCATCGGCAGCAAGTGTGCGGTTTCCATATTAAAATTATCGCCAATACCATATTGGTTTGTCGGCATAACCGAAATATAATTTGTGCCATATTGTTCATTGTAATAACGGCACATTTTTATTGCGGCAATTTTAGCCAAAGCATAAGCTTCATTGGTTTTTTCTAATTCCGAAGTGAGGAGGCAATCCTCTTTCATCGGCTGCGGCGCCAAACGCGGATAAATACAGGATGACCCCAAGTTCAAAAGTTTTTTAACCCCGGTGAGGTAAGAACTGTGAATAACGTTAGCATCTATCATCAAGTTTTGATAAATAAATTCCGCCGGATAGGTTTGGTTAGCCATAATCCCGCCGACTTTAGCCGCGGCCAGAAAGACGTAATCAGGTTTTTCTGCTTCAAAAAATGCTAATGTCGCCGCCTGATTGGTTAAATCCAATTCCTGAGAACTGCGGGTTATGATATTGGCATAACCCTTTTCTTTCAGTTTACGAACGATTGCCGAACCTACTAACCCTCTGTGGCCGGATACATAAATCTTCGCATCCTTTTCCATGATTTAAGCCTCTCTGGGGGTTAAAGTTTCATAACCGTTATCGTTCAAAAGCTTTTCTTTCTTGGCCAGCTTCAAATCTTCGGCAACCATTTCTTTAACCAAAGCGGCTAAATCATAATTAGGTTTCCAACCCAGTTTTGTTCTGGCTTTGGTACTGTCGCCTAAAAGGAGTTCTACTTCGGCCGGGCGGAAGAAGCGCGGATCAACTTCAACCAACACTCTGCCGCTCTGCTTATCAATACCTTTTTCATTAACGCCTTCGCCCTGCCATTCAATATCAATGCCCAATTCTTTGAAAGTCATGCTTACAAAGTCACGGATTGAAGTGGTCGTGCCGGTCGCCAAAACATAATCTTCGGGTTTGTCCTGCTGCAATATCCGCCACATTCCTTCAACATAGTCTTTCGCGTGACCCCAGTCGCGTTTGGCGCTTAAATTGCCAAGGTATAACTTATCCTGCATTCCTAAAGAAATGCGGGAGGCGGCCATGGTAATTTTACGGGTTACGAAAGTTTCGCCACGACGCGGGCTTTCATGGTTAAACAAAATGCCGTTAGAGGCAAAAATACCAAAGCTTTCGCGGTAATTGACGCAAATCCAATAAGCATAAAGTTTAGCTACGGCATAAGGCGACCGCGGATAAAACGGGGTGGTTTCGGACTGTATCGGCTCTTGTATCAAACCATATAATTCGGAAGTCGACGCCTGATAAAACTTTGTCTTTTTTTCCAAACCGCAAACGCGAATGGCCTCTAACAAACGCAATGTGCCAAGCGCATCCGTATCTGCAGTATATTCCGGGCAATCCCAAGAAACTTTAACGTGCGACTGCGCAGCCAGATTATAGACTTCATCAGGCTCAACTTCTTTTATCAGGCGGATAAGGTTAGAACTGTCAGTTAAATCACCGTCATGCAGCTTTATTTTTCCGGCAAGGTGGTCAATTCTCCCGGTGTTAAAGAGTGACGACCGGCGTTTTATGCCATGAACTTCATAGCCTTTTTCCAGCAAAAGCTCTGCCAAATATGATCCGTCTTGTCCTGTAATACCTGTAATTAATGCTTTTTTCATTACTTGTCCTCGTTAATTAAGTTAATTCCCATGATACGGATGACGCGGCGGCCTTTCCGTAAACGAAAAGTCAACAGCCAATGGCGAAGCTGTTTCAGTTTCTCATAATGTTTCCAATAAAAAAGATATTTGTGTTTGTTCGGCAGAGAGGTTCGGCTTAAAATTTTAAGCAGCAAACCAAGCGGCATCTTGCGATTATCTTCGATTTCCTGTGCCAGTTCTTTGCTACAGCCATAAACTTCTCGTTTGACTTCAACACTCTCTGCATTCAACATATCCATATGTGTGCCTGACAAACCGTCTTTGCCGAAAACAGCATAAGATACCGGCACTTTTACAAAAGAAGCCCCTTTTAACAAACTGCGCAGAATGAAATCATAGTCCGCAGAGATTTTATATTTGATGTTGTGCAATCCGACACGTTCAAACAGGCTGCGTTTAAACACCATTCCCTGATGGCAGCAAGCCATAGCGCCGAATATGGTTCGAAAATCCATATCTTTTTCATCATTGCCTATGATTTTTCCGCCTTTTTCATAACTGACGGGAGAATATGAGAAATCCGCCCGACTGTGACGCAAGGCTTTTACGGCCTCTGCCAAACCAGCCGGATTATTCAGATAGTCGTCAGAATTAATGAAGCAGACATATTCACCCTGAGCCTTTGCAATACCGCGATTAAACGCATCATAAATTCCTTTGTCCGGCTCAGAGAATATTTTTATCCAACCCTGATTTTCATAGGATTTAAGAAAATCAAGCGTTCCATCCGTCGAAGCGCCGTCAATTACCAAGTGTTCGATACGGACATCTTGCTGACTGCGAATACTCTCCAGGCAACGGAGCATTTGCTCCCGCCGCCCGCTAGACAACAGGTTAAACGATGCGGTAATCACACTGACATCAAATGGCTTAGGCATCAATCAAGCTTCCTTTTTCCATT
The DNA here is from genome assembly GCA_910577205.1 of uncultured Alphaproteobacteria bacterium. Taxonomy (GTDB): domain Bacteria; phylum Pseudomonadota; class Alphaproteobacteria; order RF32; family CAG-239; genus Scatocola. The sequence goes on from CAJTMA010000007.1 coordinate 41,876, forward strand.
CAGCCAGAATCCATGAAGATGAATTAGCCTTATTTTCACCGCCGACACCAAACGCTAAACTAACATTTAACTTTTGGCAAACCGCAGATTCCGGAATATTATCTTTGGTGCGATCACCGCCATTGGCAAAAACCAAGACGCTGTCTTTATATTTCTCGCGGGCGCGGCTAATGCCGTCACTGGCGGAGTTATCATCATCATTGAAAGCCAAAACATCCACAACGCCTTTCAGATTTTCGCAAATCACACGGCGGGTGTGAAAATTCATAAAATTTTTGCCTTTTTTGCGGCACAGCCACTCATCTGAATTTAACAGCAGAATCACGCCGTCGCTGGCTGCCGCACTGGCGCGTATCATTTCAATATGACCCTCGTGTATCGGGTCAAAGCCGCCGCTTACTATGTAATATTTTTTAGCAGAAGCTGCGTCATTATTCTCAGGGTGACGATACATATCTGTTTTCCTCTTAACTATTACAAAAAACCACCCAAAGGGCGGCAGAGTTTTAAACAGGTATGCAATAAGATTAGGACGAATCCCACTTTAACAAGCTCTACATCAGAGCAATCAATTTTCTATCCGATTACAAAAGCCGTTCAAAGCTCCGGGCGGGATGCGCCCTAAACAGCAGGCTCATTCCCGCGGTTTGGACTAATAATAACGGAGGGGGCAAAGTTTTTCAAGCAAATTTTAGCAATTATGCTATTAATCAGAGAAAAAATTTAAATATATCCATCTAATGGAAAAACTCTGGTTTTACTATAAGTTTTCCAGCTTTTCAGAAAATTCCAGCCAAGCATCTTCCGCCGTCTGCAGCTGGACGGCAATATCCGACAGCTCCTTTTGAGCCTGAATGCTTTGTTCAACCGTCAAGGGCGTGTGAAAAAGGTTCTCCAGACGTTCCTTTTCAGCTGTGAGCCGCTGTATTTCCTTTTCCTGGCGGCGTATTCCACTTTGCAGCTGCTTTTTCTCCAAACGGGAATCGGTTTTGGAGACCGATGGTTTTGGCTGGGCAACGACCGCAGGTTCTGCATTAAGAAGAAGATTTTTATAGTCTTCCAAATCGCCGTCATAGGGTTTACATAAACCGTTTTTAACCAGCCACAAATCATCAGCGACCAGTTCAATCAAATGCAAATCATGGGTAATCAGAATGACCGAGCCGCGATAATCGTTCAGTGCTTTAATCAACGCCTCGCGGCCATCAATATCCAAATGGTTGGTCGGCTCGTCCAAGATGAGCAGCTGCGGCGCATTATACGTCATCGCCGCAAACAGCAGGCGCGCCTTTTCTCCGCCGGAAAGCTTGGCGATGACCGTCAGAGCCTTTTCCTGATTAAGGCCAAACCGGGCAAGATGCACCCGCACCTGCGTTTCGCTTTTATCCGGCAGCAGCGAAGACATAAATTCCGCGGCAGTTTGCTCCAGCGGCAATTCCTCAGCCTGATGCTGGGCAAAATAGCCGATTTTCAGTTTGGATGACACCCGGCGAGTACCTGACAACAACGGCAAGCGTCCGGATATTACCTTTGCCAAAGTGGACTTACCATTGCCATTTGCGCCTAACAGGGCTATCCGGTCATTATCGACAATCTGTAAATTTAAGCGCCGCAGCACAGTTTTATCGTCATATCCGGCAGTGCCGTCTTCAACAGACAACAAGGGCGGCGGCAGTTCATTCGGTTCGGGAAAGTCAAAAGAGGTGGCGGCAGCATCTTCCAACAAGGTAACCGTTTCAAGCTTTTCAAGCATTTTTATGCGGCTTTGCGCCTGTTTGGCTTTGCTTGCCTTATAGCGAAAACGATCAACAAAAGACTGCAAATGACGGCGTTTTTCTTCCTGGCGTTCGGCTTGGCGCAGCAGGACTTCCTTTTGCATCGCGCGGGCAGAACGGAAAGCATCATAATTACCCGAGTAAGAAACTAATCTGCCGTTATCAAAATGGATAATATGATTGCACAGCAAATTGAGAATATTGCTGTCATGGCTGATTATCAGCAATGTGCCGCGATATTTGGCAAGGTGATTTTCCAGCCAGAGAGACGCTTCCAAATCAAGGTGGTTGGTTGGTTCATCCAACAGCAAAATATCTGACGGACGGAACAACGCCGCGGCCAAAGCCAAGCGCATCCGCCAGCCACCGGAAAACTCACAGACTTTCCGCGCCAAATCATCCGGAGCGAATCCCAAACCGTGTAAAATTTCTGCCGCCCGGGCTTCCGCCGAAGCCGCTCCGATAATATTCAGGCGTTCATGAATGGCGGCTAATTCAGCAGCGGCAGCTGTTTCAAGGCACTTCAGCAAATCTGCGCGTTCTTTGTCTTGAGCTAAAACAAAATCCAGAATCGGCATATCCAGGCTGGCAGCGGAAAACTCCTGCTCGACAAAGACCACCTGATATCCGCTGGGGAAAAAGACACTGCCGGTTTCAGTTTCCAACTCGCCTTTAAGCACGCGGAATAAAGTGGATTTACCGCAGCCGTTAGCTCCAACCACGCCAACTTTCCAACCATCAGAGATATGCGCTGAGGCATTCTCCAACAAAACTTTAGAGCCGATGCGGACGGTTATGTCATTAATGTCTATCATCGTTACTTAAGCTGGGTGCGATAAAGCGAGCGGTAAACGCTGTCTTCTTTCTGCATCAATTCGTCATGGCTGCCCATTTCAACCAATTCGCCATAATTGACGACGACAATTTTATCCGCATTACGGACTGTCGACAAACGGTGGGCAATGATAAATACCGTCCGGTCAGCCATGAGGTTATCAATTGCCTGCTGCACAATAGCTTCGGATTTGTTATCGAGCGCAGAAGTAGCTTCATCCAAAATAACAATCGGCGCGTTTTTAATAAAGGCACGGGCAATCGCAATACGCTGCTTTTGGCCGCCGGACAGAAGCACGCCGCGTTCGCCGATTTCGGTATCCAGTCCTTTTTCCAAGGACGCAATAAATTCCTCTAGGCAGGCAGATTTAACCGCGCGGTCTATCTCGTCCTGCGTTGCATTTTCGCGACCGAGGAGGATATTTTCGCGGATTGTGCCGGCAAACAGGAAATTGTCCTGAAAAACGATGGCAATCTTATCGCGTAACGAATCGAGTTCAATGTCGCGCACATCAACGCCGTCAATCTTCACCGAACCGGACATAACGTCATAAAAACGCGGCAAGAGGTTAACCATTGTGGTTTTGCCGCCGCCGGAATTACCGACAAAGGCAATCGTCTGCCCAACGCCAACTTTCAGATTGACGTGTTTTAATATCGGTTTGCCCGGAACATATTCAAAGCAGACGTCCTTGTATTCAATCGTTTTTTCGATTTTTTGAAGCGGTTGAGCATCAGGTTTGTTGGTAATCGCCGGTACTTGTTCCAGCAACCCGAAGACCCGTTCCATTGCCATCAGTGACAACTGGACGCTGTTGAAGTTATTGCCGATACTTTTAATCGGGTTATAAAGCATTATCAGCGCGGTGATAAAAGACACAAAGTTACCGGCAGAAATCTGTTTAGTGACAATCAGATAGCTGCCAAGCCAGATAATCAGCGCAATACCAAGAGAAACCACAAAGTGCATCAGCGGCGACATCAATCCGGTACGCTGAATCATCTTAATCCCCAGCTTGAACACACTGTTGAGCGTGTTTCTAAAACGCAGCAATTGATATTGATATAAGTTATAGGATGTCACAATACGGTTGCCGTTAAAGGTTTCATTATAATGGGTCATTACTGCCGAACCGGAGAAAATAGTTTTATCCATCAGGCTTTTAATGCGGCGGCGGACAGTCGTTAAAGGATAAAGAGCTCCCAGCAGCACAACGATTGCAACAATTGCCAACTGCCAAGAGTTATAAATCAACACACCGATTAATGACAGAGAAGAAAAAACACGGGTTGTAAACAGTTTCAGATTAGACAACAACCCGGCACAGGCCATATCAACATCATAATTAAAGCGGAAAAGAATATCCCCTGAAGTTGATTTGTCAAAAAATCCGGCGTCATAACGCATCAGCTTTTCAAAAAGGGTAATTTTCAAACCTTGGGAGATTTTCTGCCCCACCCAGGTATTCAGATATGTTGCCGTGTAGTTTAACAGACTTTGCAAAGAGCTGAAGAGGATAATCAACAACGGAATGTAAGACGTTGAAGCCGTGTTTTTTTCCACCATAACAATATCCATGTACGGCTTCAAAGACCATGCGATAACAGCATCCATTGAGCCGATGGGAATCGTAATCAACACACCGAGCAAACCGCGAATCCAATATGGTTTCACATAGGGCAGGATTTTGCAGTAATTACTGATGAGATAGGATGATTTGATTTTTTTTAACAATTTTGCGAACATCATAAACCTTGTTGCGATATTATAAATTACCCACAACATAGTACATTCTGCCACTGTTTGGCAAGCGGAATTAGCTAAATATCAATTTTTAATTGGATATTTCTAACCCTGACAACAGTACAGGCGAAATATCATAAACTTGCAGAAAGCCTGTTGCGTCTTTCTGACAAGCCCGCGGGTGGCTGTTGGTGCAGCGGACACCTGAGATTAAGCCGGAATCTTGCATCCGTTGCAGCGCGCCGTCAATAAATACACCATGGACAACGGCAACATAAACTTCTGCCGCTCCGGCATCTTTGTAAGCACGCGCAGCATTGATAATCGAACTTCCCGAGCGTATCATATCATCATAGATAACCACTCTGCGACCGGAAACATTCGCATTAAGTGCCGTCACTTCCGTATGCGTACCGGACAAGCGTTGTTTCATAATATAGGCACTGTCTAACCCCAGACGTCCGCTCATTTTCTGCACCCATTTGGCTCGCCCCATGTCTGCCGTTGCCAGAACAATATCCGGTCCGATGTCTGACAGCATTCGAGCCACAACAGGCTCCGCCGTCAGGTGAACCGGACGCACTGAACCTTCAAAGTAATATTGTGTTCCCAAGGAGTGTAAATCCATCATATAGATAAAATTGCCATTGGCCGAACGGGGAATGGAGCTTAGCAGCCGGGCAATATTTTTGGCAATCACAACCTCACCCCGTTTGGTTGACCGCTCCATTGTCGAATATCCAAAATATGGTATTACGATATGCAGAGAAGAGCACTGTTCCATAACCAGTGCGCTGCAAATATTATAGAGTTCAAGAATCGCGGCATCGTCAATTGTCCCCGCCACATAGACTGCCGGACGGTTCAAAATCTCTTTGGAATTCAGCAGACGGTAATAATTTTCACCGTCCGGAAAAAGTTTGTGTTCAAATTCTCCAGGACAAAGAGAAAATAAGGCATCGGATGTTCCTGCCATTTTTTCAGCCAGATACGCATAAGCCTGCGATGAAAACAAATTTGCAACTTTATCGCTCATGATATTCCTTTCCTGATGTGAGATATTAATTTAATCTGATAAACTTTAATTTTCAGCTAATAATTATGCTTTATCTTATTGATAATTTAAATTATAGTATGTCGGTCAAAGAAAGTAAAAACTTTGAATTTTTATATTTCTTTGGTGAATGTAACTTTCAATTCACTATGAGGAAAAAATGAAAATATTAGTCGGAATGAGCGGCGGAGTTGATTCTTCCGCGGCTGCTTTGTTGTTAAAGAAAGCCGGGTACGACGTTATCGGCGCAACAATGTCTATTTGGGATAAATCTCAAAATTTTGCAGGCATGACAGGAAAAGAAGGGTGTTTCAGTCCACATGAAGAACAGGATGTGGAAGCGGCGAAAAAAGTTTGTGCCAAGCTTGATATTCCTTACCATGTTATTGACTGCACCGAGGAATATAAAAAAATCGTCTTATCCAATTTCAAATCGGAATATTTGGCAGGAAGAACACCGAATCCTTGCGTTTTATGCAATGCAACCATTAAATTTGCAGCTCTTCCCCGCGCTGCCAAAGCTTTGGGACTGGAATTTGATAAATTTGCAACCGGGCATTATGCCGGATTAGGCTATGATGAAACCACAAAACGTTACCAGCTGCATTGCGGCAAAGATTTACGCAAAGATCAGGCTTATTTTTTATATCGTCTGACACAAGAGCAGCTTTCTGAAATTTTATTGCCCCTCGGCGACTACAGCAAGCAGGAAATCCGCGATTTGGCCAGAGAAGCAGGCTTAGAAGTTTGCGACAAACCCGACAGTCAGGATTTTTATTCCGGTGACATCAATGATATCATTCAAGAAGAACCCAAAACAGGAAATTTTGTTGACAAGGACGGAAAAATCCTCGGGCAGCACCATGGCTTTTGGAACTTTACCATCGGGCAGCGCCGCGGATTGGGAATCGCTGCGGAAAAGCCGTTGTATGTCATTGAACTGCGCCCTGAACAAAATGAAGTGGTATTAGGATTTGCTGACCAAACGCTGCAAAAAGGCCTCGAAGCTAACCGGCTCAACTGGGTTTCAATTTCCAAACCCTCTGCACCGTTTTGCTGCCAAGCGAAAATCCGCTCATCTCAGAAAGCAGTTCAAGTCCGTGTTTCCCCTCTTGGGAATGACAGTGTCAAAGTGGAATTTGAAGATTTACAAAAAGCATTAACTCCCGGACAATCCGTCGTTTTCTATGACGGGAGCTTATTGCTCGGCGGCGGATTTATCACGGAAGCTTATTAAAATTTGACGTTCAGCAGAACTTTGCGGTAAAATTCTAAAACAGCGCGAATCTTTGGAATATCTTTGGTTAAACGGTGCGCAACCAGATAAAATGTCATTTGCGGTTTCATGGTGATATTCTTTAAGCGGACTAAATCCGTATCGCGGGTTTCATCGTGAACCATAATTCCAATGCCGCCACCGCTGCGGACAACATTGGCAATAGAATGGTTAGAGTTTGAGGTAAAACTGATGTAAGACCCTCTGCTCATAATATCTTTCCATTCTTTCAAGTAACGGTAATTAATCAGCTTGCCGCAAATACGGTGATTTTGAATGAGGTCTTCCAAATCTTTAGGTTCGCCATACTTTGCCAGATAAGAGGGCGCGGCCACAAAGCTACAGCTAATCACTTTGCTTTCGACGATAACCAAATCAGAACCGCTCGGCGGCTCCAGCATAAAACCTAAATCAACGTCCAAAACATTAAGGTTTGGCGATTGGTAATGGGATACAGATTCGATACGGATATTGGGATAATTTTGCCAGAATTCATCAATTCCATCAGCGTGCAAAACGGAAGCAACAGCCAAAGGCAAGCCGACCCGCACCACACCGGACATGGTATTTTTATGAGAGGCAACAACATCTACGCCGCGGATAACCTTTTTGACATCAAATCCCATTTTGATAATATGCTGCGCTTCATGCGTCAGAACCGATCCTCGCCCATTGCTGGTTACCAGTTTGATACCCAGCTCTTTCTCCAAATCGGCCAAATACTTATTAAGCGTATCAACTGACAGGCTGAGCGACTCGGCTACTTTTTTCTTACTATTGTTCTCTGCAAGGGCAACCAACATCAACAGCCCTTCCAGTTTAGCAATATCCTGTTTGCTAATCATTCCGCCTATCCCCGCCTGTCAGCCACAGTCTGTTAGACTTCCCAACTACGGGAAAACTCTTCGTCTTTAAATAACGATGCCAAGCCGGTTATTTGTTTGAGGCGCAGCACTTCATCGGCAGACATTCCGATATTGCGGCAAATCCACGAATCGCTTTTGCCCATTTCCAACAACTCGGCAACAATGTTGCTCATCAAATCTACATTGTGACTACCGCGCGCACGGTTATGGCGGATGGTAGAAGCCATACGATCGCCCAGCGGTTTGTCAATCACAACAACAGGCATCAAGCCGCGTTCCCGCTCATAAATACGCGGGCTGGTCATCATTGTGGTATAGCGGTGGAAGCCGTCAACGACGATATATTCATCATTTTCTTTATCATAATAACAAACAATCGGCTGGGTATAACCATCCTCCCAGATGGAAATTTCCAGCAATTTCATTTCCGGAGGAGCTACACGGTTCGGGTTGTAGTCGTTAGCTTTAATTTTTTCGACTGGAATAGCCTGTACATTATAGACCGGACTCTTAAATTCACTCATTAGTCATTCCTCACAAATTACGATATTTTTCCATTAATTCCCGTTCACGCTCCGCCTGTTTTTTGGTTTGGGTAAAGCCCATATATTTGCAGAGGTGGTCATTTTTCAAGATACAGACCGCCATACGCTTCCATGACGGAATGTCGATAGATGATTTGATGTCATCCGTGTTGTCCGGCGTTCCGAGAAAACGAATTTTATCGCGCGTTTTATTGTAACCGCTCGGACCGTTATGGCGGATGGGATAGTTACAATCCTCCAATTCTTTCAATGCCGCTTCATTAACCACGCCGCCTTTTTTCCACCAAAAACGAATGGAGGTTTTGAATTTGGCAACATAGTTCTGGCGCATACTTTCAGGAAGCGTCGCCAGCAAAAACTTGACATAAGAACGCCAGGTATGCCCCGGAGGAAGCGTAAACTTGCGAGCGCCTAAAGCTTTGGTATTGCCATAAATAGCTCCAAAATTAGCACCCTGCACCCGCCCGACAACGCGAATCCATGTATCCGGCTCTAAGACGCGATATAAGTTCAAGCTGTCTTTGGCACTTTCATGGTAAGGGCTGGCAACGCGCATTTGGTTAATTGACAAACCGGCCTTATAGAAGAGGTCATAAATGTGGTTATAATCATAGTCATATTTGCCGTTAGCGACCCAGACATCCTTGGTTGTCCAGTCATACAGCGGATAAGCATGGTAGAAGTCCTTGCCCATTTTAGTCGTCCATTTGCCTTCGCCAAAACTGGTTTTCCGTTCGTTGGCATAGGCTCTGTATCGGTTCAGGGATTCATCGGCGCGAATGCCCAGCAGGCAGATTGTTGTCCCTTCATGCTGTCTGGCATACCATCTGCCAAATTCTGCATAAAAGTCTTCCTGCGGCATTTTATATTTATAAAAATCAAAGTTATGGTTTTCCAACTTGATAATGTAGTCCTGCTTAGGCATAGAGCGCACCCAGGCGGCTTTTTTATCCGGGTCCCATGTATACCAATACATTTGGTAATTGCTTACAGCACAGCGCGAGGCCTGCGGAATGCAGACCCAATAAGGCTCAATATCATTAATATTGTTTTCAAACATACGGGTAACATAATCCGTTGTTGTCTGGTATTGCGCTTCAAAATCCTGGTGGAAAACGCCGATTTTCTTCTGGATATTATTACGGCGTTTATAATCCAGCACCATGTTGAGCAGCAGGCCGCTGTCTTTGCCGCCGGAGAAAGACACATAAATATTGTCAAAGTTATCAAATATATATTTCAAACGAGCCTGTGTCGCCTCGTACACATTGATATCCAAATATTTTTTCACAGTCGCAATGCCTCCTCTTTCGTAATCATATGGCAAACGTTTGACAGAACGTTCTTTTTGCGTTCAAGGTTATCATTAATCAGTTGTTCCAAATTGGTTTTTACCCAAAAGTCATAAATGTTTAGTTTACGGGCAATGCCTTTGCTGCTGATGCTGTCCAACCCTTCCACCTTACATTTATAATCAAAAGTCTGTGAAAAATATATAATATTATTACACAATTGCATATCTAAACCGAATTTATCAACACCATAAGTGCAAAACATGATATCGGCATGACGCTCAAACTCTTTGATGGCTTTACGCTTGTTGGATTTGCCGGTTAACTCGACAAATTTGACATCCCCGAAAAATTTACTTTCTTTGAAAAAAGTAATTTCATCTAAAAACTTAATAAAAATAATAACTTTTTCCCCTCTGGCCAAAATCTGTTTAACCAGCTCCCGCAAGGCTTCCAGCTTGTTTTGTGACAGCGTATACATCCGCTGGAAATTTTGCACAACATCCATAAACGCTACCTGTTCCCGCTCTTGCAGAAAGAGATTTTTTTCATCATTATAACTTTCTTCTTCACGCGGTGTCAGTTCAAAATATTGGTTCCTGTGGGTAATTTCGATTTCTTCTCCGAAATCATACCCCAAGACATAGGGTTTTATGTATTCAAAAAGGCGTTGTTCGTCTTCAGGGCGCGACCACTGCTTTATGACAAGATAGTTACTATAGCTGGAAGGCATAAAGATATGACCGAACTGGTTTTCATTCATACGCAAAATCCGCGTATCCAGAAATTCTATTTGCGAATATAAATCAATTAATCCCTGTGTCAACGGTATACTGCTCAATATCAGGCGGTAACTGAATTTAGAACTTAAGGAAAGAAGGCGCTGTGTTCGGCCAGCTTCTGTGTTTTTGATGGTAATACTTTCGTCTACAACGCAAAAAATTTTAAAATTATGGATTAAATTATAAAGCTCTAGGTACTTCTCATCAGAAACAGACACACTCTCTATTGAATAAAAATATATGCGGTGGCGGAAAGTGCGGTTGTTCTTTTTAATCTCATTCATATAAGAACGAGTCGCCAGAAATCCTGACGGGGCTATCCAAATAATAAAATCAACCTCGTCCAGTTTTTCTTCAACCAAAGCCAAGGCCATTTGAATTTTTTTAACGGCTTGGTTTATGAATAAAATGCCCGATCGCAAATCGCTTAATTTTTGGTGAGCTGCCATCAATACATCATCTTTTATCATAGTCGTTTCCTTAAGTTTATTAGTACCTATCTAATATATAATATCACAATAAAAACTTCCAAGCTTCTCTTAATAGTTGCCAATAGCGTTTTTGGCACGGATATTGCATATGCTCACACAAGTTTATTGTATTTTTGGTAGGATGTTATGGTTATGACAACTCTTTTATTTAAGAAATCTGCGGTGTTCAGCATTGTTTGCGCTATGTGGCTGGGAATAGCACCTTCCGCAGCAGCAAGCTCGCGAATAAAAGATATTGCCGACTTTGAAGGAGTCAGAGAGAACCAATTGGTCGGTTACGGCCTGGTTGTGGGTTTAAACGGCAGCGGCGATAACATCAAATCCATCAATTTCACCAAGGAAAGTTTAATCAGTATGCTCGACCAACTTGGCATTAATGCCAGAGATGGGCAGCTGAAGTCCAAAAACATAGCCGCGGTGATGGTTACGGCCAGCCTGCCGGCTTTTGCCCGTCAAGGCAGCCGGATTGACGTTATGGTCAGCGCTATGGGCGATGCCAAGAGCCTGCAAGGCGGTACTTTGGTTGCCACGCCGCTGGTCGGTGCCAATGGCGAGGTATATGCTGTTGCGCAAGGGCAAATAGCAACCGGCAGCGTCGCCGCACAGTCCGGCGGCACTTCGGTTACCCGCGGTGTTCCGACATCGGGAAGAATCGCCAACGGCGCAATTATTGAAAATGAAATTCAATTTGCTTTGGACAGCCTTGATAATATCCGCATTGCCCTGCGCAATCCGGATTTCACCACCGCACGCAGAGTATCCGATGCGATTAACGCCATGTTGGGGCAGCCGGCAGCAAAAGCTACTGACCCGGCAACTGTCGACCTGCAAATTCCGCAGGAATATCAGGACAAGGTGGTTGATTTGATGACAAAAATCGAACAGTTGCAAGTCCAGCCGGATCAGCTAGCCAAAGTTGTCATCGACGAAAGTTCCGGCATTATCGTTATCGGCAAAGATGTTAAAATTAACAAGCTGGCAATTGCCCAAGGAAACCTGACCATCAAAATTTCTGAAATTCCGTTGGTTTCCCAGCCCCTACCCTTTACCGGCGGCACAACAATTACCCGTAATGTGACGGCTATTGACATTAATGAAGAGGTTAACAGCAAACTGAGCGTGTTGGATACCGGCGTAAATCTGCAGGAACTGGTAGACGGACTGAATGCATTGGGCGTTACCCCGAGGGATTTAATCAGCATTTTGCAAGCGGTTAAGGCCAGCGGCGCATTACAGGCTGACATAGAGGTTATTTAAGATGGAAAACGCGCAGATTAACAGTTTTGACACGGCGGCGTTGGCTTTATATCAAAAGCCGAATACGTCACTGACGGGAAAGAAAACGGTCAGTCAGGAAGAAGCAGAAAAGGCAGCTAAAGACTTTGAGGCTTTTTTCATCAGCCGAATGATGGAAACAATGTTTGAAGGGATTTCCACAGACGGAATGTTTGGCGGCGGTCAGGCGGAAAAAGTTTACCGCTCGCTATTGATTAACGAATATGGCAAAGCTATGGCCAAAACCGGAAGCATCGGTGTTGCCGACGAGGTTATGCGTTCAATTATCGAAATGCAGGAAATGGCTTCGCAAGGCTATATCAACGGTACTAATGCAAGACAGTGAGGTGTGAGATGGAACATTCAGGACAACAGATTGATGTTCAGCAGAAGATAAGCGATTATCAGGAAATTATCCATACTTTTGCCGCTCTGCTGCAAGAAGAAAATCAGGCTTTACGCGATTATGACGTTGTGAGCGTCAGCGAACTGTATGAGCAAAAAGCACAGATTGTAACCGTTTATCGCAATTTGGTAGCTTTTTTCATCAAACATCAGGAAATTTTGGCATCTATGGAAAGTACAGCCAAAGCCAATCTGAAAGAAGCCTCTCTGAAGCTTGATGCCCTGCTTCAGGAAAATAACTTATTATTACAAACCAGAATGGAAACCAGCAAATCGGTTATCGGCACGATTGTCAATGTTGCCAAGATGACAACGAAATCCAATTCGACATCTTATGGCGCGCAGGGGCAGTTCTCGCCGCTTGATAACCAACACAGCGCGCTGGCCGTCAACAGAACTTTATAGGAGTTGAATCATGGTAATGCTCTCAGGATTACAGACCGCCCTCAGCGGCATGAAAGTTGCCCAAAACCAGATGGATATCATCGGGCGCAATCTGGCTAATATTGATACTGTCGGCTATACGCGCAAGACTGCACTGCAAAGCAATGTTGTTTTGGGCGGACAAAGTGCCGGCGTGCAAATCGGCGATATTACCCGCACGGTCAATGAAGGGCTGCTTAAAAGCTATCTGGCCTCCAACAGCACAACCGGCAATCTTAATGCCAAGCAGCAATACCTCGGTAAAACCGAAACATTGCTGGGCACGCCGCAGGGGAACAACTCCATTGCCGCTAACGTCGGCAATCTGCAATCGGCATTTGAATCTTTCGCTTCAGATGTTACTTCGGCAACCAGCCGTTATAATTTGCTAAATAATGCGGATACCGTTGCTTCCCGTTTGAATTCGCTGACAACGGAAATTCAGAAATTGCGCGGCGATGCTGACCTCAATATCAGCGAGGCTTGCGATCAGGTTAATGACTATCTTGATAAATTACAGGCTCTTAACGACCAGATTGTCAAATATAAGGTTTTGGGCTACGAAGGCGTTGCCGATTTGGAAGATCAGCGCGACCAGGCATTGCGCGAATTGAGCGGACTTATGGACATCTCCTATTTTAAGCGGGAAACCGGTGAAATCGTTATTCAGACGACTAACGGTGTCACACTGCTTGACCGTTATCCGCATCATTTGTCACATAATGCCGTGGCACAAGCCAGCCCGACAACGTCTTATGCCGGCGGCGGCATTGGCGGCATTTATGTTGACGGCGAAGATATTACTTCTCAAATTCGTGATGGCGAAATCAAAGGCTTGATTGATATTCGCGACAACCAGCTTACGTCGTTGCAGAGCCAATTAAATGAATTGGCCTCAACCTTAAAGGAAAGCATCAACCAAATTCATAACCGTGGGACGTCTTTCCCCAATGCACCGTCAGAAATGACCGGGACAAGACGGTTTATTGATCCGGCAAACCAAAATATTCAGATTTCTAACGGCGATGTACGCTTTACAATTTTTGACTCTGAAGGCAAACAGGTTGCGACAACCACCCTGCTCGGCGGATTAGGTTTTCCTGATGCCGGCGGCAGCGTCACCGACATGGTCAGCCGTATTAACGACTGGCTGACTTCTGCTGATGGAGCTAATCTGCCGCAAGCTTATGCCGAAATCAACAAAGACGGACAGGTTGTTATTAATACTGGGGACAGTAATTATTCTTTCTCCATTCGCGATGAGGCTTCTTCAACGCCGGGCAGCGCCCAGCAGGATGTTTCCATCAAGTTTGATGTTAACGGCGATGGCGCATTTGACCGTTCATTTGAGGGATTTTCTTATTTCTTTGGAATGAATGACTTTTTCACAAACACCACAAATGAGCATATTTATGATTCCAAGGTGATGAGCAAAAACGCCAATTTGGGTGTAAGGGAAAAAATTACCCTGAACTTTGCTACCGGCAACAATCCGGCTCTGGGTTCTATTACCATTAACACCAATGACAGCCTGCAGGATATTGTTAACAAAATTAACAGCGATGAGGCTCTTAATGCCCAAATTAAAGCTTCGCTCGTGCCTAACGGCAACGGTTATGTGTTGCAGATTAATAATACCTCGGGCGAACAGCTGGAAATCAGCGAAGCCGTTAACCCGGCCAGCGGCACGACCAGCGGCTTTTTGGAGCGTATCGGGCTGCACCCGTCTAATGCTGACAGTGCCGGTTCTTTGAAAGTTCGCGATGATTTGATGAGCAATCCTTCCGGGATTGCGTCAGGTACGCCTGAGTTTAATCCCAATTCCGGCGTATATCAGCTTAATCCGGCAGCCAATGACATCGCCAATGCCATGGCTAAAGTATTCAGCGAATCTCAAGATTTCGGACAAGCAGGGACTATTGCCAAAACCAGCACCACTCTGGCAAATTATGCGGCAACCTTTGTCGGCGCTATCGCGACAGAAGCCAACAGCGCAGAAGCTAATCTGGGATATCAGCAAGAACTGACAAACTCGATTTCGCTAAAAGAAGCTAAATTAAGCGGTGTCGACCGTGATGAAGAATTAGCGCAGCTGATTGTCTTTCAACAGAGCTATGCGGCCTGCGCCCAAACTTTTACAGCGTCCAAAGAAATGCTGGATATGCTGTTGAATATGGTTAACTAGGAGGACTGAATTATGCGTGTACCTACTTATGCAACTTATATGAATATGGCCAATGCAACGATTAAGAATAAAAACATGGTCGATTTATACAGTTTTCAGTCCATCACCGGCCTGAAATCAATGAACTATTCCGGTTACGGCATGAGCGCATCCAGTATCGTTTCGCTGGAAGCTTCGCTGGGCGTAACCAATACTTTTATGGAAAACAACAAAATTACCAATGTTGAAATCAAAACCATGAATACATCTATGGATGCTATTCAAAAAGCGATTAATGATTTCAAAAGCACATTAACCAATGCCAGCGGTATGGATTTGGACAAGATTACACCGGATTATACCGGCGGAGAAATCTCTTTTACCAATAATAATACGGCTGATTATCTCGGCAAAACCATTACCGTCAACGGCACTCAATATACATTTGCCAACGACGGAACAGGCAACAATATCGACATCAGCGGCGCAGCTAATGCCCAAGATGTTATGGCTGCTCTGAAAAATAAACTGCCGGCCAATGTTGACTTCAAGTTTGAAGACAACAAGTTCTCTTTTCCGCTGTATACGATTGATGGTACTTCCAGCGTATTAAATGTGGACGGTGTCAAAACCGGCGAACCGCATACCATGAGCGGCGACCAATACCGCGAAATGCAGCAACTGCAAGCGCAGGCATTTTCTGCGCTCAAAATGCTGGTGGACAGCCTAAATACCTTTGCCAACGGCAAATATCTGTTTGGCGGCGGCGTTTCCAATGAACCACCGGTGAACTTCCCGTTTAAAACGCTTGATGAATTTCAGGCTTATTATGACGGCATGAACATCAAATATCCGTCTAATGCCAGCGCAGATTTATCTAACTTTTCGATTAACGCGGAAAACACCGGAGATATATCCCTGAAATTAAACGGTTCAAACACCAATCAGGGAACGATTACCGCAGCTAAGGACGGCGGCTTTTTGAAACCGGCAATTACAGCCAATGCAAAAACAACCGGCAAAGTGACATTTAACAGTGACAAAAACACTGTTAACGCGACAGAATATGGCGCTTTTAACACCTTCAGCCCCGGAGATACCGTGGTAATGGGCGGCGATGCGGCGGGAGCCAATGCCAAAGCCTATATTGTCAAATCAGTTTCTGCTGACGGTAAAACCGTGACCTTTGAGGAATCAACTCCGGTGATGACAGATGATGTGATTACGCCGGATAATGATGTGACTTTCAGCAAATCTTTCCCTGTCGGATCTGTAATTAACATGAACGGCTTCGGCAATAGCAATTTGGCAGGACAAGTTCAGGTTACAGGTATCAGCGATGACGGTACAGAACTATACGTCACGGTTGATCCGGCTCGTTTCCCCGATATGACTATTCCGGCTTCCAGCTCTTGGAGCTTGTCAAATGAATCTTATTATCATGGCGGCGATTTGAGCTCAGAAAAACGGATTTCCGAAAACCAGTCATTGACCTTTGATGTCAACGCCAATGACCCGGCATTTGAAAAGCTGTTCCGGGCATTAGGCTCTATTGCGCAGGGAAATCTGGTAGATACCCGCAATCCGGCAGACGAAATGATTGGCACTATCAACCAAGAAAGCGCCTTGGACAGGATTAACGAGGCTCTGGACCTGGTCAGCGATGCCTTGTTTAATGCCGGGCAAAATTCGACAGTTAAAAATGCAGATATTTATACGGTGTCGGCGAAGATTAATGCCAACTATGTGGTTCTGAACCAGACGACAGAGAATCAGACAA
The DNA here is from genome assembly GCA_910577205.1 of uncultured Alphaproteobacteria bacterium. Lineage (GTDB taxonomy): Bacteria > Pseudomonadota > Alphaproteobacteria > RF32 > CAG-239 > Scatocola. The sequence continues at coordinate 58,582 of CAJTMA010000007.1, forward strand.
ATATTGCAGCCAATCTTCAGAATAACATTACCTCTCTGAAAAATGTCGATAAAACCGAAGCAGGCGTTAAGCTGCTGCTGGCCTCGCAAAATCTGGAAGCCTCTTATGCGGTTTTGCAACAGGCCATGAGTTTAAGTCTGCTGAATTATTTGAAATAGCCAAAGCCCGGGAAATTCCCGGGCTTTTTTTTCGACAGCTAGTATTTTATCATTGGAAGGACATGACTTGAGTACATACTTTTAAACAGTTCAGATGTTTCTCCCATTTTCATATTGAAATTACAATAATAATTATATTTGCTATTGTTGTGATTAGAGGACATATAGCCGTTCATATAGTCATCAAAAACAATATCTTGGGCTTCTGGTATTAACTTTAAGGTGTTTTTGGTTGTTTCCTTATTGTTGTAGAATATTTGCAATTCATGGAGGCTTGGCACAAACCAATTTCCTTTGCTGCACCAACTGCCGGAGGAGCATCCCTTTGCCGGCTGATAATTGTTGGCAAATTCGGCGGCATTAAAGGTTAAACCACTTGTTTTTCCATAAGCCAGTATTTTTGCTGTATTGTCTTTGCCGCTGGAGGCAACGCAAGAAACGCTGCATTCGGGGCAATCTTCTAAGCCCGGAATATCCTTATAATCGCCCCATACTCGGCGCGCACTTCCACATAAATATAAACAATGTTTTATAGCTCTTTCTTCTGTAACACCTTTCTTATTTTGCTCATAGCAATTGTCAAATGTTGTTTGGTCATATGAGTAATAATTAATCGCAGCGGCAATTCTAAGGTTTGCATCAACCACAACCCCGATGGCAATTTTATTGGGCAGATATTGGCTGGATGTTGTGCGGTCGGAATAAAGGATTAAGCCCGGTTTGATACATTTGTCATACTTCCCGCCACAGGAATTACCTGCCAGCTGATTGCCTCCGGTGCAGTTTGAAGAATCATACTTATACTTCGACGTGTCGCAGCACTCCTTGCAGGTGTCAAACTTTTTGACCGTGCCGCTCCAACAGGTCTTAGCGCCGGTCGCCCCGCCGCAGTCGCAAGTCTTGAAGCCATCGCAAGGCGCTTCGCTGCGTTTGTATTTCATTGTGCCGCAGGAGTTACAGACTTCACCCGGGACATACCCCTGCGCCGAAGCTTGTGCTGAGGTATAGGCAAACCCCGCGCAGGGATTACACACGCAGGTCTTGTATTTACTGTCATAAGGGCAAGCTCTGTCCCCGATTTTACCGACCTCACAACTGGAGGCATATCCGGCATCTTGACAAGCCCGGGCATTATCGGTTTCACAGGATTTATATAAGGTTGAGCTGTGCGGACATTTGCCGGACAGGTATTTAGGCAAAGTACAGGAAGTTACGTTATATCCATTGCCGCGACACCAGGTGTTCGGGTCAATACATTCTTTAACAAAGGAGCTATCCTCGGTACAGGCTTCACCGGGAATATATCCGGCAGGGCAGCCTTTATGCAGATAGCCTCGTGATTTGCACAAGTCACCGGGATTAAACTCTTGTCCGCCGGGATTGCCGCCGCCAAATTTTAATCCGCCGTCATTAGTGATAAAATGCACTGCCGCTAATTTAAGAAATTGTGCAGGCTTCGATTCAAAGGCTTGGTTTTGGCTTGTGTCTACGAGGGAGGCATATGCCGAAGATAAGGAAGCGAAAGCAGCCTGCGGCAGAACTAAGGAGAATGCCGAAGACCATAACAAAGATTTGCTGATTATTTTCATAATACACCTCACAAATATAACTGAATCAAAGCCTGAATGTAGAATAGCACACTGAAAGCAATCTGTCAATCATTAATGAGGGGCGATTTTTTATTGGTCTAAAGAGGATAGATAATTAGGTGATAAAATTACACGGCAGATTGTGCTTCTGCCGTGTAAATATATTTATCAGAATTGCAAAGCGCCGTTTTTACCTTTCGCGGCGGATAGCGTTAATATTGCGGATATAGGCAATATCACTTTCCAGACGTTCCAGGCTGACCGGCAATTTACGCCGCCAGTTGGGATGCTTGTCCCTATCTGTTCCCGGCAGGTTTTGCAGCTTTTCAACGTGCAGGATATCTTCCAATTGCGCCAGAAAAACTTTGGACGCCGTGCGGGCGGCAAAGCGGTGAACCGCCTCTTCTATTCCCTCAGGATAAGCCTGCCCGTAGATATAATTATCTTTGCGCAAGTTGTCTTCCGGCCAACAACCGTTATTATCCAAGGCAGATAAAAGTTTCCAGCGGTCAAGTTCCCGTTTATGGTAAGCGCCGTTTTTGTCGTCCTCACTCATTAAACCGAGCGAAGCCATGACCTCAATATCATAGCCGAACCACCACATCCGCAGCGGAGCCATGTCATGTGTTCCGACTGACGTAAATGCCGCAACAGGATATTCTGACGGAGAATTAAAATCGCCCCAGCCCGCGTCTTTGCGTTCCGCCCAGAGCACGCTCAAAGCAAAGATGTTTTTCTCGGCTAACGTTTCCAGAAAACCTTCCGGCACATTACCGATACTTTCGCCGACAATCTGGCACTGATTGCGATAACTTTCGATAGCCACGATGTTAAGCATATCCTTAAAGTTATACATCATGTAAGTTCCCTCTTCGCCATTATCGGGAATCACATAAAGCCGCATTAAGCCCATTACATGGTCGATACGCAACGCGCCGGCAGAACGCATATTGGCACGGAGAATTTTAATAAACGGTTCATAGCAGCGTTCTTTTAACACGTAAGGATTAAACGCGCCAAGACACCATTTTTGCCCTGCCGGGAAGAATGCGTCAGGCGGCGCACCGGCTCCGACATCTTTGATAAATAAATCATAGTCAGACCAGAGTTCGGCACTGTCTTTGCCGACGCCTACTGCCAAGTCACGATAAAGACCGACTTTTAATCCATATTCTTTAACCTTATTGCTGGCTAAATTAAATTGCCTGTCGGCTTCAAACTGCAAATATTTGAAAAAGCGGATACGGTCGGCATATTCTTCGGCAAATTTGCGTACGGCCGGAGAATACGGATTTTGAAATTCATCTTCCCATGCGCGCCAACCGCCCCAAATATAGGTGCTTTTAATGTCATATAAGGTCTGGAACAGCGCCAGTTTGTGCAAGTCTTCGCCCTCGGCCTCGACATAAGCGCGGAAAGCCTGCTGGCGTTCGCTGTGCAAATCAGCCATAAAACGTCCGTAAAGTTTTTCCAGAACGGCAATTTTCAGTGGATAAACTTCACCGTACTGAATCAACTCACTATTACGCAATTCAGTGATTTTATCGTTGATGTCATTTTTATCTTCCGGTTTAAATTCCGGCACAGCTTCAATATCAATGTAAATCGGATTCAGGTACAAGCGGCTGATAGAGCAATAAGGGCTGGCTTCTTCCGGGTAAGTATGCACCAAAACGTTTAGCGGGTTCAGGCCGATGATATCTGCGCCGCTGTGTGAACAGACTTTGATGAAATCTGCCAAATCCGTAAAGTCGCCGACACCCCAGTTGCGTTCGCTGCGCAGAGAATAAAGCTGCAACGCATAACCCCAGATTTTGCCATCTTTCAGGGCTTGGTTTTCATAACAGCACCGGGGCGCTACCGCCAAAGTACTCTTGTAACTTTTATCGCCGACTTTAAATGTCAGGTTATAATAGCCGACAGGCAAATCGCCAGTCACCGCCACCAAAAGCTTTACATAAACCGTTTTGCCGATGGTATAAGTTTCATCCGTCGGATGAACATCAAAAGTCACATCAGAGCGAATGCCCGTATCTTTATTTTCAATTTGCAAAGCAAAAAAACTTTGTGCCTGATCGGCAGGAATGACTGCGTCAAAATGCAGTTTTCCCTGTTCGACAACATAAATATTTTCCAAAGTTTGCTGCCAGCGGCGCTTGTCAAAATCAGCCAAGGATTTTTCGACTTCTCCACGATTGCCTGCCTTATATCCCAAACGTTCGGCAATAAAGCGGATAACGCCCTCACTGATTTCATAGTCTTTCTTAGACATTCCGGCATCGCTGAATTTAGTGACGATACCAAGTTTGTCCGCCAGTTTTTGCAGCATTTCTTCCATATTTATGCTCCTTATTTTTTGATTTCGTAGACCAGAACGCTCCAAGCCGGAACTTGAATAGTCTGTTCCGCTCCCGCTTTGGCTTCATCCTTAAATTTTGACGAACTGTCGAGCAGCAAATTCCATGTATATTTTCCATCCATGGCCGGCAGCTTCCACGCCACGTCATTGTAATTGGCATTGAAGATTGCCATCACAAAGCGGCTGCCGGTATAAACGCAATATGACAAAGCCTTGCGGTTGCCGTCATGCCAGTCCTCAGTCGTAAATTCTGTTCCGCGCTCATTATACCAAGTGATGTCCTTGCAACTGTTTTTAACTGTTTTACCGCAGAAGAAATGACGGCGGTTAAAGATGCGCAGTTTCTTACGCAGGGCAATAACGCGGCGAATAAATTTAACCAGTTCTTTGTCTTCTTTAGAAATGCCTTCCCAAGCAATCCAAGTCAGCACATTATCCTGACAATACGGGTTATTATTACCAAACTGAGTATGGGCAAATTCGTCACCGGCCACCATCATCGGCGTCCCGAAAGACAACAGCAAAGTGCTGGCCAGCGCTTTTAATCGCTGACGGCGGTTTTCCAGTATTATGGCGTTATCAGTTTCACCCTCTGCGCCGGAATTCCAGCTCCAGTTGCTGTCTGTACCATCCCGGTTATTTTCACCGTTGCTCAAATTATGTTTGCCGTTATAGCTGACCAAATCCTGCAGGCTAAACCCGTCATGGGCCGTCACAAAATTAACACTGGTCCAGATATCGCGGTTTTGATAATTGAACACATCGCTAGACCCCGCCAATCTACTTGCAAGCTCCGGCGTTTGATACTGATCGCCTTTCCAAAAGCGGCGGACGGTATCACGATATTTGTCATTCCATTGCGCCCAGCCCGGCGGGAAAGCGCCGACCTGATAACCGCCGTAACCAACATCCCACGGTTCTGCAATTAACTTGACTTGGCGGGTTTTGGGATCTTGTCCCGTGGCATACAAAAAGCCGCTGTCGAGTTTAAATTCCATATTCTGACGGCAAAGAGAAGTTGCCAAGTCAAAACGGAAACCGTCAACGTGCATTTGTTCAATCCAATAACGCAGGGAATCCATCACCAAAGTCAGCACATTGGGGTTTTGAACATTAAATGACGCGCCGCAACCGGTGCTGTCATAGTAATAGCGTTTGTTATCAGGATTAAGCGTATAATAAGACGCGTTGTCTATGCCGCGGTAACACAAGGTCGGGCCCATCTGGTTGCCTTCGCCGGTATGGTTATAGACAACGTCAAGAATAACCTCTATGCCCTTGGAGTGCAGAGTTTTAACCATCTGCTTAAACTCGTCAATTTCATCAGAGGCCATATAGGTTTGTTCGGGCGCAAAGAAAGTAAAGCTTTCATAGCCCCAGTAATTGTCCTTGATATACCCTTTTTTGTGACGGTTGCCAAAGAATGCGTGCACTGGAAGCAGTTCAACAGTCGTAACGCCCAGCCACTTCAGATAACTGGTGACACTTTTATCGGCAAAGCCGGCAAAAGTTCCCCGTTTGTCGTCTGGAATCTGCGGGTGTAATTTGGTAAAACCGCGCAGCTGGGTTTCGTAAACAATGGTTTCTTCCATGCTGTAACGAGGGCGGATTTCATCATCATCCCCCCAGTCAAAAGTATTGCCGACAACAACGGATTTGGGTACATAAGGCGCGCTGTCAAGCTCGGAAAAAGACAAATCCTTATCGGGGCTGTCCCAGTCATAGCCGAAAATGGCCTTATGCCAAATCAGCTTGCCGACCAACTTGCGCCCATAGGGGTCTATCAGTAATTTATTGTGGTTAAAACGATGCCCTTCCTGCGGCTTGTATGGCCCGTAAACGCGATAGCCATAGACTTGTCCCGGCTCAACATCGGAGAGATATATGTGCCAAATGCTGTTATCATTTTCGGTAATGGCATAACGCTCCAGTTCTTGCGAACCGGAAGCGTCAAACAGACAAAGTTCCACCTTTTCGGCATGGGCAGAGAACAAGGCAAAGTTTACGCCCTTCCCGTCATAAGTCGCACCTAACGGATAAGCTTTTCCGGAATTGGATTTGTAACGAGGCATTGTTCTCTCCTTTTAATCTGCCGAAAGGGATTAATCTCTAATCGGTTTCAAAACGATAGTCGACAACGGCGGCAAAGTCACTTTTACCGAATAAGGCTTGTTATTCCACTCGCCTGCTTCTGCCGGGAGCAGACCTTCATTTTTCACGCCGCTGCCCCAATAGTTGACATCGTCACTGTTGAAGATTTCCTGGAAGCGGCAACCTTCATTGACACCAATCCGGTAATCATGGCGTACAACAGGCGTAAAGTTAGAAATAACTACCATATAGTCACCCGGATTATGCCCTTTGCGCATATAAGAAATAACGCTGTCGTCTGCGTTTGAATGGTCAATCCATTCAAAGCCGCGGTAGTCAAAATCTTCCTCATAGAAAGCAGGATTGCCTTTATACATCAGGTTCAAATCACGAACGCAGTTCTGCATTCCTTTGTACATCGGGTGTTCCAACAAATGCCAACGCAGACTTTCTTCAGAATTCCATTCCCAATCCTGACCAAACTCGCAGCCCATGAACAACAGCTTTTTACCCGGATGGGTATACATAAAGCCGTAATAAGCGCGGAGGTTGGCAAATTTTTGCCATTCATCGCCCGGCATTTTGCCCAACATTGACCCTTTGCCATGAACAACTTCATCATGAGAAATCGGCAAAATAAAGTTTTCATTGAAAGCATAGAGCAAACCAAAAGTGAGCATACCGTGGTGGTATTTGCGATGAATCGGTTCGTGGCTGATATACTTCAAAGTATCATTCATCCAGCCCATGTTCCATTTGTAGCCAAAGCCCAAACCGCCCATAGATGTCGGACGAGAAACCATCGGCCATGCGGTAGACTCTTCGGCGCAAGTAACGCCACCTTTGCATTGGCCGTAAACCAGTTCATTCATCTTGCGCAAAAAGGCAATAGCTTCGATATTTTCGTTGCCGCCGTAAACGTTGGGAATCCATTCGCCGTTTTTACGGGAATAATCCAAATACAGCATGGAAGCAACCGCATCTACACGCAAGCCGTCAATGTGATATTCTTTCAACCAATACAAGGCACTGGCACAGAGGAAGTTGCAAACTTCCGTACGACCGTAGTTATAAATTTTTGTGCCCCAGTCGATATGTTCACCTTTGCGCGGATCAGCGTGTTCATAAAGGTGTGTGCCGTCAAACTCAACCAACCCGTGACCATCTTTGGGGAAGTGCGCCGGAACCCAGTCCATAATAACCGCAATACCTGCCTGGTGGAATTTATCAATCATATAACGGAAATCATCCGGCGTGCCGAAACGGCTGGTCGGAGCAAACATTCCGATAACCTGATATCCCCAAGAGCAATCAAGCGGATGTTCGGCCAGCGGCAAAAATTCAACATGGGTAAAGCCCATATTAACCACATAAGGCACTAAGTTGTCTGCCAGTTCGCGATAGGTTAAAAATTCAGAACCGTTTTCGCCTTTGCGTTTCCAAGAACCGAGATGGACTTCGTAAATAGACATCGGCTTATCAAAGGCATTATATTCCTCACGATAACCCATCCAATTTTGATCCTGCCAATTGTAATGATTCAAGTCATAAACAACGGATGCCGTTTTCGGGCGGACTTCGCTCCAGAAAGCAAGCGGGTCGGATTTAACCAGGATATAATCTTCCTGCGTTTTGACTTCAAATTTATAAACTTCGCCTTCGTTCAACCCCGGAATAAAAATATCCCATACGCCGCAGGTCGGATGCTTGCGCATAACATTAACGCGGCCATCCCAATTATTGAAATTTCCGACCACGGAAACACGTTTGGCATTCGGTGCCCAAACGGCAAAACTAACACCGCGAACGCCGTCCATTTCTGTGACGTGCGCGCCGAGTTTTTTATACATATCAAGATGATTGCCTTCAGCCAGAAGATAGATGTCAATATCGCCGAGAATAGAGGAGAAACGATAAGCATCTTCAAGTTCGTAGACCTGCCCCTTATCATTTTCAATACGGAATTTATATGCAAAATTTTCAATTTGCCCGAGGTTAATCTGATAGAAACCGCGATTATCAAGTTTGCTCATTTTTCCCAAAGACGAACCGTCTTTTTTGAGGAGTTCGACAGACTTGGTATTCGGCTGGTAAGTGCGGATAAATACCTCTTTGCTGCCTTTGTCACGGTGGATACCCAAGACAGCAAAAACATTGCCGTGATCACCGTTTATTACTGCGTTCATTTCTTCTTTAGATAATAAGTTTTCCATTCGGTAGCCCCCTATTAGACTATATTAACATAATTAGATTTTTGATAATATTCAAACGACTTAGTTTATAAGACTCTATCATTCGTTATCTATAATTCATATAGTTTTAAATGCAAGCAAATTGCTTAAGCGTTTTGATAATATTTATAATTCAAATAAAAAACAACCTTTTATTATTGACGTATTAATTTTTGATTGTATATTAAACAGTGTTTACCAAACATTTTTTATTTGGAGTTAGTTATGGTTAATAATAGTAATGAAAATGCAATCAGAGAAGCTGCTTACTTCATCTGGCAAAATGCAGGCTGCCCTTCCGGCAGAGATCAGGAATTCTGGGCTATGGCCGTTGAACAATTCAACTGCTGCAACAGCAAATCTTCTTCTAAAAAGTCTTGCTCCAGCAGCAAAAAATCAACGACTGCTACCTGCAAATCTACAACTGCAAAAAAGACTTCTTCTAAAAAATCTAAATAATTTTCAGATTAAAGAAAAGAAGAAAAAAAATTAAAAACCTCTTTGTTTCAAAAGAGGTTTTTTTATGAAAAAAATCTGACTTAAATTATTCTTTCACAGCCGAAACCATATAGCCCCAGACTTGGCTGTCACCTTCATTTCGCAAACGTTCGCGCTCAAAAAATTCTTCTCGCAGCCCGCATTGTTTGAGAACTTTTTTTACATAATTTTTGTGATGCAGATAACGCCCTGACGGATGCAAAAAATAGTCGTTTTTATTCTCGTTATTTTCACTGACAGTGAAAATAATTCTGCCGTTTTTTTTCAGGTTTGAAGCTATGCCGGCAAAGAGATTTTGCAGATCTCCGAAATAAGTAAAAACATCTGCCGAAACTATCAAATCAAACGGCTTTTTATTAGATGAAAAATAGCTCTCAAGTTCCGCGCGAATCAAACGGGAATAACATTTTTTCGCCTTCGCCTGCTCTAACATTTTTTCTGAAATATCTACACCATACAAACCAAATATGCGACTGTAATTTTGCAAAAAAACACCACAGAATCCAGTGCCGCAGCCGGCATCCAGAATCCGCAGTCCGGGGTTCTTTTTCTCCGGATAAATCCGTACCAAACATTTGCGAATCAATTCAGGAGCCTGATAATCCAAACCAGTTAAAACCTGCTCAAAATCGGGGGCGAAAACATCAAAAATATTTGTCAGATATTCATTATTGGCGCGCAGGGGAATCGAGTGGTTTAACACCGCATTTCCCATATGTTTTGCCACAGAATTTTCCGGGTATTTTTTCAACCATTTTTCTGCATATTCTTTTAATAGGGAATCCTTTTTGCCAAGTGAAGATTCATACAGCAGATAACCGAAATTTATATGCTGAGAATCCTCGCCGCCGCTCAGCTCTAAAGCCTGCCAGCCTTCGGCAAAAGCCTGCTCCCAGTTTTCCATTTTCTGCCAAACCTGACTAAGATAATTATGCAGCCAAAAATCTGAAGAATCCAATTTAACGGCCTGCTGAAATGCCCGCAGGGAATCCGAAAAATTTTCCTGTTCCAGCTGCGCGTTTCCGAGAATAGTCCAAGCGGTTACGCTGGAAGAATCCAGTTCTGTGGCAAACGATGCAAACTTCGCCGCCTCTGTATAATTTTTTAAATCTATATATGTATTGGCCAAATTAACTGCCGCAATATAATAACCGGAATTAATCTCATAAGCACGGCGATAAAAAGACAGCGCCGAATCATAATTGCTTTGCTGATAAAAGATGTTTCCCATATTTATCAAAGCAGGTAAATTTTTATCATCTAATTTTAACGCCTGCTTACAAAATTTTTGCGCTTTGGCATAACTTCCGGTTTCGTACAATACCGTTGCCAAATTAGTCAGAGCCAATAAGGAATGGGGATTTTGACGGCGGGCTTTATCATACCATTCTGCTGCGGCATTTTTATCCCCCTGCCCGTCATAACAATTTCCCAACATTATCATTAGATTGTCATCATGAGGGTTATTTTTCAGAAGCTTATCATACATTTCACGCGCCGCAGCATACTCATGTTGCGCATATAAATTGCGGGCTTGGCTCTCGATTTCAGACACGAATATAACTTCCTTTTTAAATTATTTTAAATTTATAGCTTTTTTAAGTAAAAAAACTATTGACGTGGGCAAAATATTATTATATTTATTCCTCATGATTTTGATGGGGGTATGGCGGAACTGGTAGACGCGCTAGACTCAAAATCTTGTTCCCTCTGGGAGTGTCAGTTCAAGTCTGACTACCCCTACCAATTAAAAGCTCTGGAAATTTCCGGAGCTTTTTTGTTTTCATATCTGCTCATTGTTCTAATTTTTCGGACACTGTGTCAGAAATTTTGTTGTTTATTTTTTTCATAAAATCTGTTTTTCTCAAATTAAAGGCATCTGACTCAGTATATCGAATCGGCGTAAAGAACAAAAATAATTTATGTACATATACTTTTGGTCAGGCTATCTTTTACTGAATTTTATTAACACTATATTAACTTTTAGCATAACCGCTTTAAAGGAGATAACAATGAAAGTCAATGTTGCCAATTATCTTATCGGAGATATGTCCAGACGTTATCCGATAAAAAACCGCACTCCTGTTGACAACGAAATAATTGACGTTATGGTTGACAGGTGGTCGAAGAAACAGTTTTCAGATACACCAGAAATTAATGTAATGTTCACCAATACTAACAGCAATGAAAATAAATATCTGATGTAAAAAAATAAAAACACCGGGAACTCCGGTGTTTTTTATGGTTCAAATTTAACACAGCTTAGATACCGGCAATCCAGCCCAACCATCAGACAAGTGAAACTTTGGGGCAGAGCGAATAGAATCCAGAAAAGCCAACACCGCCCGGTCGGCTAGCGGAAGCTTATGAATTCGTCATCATTTGCTTTACCAATTCAATAACAGCTTTAACTCGCGGTAAATTTATTTTGTTACGATGTCCGATTAAATAAACAGGGTAAGATAATTTGGCATCTGTATCAGCCATAATACTGGCGATATTCACCAGATTTTCATTTTTCCAATTCAATGTCAACAGCCCAATACCCGCACCTGCTTCAATCATGATTTTTACTGTGTGAATCGAATTTGACAAGTAGACGACGTGTTTAATGCCTTTGCGCAAATCACGCCAACCATTGATATATTTTACATAATTGACGTGCTCACAAAAACGGTGGTTATTCAGCAAATCGTCCTTATCATAGGGCATTCCGAACTGAGCAATATAATTTTGAGAGGCAAACAAGCCGCATTGGACTTCTTTTGACTGGCAAATCATCAGTTCACTGTTATTCGGCGGCTGACAGCTCAACACCAAATCCACATCCTGGGCAATCAAGGCGGACATATCACTGCAGGTTTCGGTTTGAAGCCGCAAACCGGGATACAGCCCGAAAAACTCCATAACTTTTTGTGTAAACGGCAGTGTGGTAATACAATCCTCAACACCAACGCGTACTAACCCGGTCACATGAGAATTGGATGCAGCAACAAATTCCATTTCACGCAAAATACTTTTTAATGTTCCGGCAAAGGGCAAAATTTCCTGTGCCTGCGGCGTAATCTGCGAACCGCGGCCATTGCTGGCTAATAACTTAAAGCCCAACTCGTCTTCAAGCTCGCCAATGTATTTATTGACAGTATCCATAGAAGTATTTAGGCTGTCAGAAGCCTTACGTTTACTGGAATTTTGCGAGATAGACAATAAATACAAAAGACCGGACAATTTGTTCATGTCTTTTTTAGTGAGCATATTTTTCTATACCTGATATCGGTTTTTATACTATATACATTTTATAATATTATTTTATTATGTAATGCACAACATGAGAGTTAATTTATTAACAATTTTCAAGGAGACAAAAATGAGAAAACAAGTTACTTCTGAAACCACCAAAACCAACGCCAGAGATATCGTTTTAATCGGTAAAATTTATCAAAGTTTTGAAGCTCTGGAAGAAACGCTCGGAAAATTAAAAATGGAAGAACCGCTGTTTATCACCCATGTCGCCAAAAAATCTTTTGCTGAAATCATCTTCAAAAATGTAACCGAAAACGAACAGAAAAGATTCAAAGAAGAGCAGAAGAAAAAACTTAACTAATGACTACTTCGGCAGCCTTCGACTCATTTTGCCAGACTAACTCTTTGTAGAAAAACCCGGGAAATTCTCCCGGTTTTTTTTACATCTAAATATCTATTTATTTTAGACTAATAAAAAAGCGCCTCTTATTAATGGTTGA
>CAJTMA010000008.1 GCA_910577205.1 uncultured Alphaproteobacteria bacterium
TCATCATACACCTCTCTTATAACTGAAACCATATCAATCATAAGATTACCACACCACCTGTAATCTGTCAATCATTAATAAGAGGTAATTTTTTATTGGTCTAAACGGAATAGATAATTAGGCTGATAAAAATACCCCGCCCAAATGGCGAGGTATAACAAGATTAATAAAACAGCCTCAAACCATCATTGTTTTCAACAAATCACAGGTATATGCTCTTAAATCAGGATCTTTCATGAGACTGAGCTTAATATTTGACCGCTCTAAATCTTTATTCGTTCCGCAGTCAAAACGCAACACATCGCACAACACGCCCGTCAGCTTCATCCCTCTTTGCGCAGCCAGTTCCATAGCGTCGGTCAGATTGATTTCCCCATTAGTGCCTCTACGAACTTCCGGCAATATTTGCATAATCTCATTCGGCAGAATATACGGCCCCATGCTGGCATAATTAGACGGCACATCTTCGAGCGCAGGTTTTTCAACCAAACCTTTGGCCCGGACAACCCTGCCCTCGCGCACAGCTCCGACCAAAGCACCATAACGCACCATTTGCTCCCGCGGAAATTCCATAATATTTTCCACCATCCCGCCTTCTGCTTCATACACATCCAACAGCTGCTTCAAAATACCATCACCGTGCAGATTGACATAAACATCATCAGGCCACATCACAATAAAATCTCTGTCACCGACAATCTCTTTTGCCATCAAAATCGCATGACCGTTACCTTTCGGTTCTGACTGTTCGGCAAATGAAAATTTCATTCCCGCCGGAATAATTTCTTGGACTGTTTTCAATAAATCCTGCTTATTCTTTTCAGCCAGATGCTTTTCCAACCAGGGATAAGGAGAGAAATAAGTTTCGAATAAATGTTTGCAAGACTGGTCACTATAAATAAAGACCACTTCTTTAATACCAATCTCGGCACAAGCATTAACCGCATACTGGATAATCGGCAGACTGTGTAAGGTTAAGAAACCTTTATGAAGGGCCTTGGTAGCGGGTAAATTCCGGGTTGACAGCCCGGCAACTGGAAGTATACATACTTCAGGTCTTCTGCTCATAGCTTACTCCAAAAATAATTGCTTTTGTAACAATACCCGGAATTGTAGCATAAAAAAACATTTCCTCAAGACTAATCGTCCCGGGTTAACAACTATTTTGCTTAGGCTATTTTTTCACAATCACACCGCTTGCTTTGGAAATACTGCCGCTTGCCTTGCGCAGATTTCCTCCGTCCTCAGCCGCCGTTATTGAGCGGTTTGAACCATCCTTGCGGATAATCATGCCGCTGGAGCTTTTCTCCTTTGAAAAATCCAGAACTTTCACAGGCTCTTCACTCTTCAGCTTCTCTGATTTCTCAATATCTTCAATATCGCGGACAATTGTTTTATTGACACCGGTAGATGCTGAAATTTTTCCGATATTTTCCTGAACTTTCTTTGCTTGTTCCGCCGCCTTAACCCGTGCCTGATAAGCATCTTCTTCCAGACTGATTGATTCAGCCGCATAATCCAACAGACGGCTGATATTTTCATCCAGCTTTTTATCTTCTTTTTCAACATCTTCCAACGCCGCTTTGACTTTATCCAAGAATGCGCTTAATGCTTTGCTGTCCGTTGAATTTTGAATAGCAACATAGGCCTTTGCCGTTTCAGAATTATTACTGTCTATCGCCAACAGATTACTTTCAATATCCTGCTTGAGTTGGTTAACCAGTTTATCCGTATCAAGGTTATAATCTGTTTTAATTTTTGCCAAACGCTTGGGAAACTCGACAAACTTATCACGATAACTGTTAGACTTTTCCTTAGACTTGTTATAAATATCGCTAACCTGATTATACAAACCGTTAATCTGATATTTCAAATCCCCCACATAAGCCGCTTGCAACTGCTCTTTAAGCTGCGGCACTTTGGCGGCATAAACTTCATTGCGTTTAGCCAAAGCCTGAGGCAGGGTTTCATCAAACTCCTGCGTCAGCCCCAACGTAAAGATTTCTTCAATCCCGCTGGAAGTCCGGTCTAACTCCTCTTTAATGCTCACATACTGATTTTTGGCTTCTTCACTCACAGCCTCAGCACTCTGAACATTATAAACAGCAGCCACCTCCGTATCCAGCTGACCTTTAATATATTGCGCAGCCTGCTGCTGTTCATCCATCAACTGCCGCAAATATTCTGCCCTGGCCTGCTCAGCCGCTTGTTTATCTGCGGCTTCTTTGGCCCACTTGGCATCATAAACATCCGTTATCGGTTTAACATCGACAACCAACTCCGGCGCATTCATCGATCCGGTCAGCGAAAACCCAAAGGGAGGAACAGTCGCCAGTTCCGGCAAAGAAGCTGAAAACTTTGCAGACATATCCCATGTTTCCAAATTGCTCTCATCCTCAACAGTTACCATCACTCTTGGAGAAACAAATTTTCCGTCCGTCAAATGAACCTGCCCTTTGGCAAAGCTCAATTTTCCTGAAAAACTGTCAAACACCGTTTCACCGCTGTGCAGACTGTCCTGCGCCAATGCCGCCAACCCTTCTGAACGATCGCGAAGACGCAAATCTTCCGCCAGCTTTAACCAGTCCCAGCCTTTGACAACCGGACGGGAAACATCCAACATAACATCGCCGGACATTCCCAGCACCATATCCTCTACAGAGGCCGCCGGCAGCACCAATTTTCCCGAAGCATTAAAGCGCCCGGAGCGCAAGCCGTAAACCTCGCCGCTCCAATAGCTTCCCGCCACATCTTGGTCTTCAAGATTAAAATTAAGCTGCAATTCAGGTTTATCACCAAGCTTAAGCTCAGCCTGTGTCATAACATTCCGATCATTCAGCAAGGCATTAAAGCTGCCGATTTTAATCTTATCATCCCGAACATCTGCCGAAACTGCGGCTTTCTTAAATACATAGCCGTTCCAAACCAAATCACCGATATTAAATTTTCCGGTCAGCGTAAAAGTTTTGTAGAAATCATAACTCAAACGCTCTTTATCCCAAAACGGCTTTGCCAGAAAATCAATCCGCTCGCCGCCGGCTTCCGGCCGCAACGCCATATTGGGCTGAACAGTTGTGCCGCTCTTGGCATTGCCATTATAAAAGAATTTTTCAGGTTCAAAGCGGTTAATATCCAACTCGGTCACAATGTTCGGCTTCGCGCCGCTCTTGTCAACCCACAGCGTTCCCTGAAAATTATTAGCGCCGACAAACGCATTCATATTGGTTAACTTAAAGATTTTTTCATTTCCGGCAATATGCCCTGTCAGGTTAAACAACCCCAGTGCATACCCTTTGGGATGATAATTAAAATTAAGGACATTGGCCAATTTAACAAAATCAGGCGCTTTCAGTTCCAGTTCGCCGTTTAACAGGTATCCCTCTTCATTATTGCTGATTCTGCCGCTGTAGCTCAAATCAATATTACCCAGTTTAGATACCGTATTAACGGCAGCCTTATCCATACCGCCGGTCACAATCCCTTGTGATTTGAATTGCTGCATATCGTTCAAATCAACATTTGGCTTTGGCAATTCAAACTTATTCATAAAAGAGTCAAGATTTTTGGTTTCTATGCTATACTTCAGATTTGTTACCTGCGGCTCTTTGCCAAAACCGCTCACCTGCCCTTCGGCACTTACTGCCGCATTGGCAATGCCACCGATTGACAATTTGCTGATATCCATCACGCCTTTAGCCGTCTTGAGAGATACCTCGGTATTTTCAAACGGCGTATTTTCATAAATGCCCAAATCCAACGTCCCCCGGAAATCGACATCAAAATCATTCAATCCGGCAAGCTGCCCAAAACGATAAGCCAACCGTTCTTTAAACGGTTTATCCGTTAATTCTTTAGGCAGTCCCGGCAGATAATTATCAAAATTAATACTATCCGATGTCAGCGATAAAAAATATTGAGGACGCTCGCCGCGGATAATCCCGGCCTCCCCCTTGACCACCGTTTTATCTAAAGTCACATCCAAAGGCGAAATCTTAATATTATTCAACGTACCGGACACATCGGCTTTACCGGACATCCGCCGATAGGTCGACTGCGCCACCGGAGTAATCTCATAGCCAAGCCATGACATAAACTTCAGCGTATCATTACAGGAAAGTTCCGTTTCCAGATTATAGGTCAGCTTTTCATCATTCTCAAAAATATCGCCCTGAACACGAGCCTGTGTTTCCCCGGGAAAAACGCCGCTTAACTCGCGAATATTAAAACTGTTATTGACATAGTCTGCGCTAAATACAAAATCGCGGATCCCCTGATTATTATAAGTGGTTTTAATGGCTTTCAAATCAGCCAAAACATCAAAGTCAAAAGCCGGCTCATATACAGCCTCCGGAGCGCTTTGGGCTGCCGCGGCCTTTTTCAGCAAAGCCACCCACGGCGTCAAATCCAAATCCGTCATATTAAACGCCATTTCAATTCTGCGCCGCTCCTCCGGCTCGCTGCCGTCAATGGCAAATTCATTTTCAAACAGCGGAACCAAAATATTTCCGGCACCGGCAGAAGTCCCGAACTTCACCACAATATTTGACATATTGATTTTAGTTTTGCTGGTTTCCAACTCCATCGACATCGCCAGAGGATAATCTAAGTCTTCATCCAACACCTGATTGGGAAATGTACTGTCAAAAAATTCCTTAAATTTTTTCGATTCGACAATCATATTGCCGCTGATGGCATCATTTTTCAGCAGTACCGTCCCGTCAAAACGCAGATAAGACTGGGATGCCGGTTGGTTCAACACAAAATTGACCGACGTTGCAAAACTTTCCGAAAACTGCCCCAAGGAAATAGCAAATCCTTCGGGATTGCGCCCTTTGACATAGCTTCCTTCAATACGATACGGCCCAAAAACACTCTCGGCAATAACTTCGCCATTTAAATTATCAAGCTGGGTATTGACGCCGTGCTTTTCATCTTCAAAATTAACTTTGGCTTTTTCCAAAATGACACTGTCCAAAGCAACTTCCACATTTTCCAAATTGCTTCTCTGTTCGTCAGTCATGGGCGTTTGCCAGTTAAGTTTTCCTTCAGGCATAACCTTAACCCACATTTCCGGCTCAACCAAGGACATCATCTGCACTTCAAAGTTACCTTGCAACAACGGCCCGAGAGCCAGATTCGCAATCAGGCTTTTAATCGTAGCCAGCGGCTTTTCAGCCTCGGGTGTCCCATCAGGATTAAATACTTTGATATCTGTTGCCGTCAGCTTCGGAGATGGCAGCAGCGTAAAGCTGACCGGCCCGTCAAAAACCACGCGTTTTCCAGTAATATCATTAAACTGGGCGGCAATTTTATCCTTATGCTGATTCCAGTCAATCATTGAGATATAAACGGATACCCCGCCGATTGCCAGAACAATCACAGCCGCCAAAATTAACCATATTTTTTTCACGCGCGTTCTCCTGCGAATATGTGAACAGATAAAATAATCTTTGCTAAATCCAAACAATTTTCCTATAGTATAAACCAGAAATCATTAATAAAGCTTTTAAGGACAAACATCAAGATGACCATGGTTTCCGATTTATTTGCCGCAGCACAAAAAGCCTTTGGCAAAGCCTATGCGCCTTATTCCAAATTTTGTGTCGGAGCAGCCATACTGGGCGACGACGGAAAAATATATAACGGCTGCAATGTCGAAAATGTTTCCTACCCTTGCGGCACTTGCGCCGAAGCCGGAGCTATTGCTGCCATGATTGCCGGGGGAAGCAAATCCATCAGCGAAATCCTTATCTTGGCAGACAGCCGTGAACTCATTAAACCTTGCGGCGCTTGCCTGCAGCGCATTGCCGAATTTGCCGGAAACGACACCCTGATACATCTTGCCAACCTGACCGGCGTTCAACAAACGCTCAAACTTTCTGACCTTATGCCTCTGGCTTTTGCCGCACAGGAGTTATCCCGATGATACACAAAATTGCTGAACAAATTCGCACCCGTTTAGGCACAAAACGGCCGGAAACCGCCATTATCCTTGGGTCTGGCTTAGGCGCATTAGCCGAAGAAATAACCGATTCCGTCACCATTAACTACGCAGACATTGACGGTTTTCCGCAAAGCACCGTCCAAGGACACGGCAGCCGCCTGATTGCCGGACAATTGGAGGGGCAAGAAGTCCTGTGTATGCAGGGGCGTTTTCATCTCTACGAAGGACATAAACCGCAGGTCATCAACACCGTTATCAAAGCTTTTCAGCTGCTGGGCATAAAGAACCTGATTGTTACCAATGCAGCAGGCTCTCTTAATCCTGACTTTTCTCCCGGCTCTCTGATGCTTATCCGCGACCATATAAATTTTTCGGGAACTAATCCGTTAATCGGCCCTAACGATGATACACTCGGCCCGCGTTTTCCGGGAATGGCTGATGCCTACACCGCCGAATACCGCGAAAAAGCCCGCCGAATTGCCGCAAACTTAAACATCCGTCTGAACGAAGGCGTTTATCTCTGGGCGCTCGGCCCTTGCTTTGAAACCGCAGCAGAAATCAAAATGTTTCAAGTCTTAGGTGGTGACGCAGTCGGTATGTCTACCGTTCCTGAAGTGATTTGCGCGGTGCATTCCGGCATGAAAGTCCTCGGCTTATCCGTCATTACCAACTACGGAACAGGCATGAATCAAAGCGCCCCCAGCCACGAAGAAACCTTGCGTGAGGGCAATAAAGCCGCCGCTGATTTGACCCGTTTGGTCAAACAATTTATAAAGGAGATGTAAAATGGATGACGTTACCGCCGCCAAAATTTTGATAAGCTGTCTGGACCTCACTTCTCTCGGCGAACATGACACTGAATATCAGATTGAAGATTTATGCGCCCGCGCCGAAACGCCATACGGTCACGTCGCCGCAGTTTGCATTTGGCCGCAATTCGTTGCCTTGGCAAAGAAGAAACTGAAAAAAACGCCGGTCAAAATTGCAACTGTTGTCAATTTTCCGCATGGAGGAGCTGATTTCAACAAACTCCGCGCAGAAATCAAACAAGCGCTTAAATTCGGCGCAGACGAAATTGACGCTGTTTTTCCCTACCATGACTTTTTAGATGGCAATTTAGACACCTGCGAACGTTTTATGGAAACAATCGTTGACAGCTGCGGCGAAGCCACAACCAAAATCATCCTGGAAACCGGAGAACTGGTTCAAGCAACCAAAATTGCAACCGCCACACAACTATGCTTAAATCATGGTGTAGGCTTCATCAAAACCTCAACCGGCAAAACCCCGGTTTCCGCAACGCCGGAAGCCGCCAACATCATTTTGGAAACCATAGCTTCTTCTCGCCGCAAAGCAGGCTTTAAAGCCAGCGGCGGCATTCGCACTATTGAAGATGCCAAAAAATATCTGACCTTATCCCAAACCATCATGGGCGGCAATTGGATTTCTCCCGAACACTTGCGTATCGGAGCCAGTTCGCTGCTGGATAATCTGTTGCAAACCATCAAACAAGGATATTAATATGCTGCCTCAGGAAATCATTCGCAAAAAACGCAACCGCCAAACCCTGACAAGTGATGAAATTGCCGGATTTATCAATGGCATCACCGACGGAACAATCATGGATGCACAGGCCGCTGCCTTAACAATGGCTATTTTTCTCAACGGATTAAACGCCGACGAAACCGTTGCCCTTACCATGGCTATGCGGGATTCCGGGGATGTCCTAAACTGGCAGGAGTTTGACGCTCCGATTGTCGATAAACATTCTTCCGGCGGCGTTGGAGATAAGGTCAGCCTTATGCTTGCGCCATTATTGGCTGCCTGCGGCGTATATGTGCCGATGATTTCCGGCCGTGGCTTAGGGCACACCGGCGGAACGCTGGATAAATTCGATTCTATCCCCGGCTATCAAACCATGCCCGATAATGACCTCTTCCGCCGCACGGTTAAAGAAGCAGGCTGCGCCATCATCGGACAAACCGGAAACCTGGCACCCGCCGACAAAAAAATTTACGCCATTCGCGATGTCTGCGGAACGGTTGAATCAGTCGAACTGATAACCGCCTCCATTCTTTCCAAAAAACTTGCTGCCGGCTTGGAATATCTGGTTATGGATTTGAAATGCGGCAACGGCGCTTTTATGGATAATCTGGAAAACGCCCGACAGCTGGCACATTCCATTGTCAAAGTTGCCAATGGCGCCGGAACTCGGACTTCCGCCCTGATTACCGATATGAATCAGGTTCTCGGACACACCGTTGGAAATGCTTTGGAAATGGCTGAAGCCGTCGATTTCCTCAAGGGACAGAAAATCGATTCCCGACTGCGGGAAATAACGCTAGCGCTTTGCGCCGAACTCTTGGTTAATGCCCAACAGGCAGCATCTGAAAACGAAGCCCGCGCTAAATTGCAAACAGCATGGGACAGCGGCCGCGCACTGGAACATTTTGCCCGCATGGTTACCCTGCTCGGCGGCCCGGCAGACTTCTGCGACCGCCCGACACACTACTTAGCTAAAGCGGCAATCATCCGCCCGGTCTACGCGCAACACGCCGGCTACGTCAACGCAATGCAAACCAGAGATATCGGCTTAAGCCTGATTAAACTCAAAGGCGGCCGCGTTCGCAGCGACCAAAAACTGGATTATGCTACCGGATTTACAGAATTTTGCCAAATCGGCGATTATCTTGACAGCAACAAACCGGTAGCCATCATCCACGCACAGAACGAAAGCGATTTTGAACAAGCGGCAGCAGACCTACAGGCAGCAATTTCTCTCAACGAAACAAAGCCAACAACCACTGCCCCCGTTATTGAAAAAATTACGGCTTAACCCAATCCCCGGTCAATCCGGGGATTTAAATTTACAACAAAATAAATTTATACAAAATCCATGTTTGAAATTCCCTTTTTGTTATGGCTCAATAACACATACAAGCGGCATAATAAAACACTGTCATCAAAACTTCCGAATTATGTCAACCGTCCATTCATCAACCATAACCTCATCCACTCGCTGCCAACGCTTGCAGGGTTAAGTTTTGACCTCCAAGACAACACTAAAAACCTGTTCAGTGATGAATATATTCCCGAACAGCCTTGACCTTCCTTTTCCTCCTTACTAAAATAATTAACAACAAGGAGAAAAACATGACACGGGTATTTATTCTGATGATGGATTCGTTCGGTATCGGCGGCGCGCCGGACGCAAGCGATTTCGGCGATGGCGGCGCGGCAACTTTTGAACACATCGCCGCCGCTCATCCCGATTTGAACATTCCTAACTTAATCAGCCTCGGACTGGTTAATGCCGCACAAGATGCAACAGGACAACCAATCCGCCTGATGCCTAAATCATCCCCGACAATGAATCTTCCCGCAGCCTTCGGACATATGAAAGAAATGAGCCGCGACAAAGATACAGTATCCGGACACTGGGAAATGGCCGGTCTGCCCAACCTTAAAGGCTGGGGACATTTCAAACCGGATTACCCGTCTTTTCCGCCGGAACTGATTGAAAACATCTGTAAAGAAGCCGGGCTAAGCGGCATTCTCGGCAACAAAGCCGCCTCAGGCACGGTCATCATTCAGGAACTCGGCGAAGAACATATCCGGAGCGGAAAACCTATTTGTTATTCATCTGCCGACAGCTGTTTTCAGATTGCCGCCCATGAAGAACATTTTGGGCTGGAGAACCTTTACCGCCTATGCGAGATCGCTTATAAACACGTCCAACCTTACCGCATCGGACGTGTCATCGCCCGTCCCTTTATCGGCGAAAAAGCAGGAGAATTCACCCGCACCACCCGCCGCCGCGACTATGCCGCCCAGCCTTTCGGCGAAACCTTGCTGGATAAAGCCAAAAATGCCGGACGAAGAGTCTTTGCCATCGGCGCTATTAATGACATTTATGCCCACCGCGGCATTACTGACCCAATCCATGCCGCAGAACTTCCCGGCTTATGGGACGCCACTCTTCAAGCGATGAAAGACGCGCCTAACGGCAGTTTGGTCTTTACGAATTTTGAAGACTTTGATATGTACTACGGGCATCGCCGCGATATAAAAGGCTATGCCCAAGCTTTGGAATATTTCGATTCGCGCCTGCCGGACATTCTGCCCCTCCTCAAAGAGGATGATGTTGTGTTTATTACGGCCGATCACGGCAACGACCCGGCATTTAAAGGGACGGACCACACCCGCGAACAAGTGCCGGTACTTATGTTTGGCAAAAACATCCGTCCCCGCAATTTGGGACAACGTGACACCTATGCCGACCTTGGACAAACAGCGGCAGACTTTCTGGACATCCCGCCCCTAAACAGTGGGAAAAGCTTCAAATGAGTTGGACTGCACCTAATTTGCCAAAGGGTAAACACTTATTCTTTGACCGTCATGGCGGTGTTTCTGCCGGAAAATATGCCAGCCTGAATTATAGCATAAAAAGTGAAGACAGCAGGGAAAATATATTGCAAAATCTTTCCTTGGCTGCCGCCCGCTATAATTTGCAAAGAGAAAACCTGACCATTCTCAAGCAAGGCGTCAGTGATAAAGCCGTCTTCATTTCTCAAGCCGAACGCTACCAGCAATTCGCCGACGGCATGGTCACCACCGCCTCCGGAATTATATTAGCCATACGCACCGCCGATTGCTGCCCGGTGCTGTTTTATGATGACGCGCATCAGGTTATCGGTGCGGCTCATGCCGGCTGGCGAGGTGCGCTTCGCGGTATTCTGGAAAATACGCTGAACCTGATGCTTGAACACGGCGCTCAAACAGCAAACACCCGCGCCGCACTCGGCCCATGCCTGCAACAACCGTCTTTTGAATGCCAATCAGACATGAGAGATGAGTTTCTGCAGACCGACATAACTGCCGAACGCTTTTTTGCTCCGGGTAAAGATGTAAAACATTTTCATTTTGATTTAGAAGGATTTGTCATCAGCCGGCTGCAAAACTTCGGCCTGACAAATATCTCAGCCTCCGGCATCGACACCTATCAAAATGAAAATTATTTCAGTTACCGTCGCAACTGCCACCGTAAATTATTAAACAGCCAATACGACTATCCGACCCACTTATCAACTATAACCCTTTAACATCTTCCTTTTTAGCGGAAATTCCGTTAAACTGACGGCAATATTAATTTTGAAAGCACTTGCATGACCCCGCTCGGAAAACTAACTTTTGCTGTCATCGGCCTCCGCCTGTTTGGCGGCGCAGGTTTTTTATGGGGAATGTTCCTGGGACATATTCTAATAGACCGCTCGCTGGTCAAAACCTATATTAAAACGCGGCTAAACCAGCTTGATGATACGATTCGCCTCATGCTCCCTTTCCGTTTTTACCGTTACTACAATTACCTGATTGATCATGTTTTAGGCAAACTCTGGGGTGTTGTTCTCGGCAGCATAACCTTTGGCTGGGCAGGCATTGCTATCCTGGGCATCGCGGGACATTTACTGTTTGACTGCCAACGCTGCAAAAACTGCAAAGATTTGCGCTACGCATTTGAAGATTTTTGGAATAAAAACCTCGGCAAAATTTCAGGCGGACTGATTGGTTTTTCATGTCACAGCAAAATACTGCTGTTTACCGGGGTTATCCTCGGCTTTTTCTTTGATTCATTCCGTCTGGAAGGCGGCTTGCGCACCAAACTTAAACTGGGTCCGGTTCTGAATTTCTGGTATAAAGTAAACCCCTTAAAACTAGCTTTGCGCTCACAGGAAGCCCGCGACGTTTCATTTGTACAATCCATGGCCGGCTTAGCGGCTAAGATATCTAAAGCTGACGGTTCTGTCAGTGAAAACGAAATCCGCACCTTTAAAAAACTTTTCAATACAGATAAAAATCCTCAAATTGCCCGCATATTTAATGAGGCCAAACAAACCGTTTCCGACTACCAATCCTACGCCAAGCAATTAAAAATATTATCGCGCGATAATTTGGATATGAAAGAAAGCATCATCGAAAACCTGTTCAAAATCGCCGTTGTCGATGGCGAAATCTTAAGCGATGAACAAGATATGCTGGAAGATATTGCCAATATTATCGAATTGCCGCAAGGGAACTACACCATCATAAAAGACCGCTTCATTGCGAAGCCTTGCAACGATTCGCTGCAAGATTACTATCAGGTTCTCGGCGTTTTCTACAATGCGGGAGATAAAGAAATCAAACGCCGCTGGAAAGAGCTCATCAACCAATACCACCCTGACTTGGCACAAGCGAAAGGCGCTTCTCCTGAAGAAATCGAAAATTACACCCTGAAAATGGCAGAAATCAATAACGCCTATGAACAAATCATGAAAAGCCGCAAAGCAGGGTAAAACATGACACACAACCTCACTAAACATCACGCCAATCATTTGTGCAGCCCCAAGCCTCCCTTCACAGGAGAACAACATTAGATGTCCGCCAAACACACAATAATTCGAGCAACAGTTGCGAGAAAGAATTGCGCATTTAACGGAATAGATAATATTTGTTCCACGGAGCGCAGAAGCGGAGTGTACACGATAGTACATGAGCATTCGAGCACAGGAGAACAACATTAGATGTCCGCTAAATGCACAATAATTCTCGCAACCATTAATGCCCGCTACTCCCACACCTCCTTCGGGCTCAGATATTTGAAAGCAAACCTGCACAAATTTGAAGAATGCTGCCAAATAATGGAATTTAGCCACGACCTGATGGTTCAGGAAGTTGCCGAAACAATTATTAACGGAAAACCGGATGTTGTCGGATTAAGCTGCTATATCTGGAACATTGAAGATATGCTACGCGTGGCAGAAATTATTAAGGCGATATTGCCCCAAACATTGCTGGTTTTTGGCGGGCCGGAAGTTTCATATGAATATGATGGATTTTTACCCTATTGCGATTATCTGATAAAAGGCGAAGGCGAATATGCCCTTTATCATTTGTTGCAAGCATGGCAAACAGGAAATTTGCCGAAAAATAAAGTTTTGGAAGAACCCGTCTGCGATGTCAACACGCTGAAACTGCCCTATTACCTCTATAGCGATGATGACATCGCCCACAGGCTGATTTATGTGGAAGCCACCCGCGGCTGCCCGTTCACTTGCGAATTTTGCTTATCATCCCTGTCACGCGGCGTAAGGGAATTCAACCTTGACAAGTTTCTGTCTGAGATGGAAATACTCATCAACCGCGGCGTTCGGCAGTTCAAGTTTGTAGACCGCACCTTTAACCTGAAATTCGCCAATGTCAAACGTATGTTAGACTTTTTTAAAACCCGTTGGCGCGAGGGCATGATTCTTCACTTTGAGATATTTCCGGATAAACTCAGCCCGCAAATGCTTGAAGAAATCAAAAATTTCCCAACCGGCGGCCTGCATTTGGAAGCAGGTGTGCAGAGTTTTTATGAGCCATCTCTTCAAGCCATCTCCCGCAGACAGGATGAAGCCAAAACAATTGCCAACCTGAAATATATCAGCGAACAAACCGGGGCGGATATTCATGCCGACTTGGTTGCAGGACTGCCACACGCCACCTTTGCAACTTTCGCCGAAGATTTCAACAAACTCTTTGCCTGTCGTCCGGCAGAGCTGCAAATTGGTATACTGAAACGTTTGCGCGGCGCGCCGATTGACCGCCACACAGACATATTTAAAATGGTTTATTCCAAATATCCGCCATATGAAATTATGCAGACTTCCACAATGTCTTATAACGAGCTTCAACAGATAAAACGCCTCGCGCGTTATTTTGACATCTTCTACAATGCCGGAAATTTTAGGGAAGAAACCCAAAATCTGACAAGCTTTGCCGATTGGCTGGATTTCAGCAATTACATCTGGACAAACTACAGGCAAACCCATAAAATATCCCTAAAACGCCAAGCCGAAATATTAAAGGACTATCTCAATGCGCGAAGAACTGCTGCCCTACTTTGAAGAACGCGAAACGCCGATAGATATGGTGGTACTTCACTGCAGCGCCTATAACGTCGAAACCATCATTAAGTGGATGCACGAATATCAGATAAGCGCCCATTATATTATCGACGAGCAAGGCAACATAACCAAGCTGGTTAATGAATCAAAACGCGCTTATCACGCCGGGGCGGGATTTTGGCGCGGGAAAGAGCGCAGTCCCAACTCCCGTTCCATAGGCATTGAACTTGTCAACTTCAGCCTTGGGCAAAACGCCTATGCTCCGGCTCAAATTGAAAAACTTATCTTTTTTCTAAAAAAACTGATAAATAAATATCAAATCAGTCCGGAGATGATTGTCGGACATTCTGATATCACGCCATTGCGCAAAGCAGATCCCGGCAAAGCTTTTCCGTGGAAACAGCTTGCCAAAGCGGGCATCGGACTATGGTATCAGCCACGCAACGCAGAGAAAATGCACACCTCTGACATAAAAAATCTTTTAGCCACCATCGGCTATGACACTCGTACCCCTGAAGCTGTCAATGCCTCAGCTTATGCATTCTGCCGCCATTTCGCACCACAATTTGTCCATACAGATACTGATATTTTGCACCTTGTTGACCACATATTGCCGGATAATTTTGATTTTATGAACACCCCAGAATTCCTCAAAATACTCAAAGCCACAGCGTATTCTTACACGACTGCCGCTAAACAAACAAAAATATTTTAGGTTGCATTTTAACAGCAAATACACTATTATTCTTCTATGACTGATAATAAAACAACGCCAAATATTTTCTTTGTTGAAGCTTTATTGCACCTACTATTTCTGATTGGTGCTTTTATGTTTATTAATCCTTGGATAAATTTTCCTTATCCTGACGGAAACAAATACGAATTAATCAAATATTACAGCTTATTAACCACTGAAGTCAGCACAGTTTTTATATTGATTAGCTTGCCCTTTCCGCTAAAAGTCGACAGAGGACTTTTTTTACTTATAATTCTTGTCACTTTTCCAACATTTTTTATTTTTGCGAGATCAATACACGAACTTCTTATTGTAATAACTAAAGACAGCCAATCACCAGAAATCAAAATGTTTTTCAACTACTATAGCTATGCAAAAACACTTCCTCTCATCCTTTACATATTAGGTTACATTAACAAAAAACTGTTCTGGATTATGGCCTCCATCCCTATCGCCTGTTTCTTTTTTTCTGTCATCTGGTTTGAACTTTTCAGTAAACCTTTCTATTGGAATCAATAATATCTTCATCCATTAATAACCACAGGAAGATAAAATGAAAAACAACATTTTATCTTCCTGATATTTAGCTTACCTTCAATCAGAATCAAAAATCTTCTTCGTCTGGTTCATCGTCGTGATTTTCTGATGCATAACTTGAACGGACATAAGACTTGATTTCATCTTCCTTTTCATCTTTCAAATGATTAAACGCCGATGTCGTTTTATCACCGATATCATTATCTTCCTTAAGCGCTTCATACCCTGAAACCTTTTGCCCAATCTCGTTTAACCCTTTCTGCAAAAAGCTTCCACCATCATTAGGACGAATAGACGACATTGTCTGCTGAAGCGTTTCTTTCTCAAACGGCTGTTGACGTTTTTGCTCCATCACATTGGATAATCCGCCATACCCAATACTTTGCTTCACCTTATCCACACCATAACGGCTCAAAGCCTCCTTCGTGCGGGAAGTTGTTTTAGCACCCAAAATACCATCTTCCTTTAAGGCAGAACCATCACCAAAAGAATTCAACCCTTTTTGTAAAGATTTAACTCCCAAAGGTGCAGCTTGCTTTGCAACAGCTTCATATGCCTGATTAAGTGTCATTCCGCCATTCAGCCGCAACTC
This sequence comes from uncultured Alphaproteobacteria bacterium, assembly GCA_910577205.1. GTDB lineage: Bacteria > Pseudomonadota > Alphaproteobacteria > RF32 > CAG-239 > Scatocola. The sequence goes on from CAJTMA010000008.1 coordinate 15,735, forward strand.
ACTTCGTTCTTGTGCTTGAGCTTTTTTGGGCTCAGAAACTAATTGCCGGCCAAATTCATCACGTTTGACAGCCTCCGTACCGTAATAATGATCATACCACTTTCCCTGCATCTCATCCGCCTGCTTTTTACGTCTAATATCCTTATTTTCATAAAGATAATGGCGCATTCCGCTTTTCAATTCCTCCTCGGTAATCTGCTCCACCGGCTTATACAAAATATCTTCATCAGGATTATTATGCTTTTTTAACGCCTCTAAAATAGAATTTTCTTCAACAGAATATTCCTCAGGCTTAGCGATGGCTGACAATTTATCACCGGACAACGGCGTAACCGATTTCTCATCAGGCTTAGGCGACTGCAGTGCAACTTGACGGTCAGCCCTTTGCGGCAGATTAATCCGTGTCCCCTCTTTCAAGCTCATGTTTTCATTAAAACTGGCATAGGCCGGATTGATTTGCGCATCACGCTGCAGATTTTGAACCATATCTTCTTTAGAAATCCCATGCTTATCTCCGATTTGCGCCAAATCCTCGCCTGCTTTGGCTTTCACGCTTCGGGTTTCCAAATTCTTCTCATCATAGCGTCGCAACTTATCTCGATTTTCCCAAATCTCACGCTGCAAATCTTCTTTCGTCAGCTTCGCCCCATATTTATTAAATAAATCAATACCGATTTCCACCATCGGACTATCTTTACTATCAAAATCAACCCAATCTAAATGTTTTAACCTTTCAACACCCCATTGCCCAAAGTCATCAGTCACAGCCCCTCCTTTGGTTACCAAGTCATTATACCCCGCTGCTGCTAAAGTATACCCATAGGAAATATTTCCCCAAAAATCATGATCATAAATATACGAATTATCTCCCGGAATCTTACCACCAAACACCACCGGCTGTCGTCCCGAAGAATTAATCTCATCTTTCCGATAATAACTTGGCAAAATCTTTTTCATCGCTGGTTTATGATCCCATGCCCCTATTCGATCACCTTTACTTGTAGAATTACGGTAAACCTGTTTCAGATTTGATATATCTTTTGACCGCAATAAATAGCCATTCCCTAAAATTGATTTTTTATTATCCTCTCGCATTCTAAGTATTTCAGGATCACTATGACGTGACATCATATCTTGATAAACCCTCTCCAATGCTTTTTCATAGTCTTCCACATCAATTTTATTACTTTTAGCAATATCATTTTTCATAAGCTTTATATCTCCATAAAAAAAATCCGCCAAAAATGGCGGATAAATAAAAAACCCCGAACCAGACAGTCGAGGAGTTAAGGACACACTTATAGCAAGTGGCAATTAAACTTTTAGACTAAAACCACAACAAAATCAAGAATAAAATCCTAAAATCCACAATAAATATAAATTGATTTAAAATTACTTATTGCACTTTAAATTTTAATCTTTACAATAGGCTTATGACTGATAATAAAACAACGCCAAATATTTTCTTTGTTGAAGCATTATTACACCTGCTGGTTCTTACTAATGCCTTTATGTTTTTTAACCCGTGGATTAATTTTCCTTATCCTAGCGAAAACAAATACGAATTAATCAAATACTACAGTTTATTAACAATAGAAGTAAGCTCGGCCTTTCTGCTGATTACCATGCAGTTCCGACTAAAAGTCGATAGAGGACTTTTTTTACTCATAATTCTTGTCATTTTTCCGACATTCTTTATATTTGGAAAATCAATGCAAGAACTTTTTAATATATTAGCCAAAGATAACCAATCACCAGAAATCCACACTTTTTTTAAACATTATATTTTTAAATATTATAATCGATATGTATCAATAACCCCTCTAATCATTTACATATCAGGCTACATTAATAAAAAACTGTTCTGGATTATAGCATCCATCCCCATTGCCTGTTTCTTTTTTTCTGTTATCTGGTTTTTCATATTGAGCGAACCTCTATACTATTCTCATCTTGGGGATAATACTTTTACTCGTTAGCATATATTAAAGTCCGATTATCGCCCAGCAACATCCTTTGCTTATTGCATATAACCATTGCTTTTTTTTAATTTACACAATATACTGTTTTCATGATAAATCTTAAGAAACTACATCGCCCTTTTCAGCTAGTGCTCCATTTAGCGCTTCTTTTTATCATTGTGATAAATATCACACCAATAATAAATCACTATATTCCAGGCTCTCAAGACTGCAAAAAAATACATGACTACAGTTTACAAATTGTCTGCCTAAGTACAATCTTCTTTCTCATAACAATGCAATGGCAACAGAAAGTTCACAACTTCGCGCTAACATCCATTATCTTATGTACTTTATTTAATATGTTGCTGTCAGCCGCTTGCATCCACCGGCATTTTATGATTTATACTTTTGGCCCTCTGCCAACGTCAATAGAGCTTATCCTTTTAACTTCATCCAAGATGGGCTTTCTCGCCCTGCTCATCTATATTTCCGGCTTTATTAACAAAAAACTGTTCTGGAGCTTAGCCACATTTTCACTTTTATATATGCTGTCCGTGTTCATATATTACTGGGATATGTAAACCAGATTATTTATCCCGTCACACAAAATTAAACGCATCCAACACACCCTGCAAAATATAGGCGGCCGCTCCGGCATCCAGTGATTTTTTACGTTTTGAGCGGGACAAATCAGCTTCTTTAATCATCATATTTTCCACCGCTGAAGACGACAATCTCTCATCCCAGAAAAAATAAGGAAGTTTAACCTCCTGAGCCAAGCGCTGCGCAAACTTGCGAACCTCCTGCGCAATATCCCCTTCTTCCCCATTCATCTGCAAAGGCAGGCCATAAACAATGCCGCCAATTTCTTTTTCTCTGATAATTTTCTGAATCTCAGCCAAATCCGCTTGAAAATTCCCGCGTTGAATAATCTTATACGGCGTTGCCGTCATCAACAGCAAATCAGAAACCGCAACACCCAAACGTTTTGAACCATAATCAAACCCCAACAAGGCTTTGTATGGTTTCAACTGTGTTTTAAATTCTGCAATGGTCATTTTGCCTCCTCAACTCAAGGGTAAACGAAAAAACAAATTAGTCAATCCGTATTAATTATCCCAAACTAAACCATATGATAATGGAAAATTAATACTCTGCGATTAATATAATGCTCAATGGAAAACCCTGTTTTAAAATGGTGATAACACAATGAAACTCAGATACTTTTTAGCACTGGCTTTATGCCTGTTCTGCACCCCGGCCAAAGCCGAATTGCAGATTGATGTCAATGGCGCAATGCGTGACCCGCTGCCCATTGCCTTTCCTGAAATGATTCACGAAGGATTCTTCCTCGGACAAACCGGCAATAAAATCCGCGACGTCGTCATTGCAGACTTAGAGCGCTCCGGCCTGTTTAAAATCATTCCCGAGGGGAGCTATATCCAAACGCTGACCTCCATCAACGAACAACCAAACTTCGTAGACTGGAAAGCTATTAATGCCCACGCTCTGGTTCAAAGCGCCATTACGGAAATTGACAGCAATCATTTGAGAATTGAATTTCGCCTGTGGGACATTTATGCCCAAAACCAACTTAAAGGGCAATCTTTCACCACCACTAAAAACAACTGGCGGCGGGTCGCCCACGTTATTGCCGACGCTATTTATGAACGTCTGACCGGTGAAAAAGGCTATTTTGACACCCGCATTGTTTATGTTTCAGAAACAGGTCCCAAAACCAAACGCACCAAACGTCTGGCAATTATGGATCAGGATGGTGAAAACCATAAATTCCTCACTTCTGGAAGCTCTATGGTGCTGACACCGCGTTTCTCACCGAACCTGCAAAAAGTAACCTATATGTCTTATGCCGGCGATACGCCTCGCGTGTATATTTTGGATATTGAAACCGGGCGTCAGGAACTTCTCGGCAATTTCCCGGGCATGACCTTTGCGCCGCGTTTCTCACCCGACAGCAACAAAGTCGTTTTGAGTTACGCTTCTCGCGGCAAAAGTAACATTTATGAAATGGATTTACGCAGCCGTACCAGCAAACAACTGACCTCCGGCAGTGCCATCGACACCTCGCCGAGTTATTCTCCTGACGGTGAAAAAATTGTCTTCAACTCTGACCGCGGCGGCAACCAGCAGCTTTATGTCATGAACGCCGACGGCAGCGACATCCACCGCATCAGCTTCGGCTCAGGCCGCTATGCAACGCCGGTATGGTCCCCGCGCGGCGACTACATCGCCTTCACGAAAATGGCCGGCGGACAATTCTATATTGGCGTCATGTATCCTGATGGCTCCGGCGAACGCCTGTTGGCCAGCGGTTTTCTGGTCGAAGGCCCAACCTGGTCGCCAAACGGCCGCGTCCTGATGTATTTCCGCCAGGACAGCAGCACCGCTTCCCCGGTCAAAATTTATTCAATTGACCTGACCGGATACAACGAACGGCAGATTGTTACCCCGGGCGAAGGCTCTGACCCGGCATGGTCACCGCTTCTGCCTTAAAATCACCATTCCCCCTCTGCCAAAGCAGAGGGGGATATTCATATTGAGAAAACTATGGCTAAAATAAAATATTGTATTTGGGATGTTGGCAACGTTATCTATAATTATACCCTAGAACCGTTGCATAACTGGTGCGAACAGCATACCGCCGACTTAGACACCTTTCGCCGCAACAAAGGAAAATTTAATTATAATGCATACATGAAAGGACAAGTTCCTTACCCTGAACTATGCCGCCAAATCTGCGAATTTTATGCAGTGCCTTATCACAAAAATCACCCTATTGAAATAAATAAAGCCTTTCATGCCGGAATAAAAAACTACCACCCGCAAACCCGCCAAATACAGGAAGAACTGCAGCGCCAGGGCATACCAAACTGTATCTTGTCAAATGCCCTGCCGATTCTGGCTGATGACAACAAAGCCGCAGACCTAATCCCCCCCGAACGCCAGTTTTGTTCATTTGACTTAGGCTTGCTGAAACCCGATCCGGAAATCTATCGCGCCGTACAACAAAAACTGGGCTGCCGATTTGAAGAACTGATTTTTGTCGACGACAAACATAAAAATACCCAAGCTGCCGCCGAATTAGGAATCCACGCCATCACCTTCAAACCTCAAACAATAATTGATGAAATTCATCAAATCATCTCGCCGCATAATATACCGATTAAAAATAAAACAAGATAAAATTTAAGGATTCAATCGGATACTACTATACGAGTTAAAAAACTCGGAGAATGTGGCATATAATAAGAATTAAGAGAGAAAAAAGCGCAGCATACATAGAGAAGTATGTGAGCATCTTTCCTACACGCCAATTCTGTATTAGATACCATTATACGAGTTAAAAAACTCGGAGAATGCGGCATATAATAAGAATTAAGAGAGAAAAAAGCGCAGCGTACACAAGAGTATATGAACATCTTTCCACACGCCAATTCTGTATTAGATACCATTATACGAGTTAAAAAACTCGGAGAATGTGGCATATAATAAGAATTAAGAAAGAAAAAAGCGCAGCGTACATAAAAGTACGTGAGCATTTTTTCTACTCGCTAATTCTGTATTAGATGACCATTATACGAGTTTTTTATTGGTCGCCAATACGCAACGCCTCAATAAACGCCGATTGCGGCACTTCGACCTTGCCAAACTGGCGCATACGCAATTTGCCTTTTTTCTGTTTATCCAACAATTTGCGTTTACGCGTTATATCACCACCGTAGCATTTGGCCGTCACATCTTTGCGCAGTGCCGAAATGGTTTCGCGGGCAACAACGCGTCCGCCGATAGCGGCTTGAATGGGAATTTTAAACAGATGCCGCGGAATGAGGTCTTTAAGCCTTTCACAAATTTGGCGGCCGCGGGCTTCTGCTTCGGTTCGGTGACACAGGAAAGCCAGAGCATCTACCGGCTCTTCATTAATCAAAATCTGCACTTTAACCAAATCAGAAGGATGATAGCCGATAAGCTCATAGTCAAAACTTGCATAACCGCTGGTGATAGATTTTAATCTGTCATAAAAATCAAACACGATTTCATTGAGCGGAATCTTATAAACCACCATTGCCCGAGTGCCGACATAAGTCAAATCTTCTTGTTCTCCGCGGCGCTCCGTACACAATTTCAAAACCGCCCCGAGATATTCGTCGGGCACGAGAATAGTCGCTTTTACCCATGGTTCTTCAATACTGGCAATCGTAGACGGATCTGGCATATCTGCCGGATTATGCAACGTAATCTGGTTGCCGTTGCTCAGATTGATTTTATAAGCGACTGATGGCGCAGTGGTAATCAAGTCCAAATCAAACTCACGGCCTAAACGTTCCTGAATAATTTCCATATGCAGCAACCCTAAGAAACCGCACCGGAAGCCCAACCCCAAAGCCGCAGAATTTTCATTCTGATAATCAATACTGGCATCATTAAGCTTTAGTTTTGCCAAAGCATCTTTCAGGTTATCATACTGGCTGCTGTCCACCGGAAAAATCGAGCAAAACACAACAGGAATTGACGGTTTAAAACCTTTCAACGGCTCCGCACAAGGCAGCTTGTTGTCGGTAATAGTATCGCCGATACTGCAATCGCTGACGCTTTTAATACTGGCCGTAATAAAACCGACTTCACCAGGATAAAGTGCATCAACATCCTGCATCTTAGGCGTAAATACGCCAACCTTATCAATAGAATAAACAGCATTATTCGACATCATGCGGATTTGCTGCTTTTTGCGCAGCACGCCGTCTTTCACCCGCACCAAAATAATAACCCCCAAATAAGAATCATACCAGCTGTCAATCAACAACGCCTGCAAAGGTTTGTTTTCATCTCCGCTTGGAGCAGGCAAATTCTGAACAATAGCCTCCAGCAGTTCGGGCACACCCAAGCCGGATTTTCCGGAAGTTTCAATTGCTCCGGATGTATCCAACCCGATAACATCCTCAATTTGTTTTTTCACACGTTCCGGCTCTGCTGACGGCAAGTCAATCTTATTCAAAACCGGCAAAATCTCATGGTTGTTGTCGATAGCCATATAGACATTGGCCAATGTCTGCGCCTCTACCCCCTGGGTAGCATCCACCACCAGAACCGATCCTTCACAAGAAGATAATGAGCGTGACACCTCATAAGAAAAGTCAACGTGCCCCGGCGTATCAATCAGATTAAGCTGATATTCCCTGCCATCCTGCGCTCTGTAATTCAAGCGCACGGTCTGGGCTTTAATCGTAATGCCTCTTTCGCGTTCAATATCCATGGAGTCCAGAATCTGCTCCTGCATTTCACGTTTTTGCAAACCGCCGCAATATTCAATAATCCGATCCGCCAAAGTTGATTTGCCATGGTCGATATGCGCAATAATCGCAAAGTTTCTGATACATTCTAAATTTGTAGCCATTTTACAGTCTTTACCCATTTAAATCTGTTAGTTACAACATAGATAAATGATAAATTGATTTTAGGCAATATAATATTGATTATATCAGAAAAATTGCTTATACTGATTGAAGAACAACAGCGGGAGGGCATCATGAGAAAAATGATTGATATTGACTTCGGTTCTTCACGTTATGACGAGCTTGTCGAACTTCGCTACAAAATCCTCCTGGAACCCCTCGGCCTCAAATTTCTTGACCTCCACCGCGCCAAAGAAGCCAACTATTTACACATCGGCTGCATAGAATGCCTTGATGACAGGCTTATCGGCGGCTTAATCCTTGCTCCGGTCAACAATGAAGAAATCCGCCTGATGCAAGTAGCGGTAGACACCAGATATCAAGGAGAAGGAATCGGCCGGGAGCTGGTAAAATATGCCGAGAAGCGGGCGCATGAAGCCGGATACAGCAAAATCGTCATGCACGCTATGCTGTCAGTAGTTCATTTTTATGAAAAGATGAACTACAAGCAAGAGGGTGACATCTTCGAAGAGAACGGCATTACTTTCGCTAAAATGGTCAAAGATATTTAGCTCTCTGGTTTTGTCCATTACCGTCAAATTACCTTTACATTTGAGTATTTTATGCTATGATGCCGTATGTTCACTCCAACGCGGCAGGACAAAGCGATGACAGAGCCACAAAAAACCATGAGCAAGAAGCAAATCTTTCAGCAAGTGAAACAGCTCTGTATGCAACAAAAGTTCACCGCTTCCCGCCATTTGATTTGCCAAGCAGCCGGTGTCAATACACCTGACCCGATGAAAGTCAGCCGGGACGAACTTCGCCGCAAAACAGACCACCCTCTCATCCGCGGGATGCTGAATATTGAAGACGCTTTTGTATCCCTCCAGCAGGCTTTTTTGAAAGATGAGCCTCAGGAACTGGAGGCAGAAATCGCAGCCCAAAAATTAGAAGGCATTCTCCCGTTAATGACCAACAATCCGGAAAAACTCCACGTCCGCTATTGGATTAGCAGCTGCCATAGCTATATGCCGGATATCACGCCAGAAACCCGTTTGGAAAACATTAAAGAAATCATCAACCTAATTCCCAAAGGAAAAAACGATTCTTTGCTATATTCATACAGCCTGCTTACTTATGAACTAAACGCCCCGGCAGCAGACAAATATCACATAATAAAATCAGCTTATCAAAAGACCAATAAAAACGGACACCTGCCGCAAAGCTACAAAGAGATGTTAAGCAAAACGGGCTTCAGTTATTATCAGGTTTTATATAATACGGCAGCCGACAGAAACACACCATACACGCAGCGCTGTGATGCCGTATATGAAGCCGTAGACGTTATTAAAGATTTAGATTACAGTATGTCCCATAAATGCCGGGCACGCATTAGCTTGCTAACCAGCCTTGAAAAACTTCAACATCAGCAAAATGATTTTAAAGGTATTCAAAAAACTTTCCAATTGCGGCAAAAATACGCCAATCACCTTGATAATATTATTCGGTTATTCCCCAACCGCAAAGACGAACAGTTATACCGCTGATTAACTGGCGTTAATCAAACTGTCCGTAATCATGCTGTCACTGATAACCTCGGCATCCACCATATAATTGATAATCGAAGATGCTAAAGAAATAACCATTAACCCCATTATGATAGCCGATAACCAGCGCCAATTTATCACGCCGAAAAAGCCGCCGACAGCCACAGCCATAATACCAAACCCGGCAACGGCATAAATAATTTCCCGCAACCCGCCGAAAATAAAAAGCCCCTTTTCTGTCAGCTCGCTAAACAAACTGCCGGAAGATGATGTCCCTCCTCCAACAGCAGAAGATGCCCCTGAAGAAGAAGCCGTTATCGACGAGGCAGCTTTTCCTCCTGCGTCCGAAGATGACGTGGCCGTCGGTGAAGAAGTTATCATTCCCGGCACTTCAACCGCATTTTCCTCAACCGGCTTGCCAGCAGATGCTGAAGCTTCCTGTTCCTCCTGTGCCTTTTGTGCTTCTTTGGCCTTCCGTTCTTCTTCCGCTTTGTTTAACTTGTGTTGTTCCTGCAAATATTTAAGCTGTTTAGAAATGGAACGCAGACACTCTTTATATTCGTCAAGCTGCTTGCCGTCTTCGCCTCCCCAACATTCTTCTGAATATTTTGTTTGACTGTTTTGATACTCATATTTCTTTTTATCAATCAACGCTTGTCTTTCAGATTTGCTAAGTTTTTTATACTCGCCTTCTTTATTTTCAATTGCCGCAAGCAATTTTGAATGTTCGGTGCTTCGTTTCCGATATTCAGGCATACATTTATCATCCAGTTTTTTTTGCAAAGCAGAACTTTTAGCTCCGATTTCATTATTAAGCTTAGCTAATTCAGTAGAGTCATTCATAAATGCTGTTGCACAGCTGTAATCCGCATAAGCCGGAAAACATATGCCAATGCCGAGCAATATTCCCATCAAATATTTACACATCAATCATCTCCTCGCAGATACAAACCCTTTATAGATTACCAAAACATTTTAGATTTGTAAATAGAGGATAAGGGGCGATATATTTTTTCGCTATACCATGTTAATCTTTAGATTAAATAAATATCCCGGGGTAAAGTCGGGGGGCTATATAGCCCCGATAAACCGGAGTACTGCAAGGAATAAATAACAAAAAAGGCAGCGAATGCTGCCTTTTGTATAAGATGGGCTAAGCCAATTTTTTATAACGCACACGATGCGGTTGAACAGCCTCATCACCAAGACGGCGGCGTTTATCCTTTTCATATTCTTCAAAGTTGCCCTCAAACCACACAACCTGGCTGTCGCCTTCATAGGCCAGAATATGTGTTGCCAAACGATCTAAGAACCAACGGTCGTGCGAGGTGACGAAAACGCATCCGGGATATTCCATGATACCCTCTTCCAAAGAACGCAGCGTATCAACATCAAGGTCATTGGTCGGTTCGTCAAGAAGAATAACATTTGCCCCTTTACGCAGCATTTTAGCCAGGTGAACACGGTTGCGCTCACCACCGGAGAGCTGCCCCACCTTTTTCTGCTGGTCAGTGCCTTTAAAATTAAACTGCCCGACATAAGCACGCGACGGCATTTGTTTTTTGCCAAGTTCAATAATATCCAACCCATCGGAAATTTCTTCCCAAACGGTTTTGTTAGAATCAAGCTCTTCACGCGATTGATCGACATAACCCAAATCAACAGTATCGCCAATTCTGATTACACCGCTGTCCGGCTGTTCCTGTCCGGTAATCATACGGAACAAAGTGGTTTTACCCGCACCGTTCGGCCCGATGATGCCGACAATAGCGCCCTTCGGAACTTTGAAAGACAGATTATCAATCAGCAGGCGGTCACCATAACCTTTAGAAATTCCGGTGGCTTCAACAACCAAATCGCCCAGACGGTCAGTCATCGGAATAGAAATATGAGCCTGAGAAATCTTTTCCTTGCCGGATTCGGCCAACAGCTCTTCATAAGCATTAATACGCGCCTTAGATTTTGCCTGACGCGCTTTCGGATTTTTGCGAATCCATTCCAATTCGTTAGCCAAAGTCCGCTGGCGAGAGCTTTCCTCACGCGATTCCTGCTCCAAACGTTTTTGTTTTTGTTCCAGCCATGAGCTGTAATTGCCCTCATAAGGAATACCCTGACCACGGTCAAGCTCCAGAATCCAGCCGGTAACATTATCAAGGAAGTAACGGTCGTGGGTAACCATAACCACAGTTCCGGTATAATCTTTCAGGTGTTGTTCCAACCAAGCAACGGATTCGGCATCCAAATGGTTGGTCGGTTCATCCAAAAGCAGCATATCGGGTTTTTGCAGCAGCAAACGGCACAAAGCAACACGACGTTTTTCACCACCGGAAAGTTTGGTTACATCGGCATCTGCCGGCGGACAACGTAAAGCATCCATGGCAATTTCAATTGTGCGCTCCAAATCCCAACCGTTGCAAGCATCAATTTTTTCTTGCAATTCCGCCTGCTCATTAATCAAATCATTCATTTCATCATCGGTCATCGGTTCGGCAAATCTGGCAGAAACTTCTTCAAATCTCTTAAGCAAATCTCTGGTTTCGCCCAAACCGTCCATGATGTTTTCCATAACGTTTTTATTCGGATCAAGCTTAGGTTCTTGCTCCAAATAACCGACCTTTACGCCGTCTGCAGCCCATGCTTCGCCATTAAACTCCTTGTCTACGCCGGCCATAATTTTCAGCAGGGTAGATTTACCCGCGCCATTGACACCGAGAACGCCAATTTTAGCCCCCGGCAAAAAGGACAGGGTAATCCCCTTAAATAATTCTTTCCCCCCCGGAAAAACTTTAGTTAAATTCTGCATGACATAGACGTATTGATATGCGGCCATTTTATTATCTGCTCCATTTTAATATGATTATTTATTTGCGGTGAGTATAACGGAAAAAGCACAAGTTTCAATCATTATTAATATGAGCGCTTAATATGCTTTATGGATGTATCGCCTTGATATGAATTTGTATAACCGTTCGGGCGGGACTCCGGCTGCTGCATTTCCGCCCCGGCATAACCTGCCGGTTCTAGAATTGCCGGAGCAGACTGCCCGGGAATATAATCCGGATTAGAAACGGGAGCACCATCGGTTTTAAACTGCAATGCTCCGGCCGGAATTTTGCGGTTAGCACGCTTTTTATAAATCTTTTCAGCCTGAGAACGGCCATTATCACCTTTTTTATACACCAAGGTCGCATCATATGGATGCCGCGGCGTAAAAATATTCCCGTCAGGCATTTTAATTGTGCCGTCTGCATAAAGCGTTGCCCGGAATATTAATTGGTTATCAAAGCGGCGGTTAATCTGCTCGCATTCGTAAAAACCATCCATTTGTTTGGAAATATAGGCATCGGCTTTAGCTTCATTATATACGCGCATTCCTTCAGCCTGCTGGCGATCAGACGAAGCCTTGGTAATTAAAATAGAACGCGCCAACATTTCAAAAGTGTCAAATTTGGAAGCGCCGCAAGCAAGCCCCTGCCCCGAAACAATACCCAAAGCCTTAACTTCTTCAATATACGGCTCAGCCGAAAATGCCAAACCGGCATTCAGCAGCAAAAGACCCGAGATTAAAGCAACTTTTTTCATATTATCCCTCAACTAGCCTCGTAATTATAAAAACTTTTTGCCGAAAAGCAAACCCTGTCTTACTTTTTTACCAAGTTTCTAAAAATAGAGTTGACAAAGCGTACGTTTTAGAATATGTTGCGGTCAAACTTATCGTATAAGGAAAGAAAAATGAAAGTATACAGTTCTTTAAAATCAAAGAAAGTACGCGATAAAGATTGCAAGGTCGTTCGTCGTAAAGGCCGCGTATATGTCATCAATAAAAAGAACCCGAAGCTCAAAGCTCGTCAAGGTTAATATTGATAAATTTGATTTCATGTTTTTAAAAAGCCCGCAGTTTTCAAGCGGGTTTTTTGTTGTATCCTAAACCATCAGAGATTAAACCCAAGCCTGTACTGCGCAGTAATTTTGAACGCCTCTAAACCCAAAGTTTGGATAGCGTGTGCTCAGAATAAATTTGGAGAATGAGTTGAGAGCAAGCTGGAATAAACTTGATAAAGGCCTGTGCTGCGAAGTAATTTTTTGAACGACACAACAAACTAAAAGTTTGAATAGCGTGTGCTCAGAATAAATTTGGAGAATGAGTTGAGAGCAAGCTGGAATAAACTTGATAAAGGCCTGTGCTGCGAAGTAATTTTTTGAACGACACAACAAACTAAAAGTTTGAATAGCGTGCGCACAGAATAAATTTGGAGAATGAGTTGAGTAGTAGGCGTTGAGGGCGAAAGTACCGCAGCGTAGACAGACCTACGTGAGGACACTTTCGACCCGAAAACAACGCACTAATCAACCATTATACAAATTTATTCCGGGATGTAGACCGTATGCAACATATTAGTCCTCCCCTTCTTGCCAAGAGGAAAACCAGCCGTAATAATGATGTGCTGTCCGGGCTTGGCAAAACCGTTTTCTACGGCTATTTTGCGGGCGATGTCTTCCACTTTGTCAAAACTTTTGAAACTGTCTTTATTGACAAAGCTTTTAGCACCCCAAACGATTCCCATACGGCGGGCAACGGTTAAATCGGGCGTAATTGCCAAAATCGGCAGATTCGGACGTTCGCGGGCGGTTAAGAATGTTGTCAAACCAGATGCGGTGTAGGTGATAATTGCGGCCACATTTTTCAAAACACAGGAAACTTCGCTGGCTGCAAAAGTAATAGAATCAGCTTCACCGGCGTGCTTGGGCGTCAATCGTGAAGACTGCATCAAAGTATAAAACAACGGATCTGTTTCTACTTGCTGAATAATATTATTCATCATGCGAACGGCTTCAACAGGAAAATCCCCTGCGGCGGTTTCTGCTGAAAGCATAACAGTATCTGCCCCATCATAAACTGCTGTCGCCACATCAGATACTTCTGCACGCGTCGGAGTCGGAGCTTTAATCATCGATTCCAGCATCTGAGTTGCAATAATGACCGGGCGGCCATATTTGCGACAGGCAGACACAATTTTCTTCTGCATAACAGGAACGGTTTGAATCGGGCACTCAACCCCCAAATCGCCGCGCGCTACCATAATTGCGTCAGAAAGCTGAATAATCTCATCCAGCTCTTCAATAGCGCTCGGCTTTTCTAATTTAGAGATAATCCATGCACGGTCACCGATAAGCTTGCGCGCTTCACGCACATCCTCAGCCTGCTGCACAAAGGACAAGCTAATCCAATCTACGCCGAGTTTAAGCGCAAATTCGATATCCGCACGGTCTTTCTCGGTAATTGCAGAAATCGGCAGTTTGATATTCGGCAGATTAACCCCTTTATGGCTGGACAACGGCCCACCGACAACAACAGTTGTTTCCGCGCTTGACGCATCGCATTTTTCAACGTGCAACCGGATATTGCCATCATTCAGCAGCAAATCATCGCCCGGCTTAAGAGCCGCAAAAATTTCCTTATGCGGCAGATTGACACGCGTTTCATCCCCCGGTGTCGCATCCATATCAAGCGTAAATTTCTGACCGTTTTTCAATTCAATTTTACCATCTTTGAAAATACCGACACGCAGTTTCGGCCCTTGCATATCAGCAACAATGGTTATATGTAAGTTCTTTTCTTTAGCCAGTTTGCGAACTGTATCATAGCGTTCTTTGTGTTCCTCGTGTGTTCCGTGGCTGAAATTAAAACGGAATGCGTCTGCCCCGGCATCAATCAACTGCTCAATTTTTTCTTTAGAAGCAGTAGACGGCCCAATGGTGGCCAGAATTTTAGTACGAGTCATTTGTGGCATATTATTTTATCCTTACTGTTAAACCTTTTTATTGCCCGTAATATAACAACAAATATATTAACAAGCTATTTATTTAAACCTTTTGTCATACAAATTTATTACTTGTCAAAAAGCGCGGCCTTTGCTAAAGTCAGCGAAAACACAAATAACACAAGGAGTGACTAAAATGAGTGAAGTTGGCGGTATTGCCGTAGACAGACTGCGTTCTCTGATTGAAAGAATTGAACGCCTTGAAGAAGAAAAAGCTGCGATTGCATCTGACATCCGCGACATTTTTGCCGAAGCCAAAGGCGCCGGATTTGACGTTAAAATTATGCGTACGATTCTCAAATTGCGCAAAATGAACGCCGCCGACCGCGACGAGCAGGAAATCCTTTTGGAAACCTACCGCAAAGCTTTGGATATGTAATCCAAAATCCCCGTTCTGACAGGAACGGGGATTTTTCTACTCATATCAATATTTTACTTGTTCAACAATAACTTTATTACCTAACGCACAAGTATAAACAACACCAAAGTCTGTTATTTCATAATCAACATAATTATCCGCAGGTGCAAATTTCAAACTATAATAACCATTATCAAATTCTTTAAGCACATCTGTATAACCGTCAGCATTATTAATAATAACACATTTCCATATCGGAAAATGGTCAACCATTGTCACAACATTATTTCCGCGCCCCGGACTGATAGTATCGTTACCTTGATAGGAATAAATTTCATCATCTCCGCTTCCCCCTTCAACACGCGTTTCCGTAGGGCCGCAATGAACTTCATTATTACCGCCAGTACAATAAATGTCAACTGAACGTGCCGGAGGATAAGAACCGCTGGCATATATGACATCATCCAGTTCTGTTCCTACAACAACTTTTTTAGCCGTCGTCCCGGTCGGCATTCCGTCTGTTTCGGCAATCCCCAATTCAGTATAAAGATTCCAAGAGGAAAAAAGATTAGAATAATTTCTCTCCCTATCATTCCCTTTAATTTTCAAAAACTTCCGAACAGCTTCGGTAAAATGGGTTTGCATACACCGATAACATTTTTCCTTATAACCGGGAATATTTAAAAGTTTATCTTTCATTCCCTGCCAGCGGGCATTCATAAATGCCACAACCAAATTAACATTATCAAAATCATCCGTAACCGGTAAAGAGCAATGAGCATTTTCAGGAGTAGGCAAACTGTTCAAGATTTCCCCCATAAAAGCACAAGCTTCCATAAAACGGCGATTTTGTATTCCTTTACTGATATTTCCTGCTTCTGCATTACAATTATACAAAACCTGATACCATGCTTCCATTTTGCCAATAAGTTTAGATGTTTCATCACCATCACTGGTATATAAACGCAAAGCATTTTTCATCTTCGGTCCGATATAAGCCTTAGAACCGACCGGAGAATTATAGTTCAAGGAATATAATGCCAAACGTTCATTCTTTGTCAAATTATTCCATACAGAAATTTCCGTATTAAAAACATCCTTAACACCGACGATACCATAACCATCATCCACCCCACCTAAATAAGCCGCATAAGCCACTTGCTCAAAGGCACGGATATTTGCACCTTCCCAATCTTCTTGATCTTTCAACTTTAATCTGGCTTCATCTTCCGGATAATCTGAATTTTCCCCAAAAGGTTCGCCAGCTCGATGAGACAGCAGATATTTCAGTTCAGCCAAAATAGTGCTTTCCCCTTTAATATCCCACTTTCCATCAACATATTCATAATGTTTTACTTCAGAACTCCAAGTTTTTTTAGTACCTTGATAAAAGCTATTGATATAGTCTTGCAAAAATTTATCATTTTTGTCATCCAAACGCACACCAATCCCATGGGTAGGATATCCACCATTCTTGTCATCATAATAAATACCATTTCTATCACCTTCCGACTTAAACAAAAAATCTTTTACTTCTGTTGCCGTCGGATCAATTTTAGTCGCAGTCTCAGTCATTGACTTTTTCTCCTTAAAAGTTAATTGTTAGTTAGATTAATAAGATAATAATTTGTTAATTTTTTCATTCAAAGGCTTAGCTTTTTCTTCTTGTTTCAAAAACATCAACCTATGAGCCAGAGCGTCCTTACCATAATTATCTTTGAGATGAATATCTGTTCCGCAATCAATGAACATTTGCACTAATTCCAACGTTAATTCCGTACTTTCCCGTCCCTCTACCGAACTAGATAAAAAGTACATCAGTGCCGTATAACCTTGCGTATCTTGAACATTCGGATCAATTCCTTTTGCACAGAGAAAAGGCATCATCTCCGACAAATATTTTGCATTAGTCGAAAACAATAAAGAGCGATGTAACAAAGGATCAACGTAATTAACCGCTTCCGGTTTCATCTCAATAATTTTTTTCAGAACATTCCTAGGAGTCATCAACACATATGCCCCTCCATAACACTTTTTATTGGACACATATTCAGTAACATTTGCCCCTTTGCTTAAAACATAATCAAAAACTTCCTTCTTCCGCATTTGATCAAAATTTCTGTCTCCCATATATGCCGGACAATCATCAACAGCTATTTCTCCGTTAATATCGGCTCCGTCTTTTATTGCCTTATCTGCCAATTTAAAATCACAAATATTTCGGCTATAATCTATTATTCCCGTTTCTGCATCTCTTACAAACTTACAAGCAGTGTCGAGGTAAAAACTTAACTGGCGATTTTTTACCCACTGAATCCCGTAGAGATAAATAGATTTCAGACAGTCTTTTTTATTTTTAGTTTTCGGATCGCACTCAAATTTATCACGCTTATCTACCCATCTCTTCCATACTTTTCTTGCCGGTGTATAGCCTCCATCTAAAACAAAAGCCTGATAGCGTTTGATTTTCGTATAACGTTCAGCCAGTTCATTATCCAGTTTGGCTAAATCATCATCGGCACAAACCAGTTTCTCCGCTTCTGTCTGCACATTAGCGCAATCAAAACTCGGTTTAACCGCAGCCATAATTTCTGCCGAATAAAAAACGCCTGACAAAACAAGCAATAAAAACTTAAACATTGGTATATTCCCCTCTCAGTTGTTGAATACACTTAATCTCTATCACAAAATTTCAAATTTTGCAATTCAAAACTATCGCCAAAAGAAAATAAAGCAGAGAAACACACCTTAAAGTTAGAGGAACAAAGTCTTTAAGTGGAATTTATTCCTGTGTATAACTTACAATCTCAACACCAGTCCCAGCAATGCTCCCAGGCAGATGTAAACTATCGGATGCCATTTGATAAAATGTATTGCCGCCAGAAAAGCCACACCGATAAGCGCATTTTCCCAAGACGTCAGTGCTAATTTACCAATAACAATTCCCGCAAACAAAATCAGAGCCAATACTGCAGGACGCACGCCGCCTAACACATCCTGAACACAAGCTGATTGCCCAAATTTCCGCAGCAATTTAGCAATGATGACGATAATAATTACTGATGGCGACACCAAACCGATAGTTGCAGCCAAAGCGCCCCAAAATCCGGCAGTACTATAACCGACATAGGTCGCCATATTAACCCCCAAAGGCCCGGGAGTTGATTCCGAAACGGCAATCATATCCGCCAAATCCTGCGCTGTGAACCAATCATAACGAACCGTCAAATCAAAAAGGAAAGGAACTGTCACCAGTCCACCGCCAATAGCAAACAAACCGATTTTGAAAAATTCAAAAAACAACAATGCATAAATCATTTACGGCTCCTGACATAATTCAACACCAATCCGGCAGTGGCCGCCAAAATCACCAGCAATACCGGCGAAGCATTTACACCCAACAACAATCCGAGAGAAATAATAAAAACGCCCCAGCCCCATTTATTGGTTATTGCCTTTTTCCATAACCCCAGTACAGCCTCGGCAATCAACGCCACCACCACAATTCGTATTCCCGCAAAAGCATGGGAAACATAAGGATTATCCATATACAGATTCAGAATATGCGCCAAAGACATAATGATAACCAGCGATGGCGCAATGATTCCCGCCGTTGCCACCACCGCCCCCGTTGTGCGGCCTTTTTTATAGCCGATAAACGTTGCGACATTGACCGAAATAATCCCCGGCGTTGATTGCCCGATGCAATAATAATCCATCAGTTCTTCATCAGTCACCCACTTCTTTTTGTTTGCCAATTCAGCTTGCAATAAAGGAATCATCGCATAACCGCCCCCAAAGGTAAACAGCCCGATTTTGAAAAAAGTGATAAACAATTCCGCTAATATTTTCATATTCTCAAAAATTCCGTTGTTAAAACACCTCAAACTTACTATATTATCTTTATCTTAAAAACTTTAAATTTCATATAAAGGATAAATTATGCTTATCGCCGTCCCCAAAGAGATAAAAAACGGAGAAACCAGAGTCGCCGTCACCCCTGACATCGTAAAAAAATATAAATATATGGGGATTGAAGTCAGCGTGCAAAGCGGTGCGGGCGAAGCGTCCGGCTTTAGCGACAAGGATTACCGGGAAGCCGGTGCAGACATCAAACAGACAGCCGAAGACACCTATAAAAAAGCCACAGCCATTTTCAAAATCTGGGCACCGGAACCGTCTGAAGAACCATACTTAACCCCTGGTCAGGCCGTTTTTGCCAATTTCCAAGCCCTGACAAACCGCGGACGAATTGAAACTTTTGCCCACTTGGGCTTAACCTGTTTTGCCCTTGAGCTTATGCCGCGTATTTCCCGGGCACAAAGCATGGACATCTTGTCCTCCCAAAGCAATCTGGCTGGCTATAAAGCCGTTATTGAAGCTGTCAGCCACTTGTCATCAGCCGTGCCGATGATGATGACAGCCGCAGGAACGGTAGCTCCGGCTAAAGCGCTTATTCTCGGCGCAGGCGTTGCCGGATTGCAAGCTATTGCCACAGCCAAACGTCTGGGAGCCATAGTCTACGCTTCTGATGTCCGTCCGCAGGTCAAAGAACAAGTGGAATCACTGGGCGGCAAATTTCTGGAAGTCAAGTCTGATGAAAATTTTGAAACAGCCGGAGGCTATGCCAAAGAAACCTCTGCCGACTATAAACAAAAGCAGCAGGAAGCCGTTGCCCGGCAACTGACCCAAACAAACTTTGCCGTCACCACCGCGCTTATTCCCGGTCTTCCTGCGCCGCGGCTGATTACCAAAGCCATGCTGTCAGAAATGCCGGCTGGTTCTGTCATCATTGATATGGCCTCTTCCACCGGCGGTAATGTTGAAGGGACAGAAGATGATAAAACAGTTATTGTCAATGGCGTAACAATTATCGGAAACTCCAATCTGGCAGCCGCCTTACCCGCTTCCGCCAGTCCCCTGTTTGCCAAAAATATTTTTAACTTTATTGAAACGATGTATGATAAAGAAAATAAAAAACTCAACTATAACTTTGAAGATGAACTAATTAAAGGAACTTGCCTGTGCTTTGACGGCAAAATCGTTCACCCCTCTTTCTTAGGAGTATAATATGGATATTTGGACACTGCTGACTATTCTCATGCTGGCTTGTTTTGTTGGCTATTTTGTTGTCTGGGGCGTCACGCCGGCACTGCATTCCCCATTGATGAGCGTTTCTAACGCCATCTCCGGCATTGTCATTCTCGGCGCATTGACTACCGCCGGCATAAGCGAAATGAATTCCTCAAAAATCATGGGGCTGATTGCCGTCTTTCTGGCTGCGGTAAACATCTTTGGCGGATTTGCAGTATCACACCGTATGCTGCTGATGTTTCGCAAGAAAAACATCAAAAAGGAGAGCAAATAATGAGTCACACCTGCTTGTCTTTTATTTACCTACTCTCGGCAATTTTGTTTATTTTTTCGATACGCGGTTTGGCTTCTCCGGAAACGGCACGGCGCGGTAATCTTCTCGGAATGATTGGTATGGCCGCTGCAATCGCCGTCACCGTATATTCTCCTCTGGTAACGGAGTATGCGTGGATTCTTGCTGCTTTTTTATGCGGCGGGCTGATTGGCACTTGGAGCACCTTAAAAGTCAAAATGACCTCTCTGCCGCAGATGATTGCCGCTTTTAACGGTTTAGGCGGCTTGTCTTCAGTCTTCATCGCTGCCGCAGAAATTCTGGCCGGGACGCCAACCTATTTGGAAACATCGCTGGGAATGCTGATTGGCGCGGTTGCTTTCTCCGGTTCGGTTATTGCTTTTGCCAAACTTCAAGGCCTGATGCCGGCACGCGCATTGGTTTTTCCCGGACAGCAGTTGTTAAACCTGCTTTTCGGCCTTTCCGTTATTATCACTTGCGTCTGGTTCATCACGACCGGTGACCGAAACCTGTTTTACATATTGGCCGCCTTATCAATCCTGCTCGGCTTTTTACTGATTTTGCCAATTGGCGGCGCAGATATGCCGGTCGTCATTTCCGTTCTTAATGCTTATTCCGGATGGGCTGCCGTTGGCATTGGCTTCTCCTTAAACAACGTCTTGCTAATTATTGTCGGCTCGATTGTGGGTGCCAGCGGGGCGATTCTTTCATACATTATGGTCAAAGCCATGAACCGCTCATTGCTAAACGTTATGCTCGGCGGTTTCGGAGCAGATAACAAAAACACGCAAAATGAATCTGACGGCTTGAAACGCACGGCTAAAACCGGCAACCCCGAAGATGCGGCTTTTATCATGGAAAATGCCAATAAAGTCATCATTGTTCCCGGATACGGCATGGCTGTCGCCCAAGCCCAGCATATCTTAAAGGAAATGGCTTCCGACTTAGTAACCAAATATGGCGTAGAAGTCAAATTCGCCATTCACCCGGTTGCCGGACGAATGCCCGGGCATATGAATGTTTTGCTGGCCGAAGCCAATGTGCCTTATGACGATGTGTTTGAATTGGAAGACATCAACCGCGAATTTGCCACTGCTGATGTCGCATACGTTATCGGCGCTAACGATGTCACTAATCCGCAGGCCAAAACCAACCCTGCTTCGCCGATTTACGGTATGCCGATATTAGATGTTGAAAAAGCCAAGACCGTTTTCTTTGTCAAACGCTCGCTGGCAACCGGCTATTCCGGCGTAGAAAATCCGCTGTTTTACGCAGACAATACCATCATGTTGTATGGCGATGCCAAAAAAGTCACCGAAGAAATTGTCCGCGCTTTGGAAAAATAGAAAAAGCCCGGAATATTCCGGGCTTTTTTACAACATCAACAGCAAAGCCATGCCTAACACCGTATAGAGCAGCACGCCGCTCAAATACATTCGTGCCACTCTGAAATCTGCACCGGAAGGAATAGCATTTTCAATTATAATCGTCTGCAGCAACACATATAAAACATAATTAAAAAATGTCGGGCGCATAAGCGGCAGACCATACCGATTCAAATAAAAAGCTATCGGCAGCAACAACAGCGGCGCCATCGCCGACGGCACGGCGTTGTAAAAGGTAATATTGCTGAACCCCACGCTTCCCATGACATAATCGCCTTCGGGACTGCGCTGCGGAAATATCGTAAAATTCACCGGCCGCGCATTAAAAAACGATCCGACCAGATAATGCATCAATTCATGTAAAAAAGTTCCGGGAATATTGACTAAGGCACTCATCCACATACTGCGGTAAGTCGTATATTTAAATCTCATCAGCACAATCACCAGTAAAATCAAATAAAAGCGGTTGTCAAAAAAACTCCGTAAAAAAACCGGACTGTTCACATAAGCGCTGACCTTAAAAAAAACCTGCCATAAGATTTCCATATCCCCTCCTCACTTCAAAACCGTCAAGCCGGCCATATAAGTATTCAGCAATAATTTACACAAGCTTTTCTTATTAATTTTGCTGAAATTATCAAGAGCATTGGTCGTCAGAAAAGAACTCATGGAAAACAATGTCAGCCACAACACTTGCCGCGCCAGCTGCCGCTCTTTGACCGCCAAGGTAGCATAAACTTTATCAAACGCCGGCTCCCAAATTTTTGTTACAGAAATCAGCTTGCGCAAATAAAGTTTCGGCAGTTTGCCATATTCTGCGTGCAAATGAAAATTATATAACAAAAACCACAAATTGCGGTTAGCCAGCACAAAAGCGACAAAAGCATCCAAATAACGGTTTAACATCTGATACGAACTTTCGCCTTTCGGCGTGCGCATCATAAAGCGGATAAGTTCATCCAGTGTCTGCTTGTTCTGTTCCAGCACAAAATTATCCATTGTGCCAAACTGGTTGTAAATCGTCCCGACCGAATAGCCTGAAGCTTCTGCCAGCTTACGCGCCGTCAGGTAGTCAGCACCTTTGTCCTGCACCAGCTGCCGCCCTCTGGCGACTAAAATTTTACGGATATTGTCTTTTGTATTTGTCATCTTATATTAACTTAATATTTGGAATTTAAAACTATACTAAATCAAAGATGAACACTGTTCAATTTTTTTCTGACAAATTAACAAGGACAACGCTATGAAAAAAGGATTATGGGCTATCGGATTGTTTGCTTTGGCTGCCATTTTCCGCTTTACCGCATCTTCGGCACAAACCAGCGACAATTTTTACGATTCTCTGCTGATTTCTGATGAGATTAAAACCGAAGAAAACGCCGAACAGGCCAAACAAAATGCTGGACGTCTACTCAACAGCAAACCGACAGAGATTAAAATCGATTCGCCATTATTGCGTTCCCACCAGAAAAAGCTTCAAAAAATCCAAAAATCTCAAAAATTAAAATCCCAAAACAAGGTTCTTAAAACCCCCGAACCTGCTCCCTTTGGCCTGAACTGGGGCGCAACTTATGACGAAGTGCAAAAAGACGGCGTAACCCTCACGCCCACCGGTCAGAAAGACTATGTAAATAACTTCACAGCCACTCACCTGCCTAAAAGGGTCAGCACTTTTCGCGAAATAATCCTCACTTTCGGCATAGAAAACGAACTGTGGCGGATAATTGCTTACGGCAACTTCATTGATGATACGCCTTCTGCAGAAAAAGTGCTTGAAATTTATAACCGCTACTATCATCTGCTCGAACAAAAATACGGCAATGCCCAACAATTTTACACCCCTAAAGTCATCAATGTTGACCGAGTCACAGATTTGGGTAACAGCAAAACCAAAACCGAAAGCATTCCTCAGGAACAGGTTATCGGCAACCCTGACTTTTTGCAGGAACTCCAAAACGGCGAAGCTTTCCTTTATGCCACTTTTGAAAACGGCAAAGTCGGCGCGGCATTAAGCGTCAGTGTGGATGGCCGCGGACAAAGTTACATTACCATTGAATATAAAAATCTCACTATTATGCAGGCTCGGGAAAAATCAACCCTCGACGCTCTTTAACTTAGAAAGGACTATCTATGGCTAAAACCAGCTTTTGCGGCATCTCCGGCAGCGGCATGAGCGCCCTTGCGCAAATTCTTAAACATCAGGGGCACGAAGTCCGCGGTTCTGACCGCAGCTTCGATCAGGGCAAAGACCAAGCCAACCGCAATGCCCTTGAAGCTATGGGAATTAAAATTTATCCGCAAGACGGATCAGCCATAACCGATGATCTGGACACCCTATATGTTTCCAGCGCCGTGGAAGACAGCATTCCTGATATAAAAGCGGCTTTAAGCAAAAATATTCCCGTCAAAAAGCGTTCTGACTTGCTGGCCGAGATTTTTCATCAATACCCGCATAACATTGCCGTCGGCGGCACAAGCGGCAAAACCACAGTCACCGCAATGATAGGCTACATCCTTGATAAACTCGGGTATAAACCAACAATGATTAACGGCGGGCTGCTGCTTAATTATGCTGATATGCCGGGCATTCCCAACATCATCTGCAACAACGGGGATACCTGCGTGATTGAAGCGGATGAAAGCGACGGCTCAATTGAAAAATATTCCCCTTACATCGCCGTTATCAACAACATATCTATTGACCACAAACCGATTCCCGAATTGCAAAAATTATTTGGAGATTTTGCATCCCGCGCCAAACACGGAGTTGTCGTCAATGCCGACTGCACGGCTTGTGCCAACATTAAAAATCCACAAAAACCGAACTTGTCTTTTTCCATCATCAACCCCAATGCCGATTTTTATGCAATGAATATCACCCCTCTGCCCCATGGCGTAAAATATACGTTAGACGGTAAAGATTTCACACTCAAACTTATCGGGCAATTTAACGTTTCTAACGCTCTGGCCGCAATCGCCGCCTGCTCCCTGCTGGGAATTGATAAATTCGATGCCGCTCAGGCGTTGGAGGGCTTCTTAGGCACACACCGCCGATTAGAAGTTGTCGGTGTCCGCAACAACATATCCGTGATTGATGATTTCGCCCATAATCCCGATAAAGTCAAAGCTTCCGTTTCTGCTCTCCGCGACTATCCCGGACGCCTAATCATGATGTTTCAGCCTCACGGCTTTACGCCGATGCGCATGATGGGCCGGCAGATTATTGACGAATTTACCGCGCAAATGAATAATGACGATCTCCTTCTGCTGCCGGAAATATATTTTGCCGGCGGTTCAGTCACCCGCGACATATCCTCGCAGGATTTGGTCAATTATGCCAAAGAAAAGGGCAAACAGGCTTTATTCTTTGCAACCAGAGAAGACTGCGGCCAATTCATTATCGCCAATGCCCGTCCGCAAGACCGCATTGTTATTATGGGCGCGCGCGATAACACACTGCCCGAATTTTGCAAAACCATTTTGAAAGAGATAAAATAATGTTCTGCCTGCAACCCGGAGATAAAGTCGGAATTGTGACCCCTGCCTCATTTATCCGCCAAGGCGATATCGACAGTGGTTTGCATTATTTGCAAAGTTTAGGCTTAATACCGGTTCTCGGCCAACACGTTTACAACGAATGGCATTACATGGGCGGCACTGCAGAGCAACGCGCGGCAGACCTGATGTCTTTCTATCGCGATGACAGCATCAAAGCCATTTTTACCTCACGCGGCGGCGGCGGCAGTTCATATATCCTGCCCCATCTGGATTACGAATTAATCAAGGCCAATCCCAAACCGCTTTTCGGGCTGAGTGACATCACTATCCTCCAAAATGCTGTTTATGCCCAAAGCGGCTGCCCGTCATATACCGGAATGATATTAAAGCAGGATATGAAAGACAATGCCTATGCCATGCCCTCTAACGATTTTCAAAACCTCATCAACGGCAATGAAATGACGTACACCGGCGGACAAACCGTTACTTCCGGACACGCCGAAGGCACACTTATCGGCGGCAATTTAACCGCCTTGTCCTACCTGTTCGGCACAACTTATATGCCGGAACTAAGCGGTAAAATTTTGTTGCTGGAAGACATCGGCGGCAAATCTTTTTGGATAGACTTACGCTTGCAGCAACTACGCCAAACACCTGGTTTTGATAAACTCCAAGGCATTATATTCGGCGAATTCTCAGATTGCACGATTATTGATAAGGAAGATGGCACTCCCGATGAAATCATCGATACTTTCTGCCAAAATTTAACCATCCCGGTCATCAAACATTTTCCCTACGGCCATATTCCCGCCCGACACATTCTGCCTGTCGGACTGCCCGTTAAATTTAATGCCGATGACTGCTCCGTGCGTTTTTAATACAACATCGTTTTAACATACTGCCAATTGCGCTCAGTCAGCCAAAATACCAGTTTATGATATTGGGCGACACCAAACCACAATTTGCTGTTAAATGCCATCATAAAGCCAATCATCCATAAATTGGCTCCCGGCAAAAACATCAAACAGAATTTATAGGACACCTTCGGCAAATCCGTCTGCTTTTCATTAATCTGTGAAGCGACCGTATCCACATGATACGCAACAAAATAGCCCATAATCCCGTTCATAATCAAACTATCGGCATAACGTCCGAACAAAGGAACAGCCAGCATAAAAAAGAAAGCAAACAAAGGAAAAAAATACGGTGAAATAATTATCAGCCAGTTTCCTTGGCCTTTAAACCCCATTGAACCGCCGGAATCATCTTCCGCTGCCCGAATATGCGTCACCTTATGCAAAGTCAACAACGCAAAAAAAGCGTGCGTCAGTTCATGGGCAATAATCTGCATACTGGCTTTGACCGAAGAGTCAGCCATTGTCCGCGCGATAAAATACATCAAAAAACCGCCAACCATTACCAAATATTTCGGCTGGGCAAAATTAAACCACGACAAAGACTGAACCAACGCCGGTAACGTCAACAGCATAAATAAAGCTGCCGGCCATTTCAGCATTTCAATAAATCGGTTGACAACAGTCTGCATTCAACAATCCTCCGTCTGTTTGCCCGCAAGAATACGCCATTTTCAAATAAAATTCACCAAATTTAACACACCTATCAACATAAGGCTTGTATTTCTGCTGTTTTGCATTAAGATGAATGCAAATAAATGCTAATCGAGGATAAGATAATGGATACAAAGGATTTTGAAACTTTTGACTTTCTGATTAATGATGAAGATGAAGTAATGCTTCTGCTGTACCAGCGCGATGGCGAACCGTCTGACCCGCATATTGAATTAGACAGCGAAGAAAAATCCGCCTTGCTCTATCGCAACAACGATGACACCTTGTTGTTAAATGACATTAACACCGAAGTTTTTGACAGCCTGATGGATGCCGACAAACTTTTGGTCTGCGAATTATCCCGCGAAGAAAATGACGAAGAAGCCCAAATCGTTCACGCTTATGAAGCTGAAATAAGAGATTAAACATTAGAATAAACAATTCAGCCCCGCTATCGCGGGGCTTTTTTATGCACATTTACTTAATCGTAAATATCGTCTTTTTAGGCTGAGCAGTCAACATCCGCTGGATATAACGCCCTTGATACAAGTTAATACCCAAAGAGTTTCCGACTTCCACGGCTTGCGGATCATCAACCCGGCAAAGAATCATCTTTGCCCTTTCTGCCCGATTGGCATAATCGGTAAAATGGCTGTCTTCCCGCACCATATCCATAAATGACGGATGCCAGATTATCTTCAGCAAATCGCCGTTCAATTGCTCGCGGTCAATATATTTCAGCTTATCAACCGTCACCCCGTCAATACAAATTTTATAGCCGCGGTACTGGGCAAAAGTCTTTGCCAGAATAAAAGCTTTAATATCGCTGAAAATATCAACCAGCTGCAATTCCAAAACTATCGTTGACCGCATTGACGGATTAATGTTTTCATCAAAAGCCAAAAAGTCATCAGACAAGATTGTTGACACATTCAGGTTCATACTGAAATTATTAGTCAGCGAACCGTCATCATGTTGGCTGACACTGGCCAAAACGCGTTTATCCAACGTTTCCGTCAAATGCAAAAACAGCCACGGATTAGCCGTCAAATCCACATCCGGCAGCAGCATATCCCGCAAATCGGCAATAGAAACAAACACCTCGTCAAAAATCATTTGCGGCGGTGATTTCCCGATAACGGCACAAACCGATTGGCGGCGGATAAGACTGGAGAAATCAGCCATCGCCAAAGTCTTCTGCACCTTAGCCAGCATCGCAGGGGTCAACTCCCTGCGGAGTTTGCGCGAACCGGCCATCATCGCTGCCTGCGGTGTCTTCGGCGAAACATTGCCGCCGGCGGCCAATGTCTGATTTTTCAAACTATCCATTAAAGACTGAACTGTCTTTTTAAATTCATCAACCTGCGCCGCCAAATTATAAAATTTAACAAATCCCGCTTGTTCCAAATCAAAAGCATTTTGCAGCAACGGATCATCATGAAACATAAAACGGATTTTCACCAGACAAGCCTGTATCTCTTCTCCCGAATTTTGGTGATAAAACACCACCATATCATCATTCGGCAGCCCAAAAATTTCGCCGCCATTCTTTTTGATGACATTTTCAAAAGTTTCTATCAGACTCTGCCGTTGAAGCGTCTTAAGCTTCTGGTTTTGCAATTTGCTGAGATGAATATACAACACGCCGTAATTTGGCAGTTCCGCATCTATCTTTGCCAAATAGTCCAATATCAGCGTATCCCGTTTAAAAGTGGAATGTTCCGTCACTTTTTCCGGCAGCTTCGGCGTTGTTTTATTAAATAAAAACATCCCTCTTCCTCACAACAAATCTTCAAGAACTTCAGGGTGGATGCAAACAGCCTTCAATGCGCCGGACAACAGCCGCCGCCTTTTCAGACATTGCTGCGCCGTACAGCCGACTGCTCCCGGACAGCGGCTGCGAACCATGGCTATTTCGATATCATCCATAAACGGCCCTTGAAAAGCGGTAATTCCGTATGAAACACCCCACTTCAGTGCCTTGTCAGAATCACACTTGGCTAAAATGACTTTCTCTTTGCCAAGCGTTTCAATGATTTCTTTCAAAGCCGGATTAAACGGTTCATCCTCAAGCAGCGGCTCCCAAAACAGCTTAACCATATCCGGCTGCAGCGTTTTCAAATTCAACATTTTTAACGCTGCCGGACTGACACCGTCAAGAATAAGCTTATGCCCGCCCTTATGCAAAATCTCCTTGGCTTCAAAATAAAGTGGCAGATTGTTAAAGACATCTATCAGCTGCACTTCAACCAACACTTTTTGCTCCGGCTTCAAAAAGTTACGGGCAAACTCAACAAACTCCCGCGAAAAAACTGAAGACAAATTCAGATTCAGGCTGATTTGCTGCGGCCATTTTTTCAAATCCGCCGCAAAAAAAGCAGCCAGCGTTTTCTTATCCAAAGCCTGCGTCATATACAGAAACAACCAGCGGTTTGCCACCAAATCCAAATTCCGGTCAAATTGCAGGCTTAAATCTTTAACCGCCACGAAAAACTCTTGGAACAGAACATCAAACTTGCCCACTCCCTTAATGCGGATAACGCTTTGGCGCTTTACCAACTCCGCAATATCAATCTCATCCAGCTCCGCAATTACATTATCAATTTCTCTGGCTTCGACAGGGCGTTTCGCCGGCAGCAACTCACCGTCATTCTGCTGAACATCGCTGACCAGCATTTCTTCAACATACTTATAGAATGTCGCAAAATTTTCCGGAAACTCAAAAACCGTGGCAAATTCGCTGCTGTCTTTGCCATGCAAAATCGGATCAGCGGAAAGCCCCTGCCGCAGCTTGGCAACGGCCTCGTCCACGGTTTCCTGCGTAATATCCCGCCCCAGAATGACAAAATCGCCGTTTGACATAATATAAAAATAGCCGCGGGCATTCCCCACCACACTGTCAAACAGCCGCCCCAGAATTTTTACAAATTCCGGATGCCGGTGCTTTGGCTTCAGCTTAGATATGCTGACATACAAAACCGCATAGCCGTACGAATTTTTGGAAATACGGTCTAACGCATCCAATAAATACTTTTCTGCTTTGCTGCTCTGCTGTCTACTCATTTTCTTGCCGTTATTTACTCAAACTAAATTCAGTTATAAACGCTCCGCTTGATATTATCAAGAGTCTTGCTCGGTTGCTAACAGCCGCTGCAATTCACCGGAAACTTCCGCCATCTGATACGGCTTCTGCACAAAAGCGATATTTTTTCCCGCCGGAATATCCTCCCTTTCGCCGCCGCTGGCAAACATCACTTTTACATTTGGATTTTGCCGTCGCAGCGCTTCATAGGTTTCCACTCCGCTCATTCCCGGCATAACCACATCCAGCACCACCGCGTCAATCTCCGGATACCGGGCATATAACTCTATGGCTTCCCGGCCGCTGCCGGCCTCTAAGACATCCATCCCGGAAATTTTCAGCATTTCCCCCAGCAAACCTCTCAACAGCGGCTCATCATCAACAATCAGTACCCTGCCATTCACTTGCTTTCTCGCCAAAGGAAAATATACCCTGAAACAACTGCCTTTTCCAACGTCACTATCCACCGTCAAACCCGCAGCATGGCTTTGAACAACCTCCCGAACCACTGACAACCCCGTTCCGCCTCCGAATGGTTTTGTTGAAAATGCCGCTTCAAAAATCCGTGACCTCACCGCAGGTTCAATCCCTTTACCGGTATCGCTGACCTCTAAACAAACATATTTGCCGGGCTGAACAGCCGCCACTGCTTCCGGCAATTCACCGCCGCTAAAGTCACAATTCGCAGTTTTTATCCGTATTGTGCCGCCTTGCGGCATGGCCTCAGCGGCATTGACACCCAAATTCATCAGCAGCCGCCGTACCAAATCTGCATTGCCGTTAATTCTGTCTTGCTCTGCTCCGCAAAAACTCTCTACAACAATATTGCCTGACACAGAATGCTTCAGCAGGTCAAGAGTTTCACCCACACATTCATTCAGGCTGATAACTTGAAAATCAGGCATTTTATTTTCAGCCGACAACATACGCCGTCCCTGCTCTCCGGCACGAAGAATAATTTCGGCATAAGATTTTAATTGCGGATTATCCGCTAACTTTAACGCTAATATTTCTGCTGCGCCGTTCATCCCGGCTAAAAGATTGCGCAAATCATGAACAACCTGCTTAGCTCTACTGACAGCCACATCCGTTTTTCGCTTCAAACAGCACAACATCACGCCCAAAA
This sequence comes from uncultured Alphaproteobacteria bacterium, assembly GCA_910577205.1. Taxonomy (GTDB): domain Bacteria; phylum Pseudomonadota; class Alphaproteobacteria; order RF32; family CAG-239; genus Scatocola. Next base: position 46,885 of record CAJTMA010000008.1, read on the forward strand.
CCGTCGCCAAGGCAAAAGCCCCGATTATTATCCCTATTTCCCAGTAATGCATGATGTTTTCCCGGCAGTCCGATTTCCTATGTTTTAATTTTACCGCAAGTCCCTTAATGACAGGTTAATCAATCTTTGGTAACCTGAAAATATCGTTTGATTTTTTAATATCTGCCGCTATAATCCGCTTAAAAATAACTTGAAATACACTACAGAGGAATTTGCAAATGCTGCCCCCTAAAAATAATTTATTTCCTATCAGAAATGATATCTTAGCCCGCGTTGCTGCCAGTTACTTTGCTGACCGCTTTGCTCATATTGATGACATCCCGGCTCAGGTTCTGCCTGACGGCTCACAGTGCTATCGCTGCTCTCTGGATAATGACCGTGACGTTGTCCGCCAGATATGCATGGCTGTCTTGGGAATTTGCCCGGCAGATGAAGAAGGCAAAAACCTGCCGCTGCATGACTATGCTCAACAAGCTTTGGCGCGCACACATCTTGAACCGAGCAAAATTTCGGTAATCAATTCTGCCTGTGCTGCCTGCCGCAAAGAACGCTACATCGTCAGCGATTTATGCCGCGCCTGCATTGCCCGCCCCTGCCAAGTTAATTGCCCGAAAAACGCCATCAGTTTTGTTAACGGCAAAGCTTTTATTGACCAGGATTTGTGCATCAAATGCGGCCGCTGCCACGATGTTTGCCCTTATTCTGCAATCATTAAAAATGTAATTCCATGTGAAGATTCTTGCCCAGTCGGCGCCATCAGCAAAGACCAGACCGGTAAAGAACACATTGATACCGAAAAATGTATTTCCTGCGGCAAATGCTTGAAATCATGCCCCTTCGGCGCGATTGTCGAACGCTCCCAAATGGTAGATGTTCTCAAGGCTATGCATGACACAGACAAACACGTTGTCGCCATGATTGCCCCGGCTGTTGTCGGCCAGTTTGCCGGCAATGTAAATAATCTTGTCGGTGCTCTGAAAGCCGCCGGATTTGACGATGTTATCGAAGTTGCCGTTGGCGCAGATATCACCACAGAAAAAGAAGCTGCCGAATTTATCGAACGCATGGAAGCTGGTGAAAAATTCATGACAACATCCTGCTGCCCGGCTTATTTCCGTGCGGCTCAACTGCACATCCCGGAAATCAAAGAATATGTTTCTTCAACCAAAACCCCGATGTATTACACCGCCGAATTGGTTAAACAGGAACGTCCAGACAGCGTCGCCGTTTTTGTCGGCCCATGTTTTGCCAAACGTGTTGAAGCCGAAACAGATCCTAATGTCGATTATGTGCTGACCTTTGAAGAAATGAATGCTATTTTTGCCGGCGCCAGCATTGATGTTGCTGCCGCAACCCCTGCTGAATTCACTAAAATTTCCTGCGCACAAGGACGCGGCTTCCCGCTTACCGGAGGCGTTGCCGGCGCAGTCGCATCTTTGGTTGAGGGTAAGGTTGACATCCGTCCTGAAAAGATTGACGGCTTAAGCACCGAAAACATCAAACTGCTCAAGCGCTATGCCGCTAAAGGCTGTGACTGCAATATGCTTGAAGTCATGAGCTGCCCCGGCGGCTGCATTTCCGGCCCGGGCTGTATTGCTATGCCCAATAAAGCGACCATTCAGGTAAAGAATTATACCGCTCAAGGCGCTGATTTGAAAAACAAAGCATAATAAACCAATACCCCCGCAATCCAGCGGGGGTATTTTTTACTTTTGAAACAGGCGCTTGATTTCTTTCTCTGCCGAGGAACTGAAATAAGGCTGCCATTCGTGATTGGCATTGAACCCTTTCAAACTTTGTATGGCTTTTTCCCGTATTTCCCCACAGTTCATCCAGGCATCAATCACTGACAAGTTGCCAAGATTAAACAGGGCTTGCTGAAGTTCTTCGGGCCAAACCATTTCGTCAATGATTTTCACAATCTCATCAACAGACAAACAGTTTCTATTCATCGGCTCGATATAACACTCAGGATAGCCGTTCCAATCAGAAAAAACATCAAACCTGATAATCTTTGGCAGCAGATGTTCATTCAGAAGTTCCGCTTTTCCGCGAAGTTCATCATACGCAGCAATTAATTCATCATTGCCGCAGAACATCAGAGCCACATAAGCTTCTTGGGACAGACCAAAATGCAGCAATTCTCTTTCCACCCAGTAGCCAATTCCCCAGTCATCCAATATGCTATACGGAATACTGACCGTCAGCGCCTTGGCAAAATTAGACTGCGAAAACCGGAAAAAGCGATAGCGAAATATTTTCCTGTTGCCGCTCTGAATAAGAGCCGGAAGCATAGAATCTTTAAATGCTCCCTGATGAATAAGTTTTTTCAAAGCTTTGTTGTTACGCGCCTTGATGTATTCCATAACCGTCGCATCACAAACTTCTTCTGCATTTTTCTGTTCGGGTTTTTCCTTTTTTAGAAAAGCACCCAATAAACTAAAATAATTCATTTCTTTTAATTTTAAGATTAAACATAATAAGAATAAATCAAAGGAACTATACTTCCGCCGCCCGAATTTGTCAAACATTTATATTTTGTCCAATACACCTTCTGTAAACCGACAACGACACACTCTATAATTCACCCTAATCATTGGTGCGGAGCTGAGTTTACCCCAATACAAGCGGCATTAACCATTCAAAATTATTCCGCCTCAATAAATCAGGGATTTTCTGTAAGGAATATAACAAAAAAGGTTCGGCAAAATCACCGAACCTTCTTAAATTAATTAACTCAAACATATTGAGAAATAGCTTGCTCTGCGGCAGCTGTCGCATGGCACTCCAGCGTATTAAACAACGGAATATCCGTATCACCTTGCATCACCAGCAGCGGAATTTCCGTACATCCTAAGATGATACCCTCAACACCCTGCTTCCTGACTAAATCGCTGATAACCGCCAGAAAATACATCTTTGAGCTGCCCAAAATCTCATTCCGGCACAATTCCTCAAAAATTATGCGATCGATCTCCTGACAAGCCTCATCAGAGGGAATAACGGTTTCTATGCCCATCTGTGCCAGCCGCTCACGATAAAACGTTTCCTTCATCGTAAAACGCGTTCCTAACAAACCAACTTTTTTCAGCCCGGCATTTTGAATTGCCGTTCCCACCGTATCCGCAATATGCAAAATTTTATGACCACCGACTTCCAGCGTTTCAGCAACTTTATGCATCGTATTTGAACAAATGAGAATGAAATCAACTTCCCGAAGAAAAACATCGGCATGATAGCGCAAATAAGCTCCCAGCTCATCCCATTTCTCTTGCTGCTGAATGGCTTCAATCACCGCCATATCCAAACTGTCCAGTAAAATTTCCGCGGAATGAGTTCCACCTAAACTCAGATTAACTGTTTCATTGATAATCCGGTAATACTCCAGCGTCGAAGGCCAAGCCATTCCGCCCAGCAATCCGATTTTCAACATTTTTGTTTCACACATATTGTTTGATTTTAATGAATAATATGAAAATAATAAAAATATGCTCTTTAATTACTAAATATCCAGCAGCTTGTCAACGTTTAACAACTGCTAACCAAAGTTGAAACTTATTGCTCCCCCCACCTTCTCTTTCCATCTTAAACATTCCCTCTTCATCTCAACAACTCCCTTTTCTCCTCTACTGCCTCCCCCCCTCCTCGCAACTCCCCCTCTCATCACCTCTGCAAACTCTCCCTTTACCCTGCCACAATTCTCTCTTCCAACCCGACAAACACCATCCTGTCCGGCAATTCCCCCACTCACCGTTCCTATAAACGCCATCCTCTCCTGCAGCTCTCCCTCTCTTCGTCCCTGCAAGCTCTTTCCTCCCCGACTGCTATTCCATCGTTCACAACACGTTCTCTCCCCTCTCCCTATTATCTCCCCTTACCAACACTCTCTCCGACAAAACATTCTCTTTTCTCATCCCACAAACTCTCCCTTTACCCTGCCACAATTCCCTCTTCCAATCCGACAAACGCCATCCTCTCCCGCGACTTTCATTCTCTTCATCCCTACAAACACCTCTCCGCCTCGCGACGACAATTTCCTCTCACCCCTGCAAGCTCTTTCCTCCCCGACTGCTATTCCATCGCTCACAACACGTTCTCTCCCCTCTCCCGATGATAACTCCCTTGCCCCTCTCCCCTACAAACATCCTCTTTTTCCCTGCCACAACAAACGATCCTCTCTTCCCGACAAAGCTTTCTTTCACACCACAAAAAAAGGAGTCCTCTCGGACTCCTTTTTAATACCATTTCTCTAACTGAATTAGTTGGCAGCAGCTTCTTTTTCAGCAGCTTCGGCAACAGCTTTTTCTGCAGCGACGCGAGCTTTATCAGCAGCGCCTTTAGCTGCAACATCGCGTTCAACCAGTTCAATAATTGCCATCGGAGCAGCATCGCCATAACGAATGCCAGCTTTCAAAACGCGGGTATAACCGCCGTTGCGGCCTTTATAACGTTCAGCCAAGGTGGAGAAAAGTTTGGAAACAACAGTTTCATCACGCAAGAAAGCCAATGCCAGTCTGCGGCTGTTCAAATCACCTTTTTTGGCATAAGTAATCATGTTGTCAGCAAAAGTTCTCAATTCTTTAGCACGCGGCAGGGTAATATTAATCTGTTCGTGTGTCAGCAAAGCATTTGTCAGGTTAGAGAACAAAGCTCTTCTCTGGCTTCTCGGCATATTTAATTTTCTATGTTTCATTCCATGTCTCATGACATATTCCTTTCTTTTCTCTGTGCTTTGCTAGGCAAAGCGGATAAAACATTTGCTCCCGCCACGGTTTCGACGCTCGCTCATGCACGGAAACACTTAATTCGGAACTGTTTCTAACATACAATATTCTGAATTGCAAGCAAAAAAGAAAGGATTAAAACCACTATTCAATCTTTTCTTTTTGCCAAGTTTAGCCATCAAGACAGAGTTACGTTTGAACCATAGATATCCTCAGCTAAGCCCCAAATACTATCCTGGCTGCAAATCTAGCTGTTTAACTACGCTGGTGAGCGTAGAGCGTCGTCTAACGTCCCTTAACATTAGCCCCGAGTAAACTCGATTTTTCTGTACAACAACAATAAAAAAACTCCCTTGCAGATAACTGTAAGGGAGTTTCAATAACTTGCCAATTAGAAGTGTTCATCAACACGACGAATCAATTCTTCGATATTTTCAGGCGGCCAACCCGGAGTATCCATACCCAGGTGAATCCCCATCTTAGCCAAAACTTCTTTGATTTCATTCAAAGATTTACGGCCAAAGTTCGGAGTACGCAACATTTCTGCTTCTGTTTTCTGAACCAAATCACCGATATAAATGATATTATCATTTTTCAGGCAGTTTGCAGAACGAACAGACAATTCAAGTTCTTCAACTTTCTTCAGCAGATTACGGTTGAACGGCAGTTCTTCTTTTTCTGCTTCAACTTCAGCTTCCGGTTCGTCAAAGTTGATAAACGGTTTCAATTGATCCTGCAAAATACGGGCTGCATAAGCAACAGCATCTTCAGGAGTAACAACGCCATTGGTATCAACAACCAAAGTCAGCTTGTCATAGTCTGTAACTTGTCCGACACGGGTATTTTCAACTTTGTAAGAAACCTTTTTAACCGGAGAATAGATTGCATCAACGGCAATAACGCCAATCGGAGCATCTGCTGATTTGTTCTGGCTAGCCGGAACATAACCTTTACCAGTATTAACAGTGAGTTCCATGCTGATTTTAGCACCGGCATCCAAGTTGCAAATTACCAAATCCGGATTCTTGATTTCAACATCATGACCAGTTTCAATCATTGCAGCAGTGACCTGACAAGGCCCTTCAGCCTTAAGCGTCATTGTCTTCGGCCCTTCGCCATGAACGGCGACAGCCAAACCTTTGATGTTCAGAACGATGTCTGTAACATCTTCTCTCACACCCGGAATCACTGAAAACTCATGCAGGACACCATTAATTTTGATTGCGGTAACAGCACCACCTTGCAGGGAAGATAATAAAACTCTTCTCAGAGCGTTACCTAAAGTTAAACCAAAACCTCTTTCTAAAGGCTCAACCACAATCTTGGCTCTGTTTCCGCCTTCGCCGGAAACAACTTCTAAGTTTGTAGGTTTAATAAGTTCTTGCCAATTCTTTTGAATCACTGGTATGTCCTCTTTATTATTGCATATGCATATTTTACAAAAATCAAAAGAGGGCGAGGCCGGGATAATCCAGCCTCTCCGTCTCTAACTGAAAATTAAACGCGGCGTCTTTTTCTTAAGCGGCAGCCATTGTGAGGAATCGGGGTAACATCACGAATTGTAGTGATGGTAAAACCGATAACCTGCAAAGCTCTGATTGCGGATTCGCGTCCAGAACCCGGCCCCTTAACTTCGACTTCCAAAGTCTTCATACCATGTTCTTGAGCTTTTTTACCTGCTTCTTCAGCAGCAATCTGAGCAGCATAAGGAGTAGATTTACGAGAACCTTTAAAACCTTGAGCGCCCGAAGTAGACCAAGCAACGGTATTACCCTGTGCGTCGGTAATTGTTACTCTTGTATTGTTGAAAGTAGAATTCACATGAGCTACGCCTGCAGTGATATTCTTCTTTTCTTTTCTTTTAACACGTTGTGTTACTGCTTTTGCCATGGATACCTACCTATTTCTTCTTATTCGCAATGGTTTTACGTTTACCTTTACGGGTACGGGCATTTTGTTTGGTGCTCTGACCACGAACAGGCAGACCTTTACGATGTCTCAAACCTCTGTAGCATCCAAGATCCATTAAACGTTTAATATTAACACCGACTTCGCGGCGCAGTTCACCTTCAACGACATAAGAACTGTCGATTACTTCACGGACTTTTGCAACTTCTTCTTCGCTCAAATCCTGAACGCGGCGGTCACCGGCGACACCAGATTTTGCACAAATATCCTGAGCAGTTTTTCTTCCGATACCAAAAATATAAGTCAAAGCTACTTCAATTTTTTTGGCAGTTGGAATATTTACACCAGCTATACGAGCCAAATTAACTCTCCATCATCTTTAATTATTACAAAATTCAAAAAGTTGATCACCACTTTTCAAAATTAAGCCGGATTATAGGCTATAATTCGTTAGTGTCAACCACCCTTTTACAAAAAAGCGCATTTTTTTACAAAAAATACAAAACTTTATTTAAGCAACCGCCAATAAATCATCAATCTTTTTGGAAGTTGCTTCAATTGTTCCCGTCCCGTCCACACATCTGAGCAAACCTTTCTTCTCAAAATAAGGAATAGTCGGATAAGTCAGCGCGCGATAATTGACGAGTCGATTCTGTACGGTCGTGCGGTTATCATCCACCCGGCGGTAAAAATCCGTTCCGCCGCAGGCATCACACACACCGTAAACTTTCGGTTTCTGGAACTTGTCATGATATCCTGCACCGCAACTCATACAGGAATAGCGACCGAGAATGCGCTCCATGATAATTTCATCCGGAACCTGAATCTCAATAACCGCATCCAGCTTAATGCCTTTTTTACCCAGCATATCTTCCAAAACTTCCGCCTGAGGCAAAGTTCTCGGAAAACCGTCCAGAATAAAACCGTTCTTGCAGTCATCTTCATCGATTCGCGCTGACAGCATTTTGATAATCATCTCGTCAGAAACCAAATTACCGCCATCAATTAAAGCTTTAATTTCCAGCCCCAGAGCTGTACCTCTGGCCGCCTCGGCACGCAGCATCTCACCGGTAGACAAATGCGGAATAGCAATTTTTTCTTTCAGCCGGCGAGCCTGAGTGCCTTTACCACACCCAGGCGCTCCGGTAAAAACCAAATGCAAGCCTAATCCGTTCTGATTCATTATTTTTTCTTTCCGCGATTAGACAGAGCGGCTTTTTTAATCAACCCCTCATACTGATATGCAATCAGATGGGACTGAAGCTGTCCGACAAAATCCATGGTAACTTGAACCACGATAAGCAGGGTTGTTCCGCCCAAAACAAACGGAACAGACAACTTGCTGATTAAAACTTCAGGCAAAATGCACAGAGCTGTCAAATAGGCTGCCCCCAAAACCGTCAAACGGGTAATGACATAATCCAGATAGTCGGCTGTATTTTTACCCGGACGGATACCGGCAATAAAACCGCCATGCTTTTTAAGATTATCTGCAGTTTCTTCCGGATTGAAAACAATCGCGGTATAGAAGAACGCAAAGAAAATAATCAATGCGGCATACAACCCGAGATACAGCGGTTGACCATGACCCAGCAACTGGCTCAAAGACTGCACCCAAGACGGACCATTTTCGGCAGAGAAGTTAGCAATGGTAATCGGCAGCAACAGCAAAGAGCTGGCAAAAATCGGCGGAATAACACCCGTCGGATTAATCTTCAAAGGCAGGTGAGAATTTTCGGAAGACATCATCCGAGCCCCCATCTGGCGCTTAGGATATTGAATAGTGATTTTACGTTGAGCTCTTTCAACCAAAACAATCACATAAATCAAACCGACAATCATTGTCATCAGCAAAGCAATAACGCCTAAAGACATTGAACCGACACGGCCGAGTTCAAAAGTCTGCGCCAAAGCACCAGGAATATTGGCAATAATACCGACGGTAATAATCAGGGAAGATCCGTTACCGACACCGCGAGATGTTATCTGATCGCCCAGCCAAACGATAAACATCGTACCGCCGACCAAAGAAACAACCGTTGTAAATTTAAAAACATATCCCGGATTAACCACGGCAGAAACGCCGGCACTGCCTGTCATTCCTTCCAAACCGACAGCAATACCATAACCTTGAATAATGGTAATCAAGACAGTCAACATTTTGGTATAATGGGTAATTTTACGATGTCCGGCTTCACCATCTTTTTTCAAAGCAGCCAAAGACGGAACAACAGATTGCCCCAGCTGCAAAATAATTGATGCCGAGATATAGGGCATAATATTCAGCGCAAAAATCGTCATACGCTCTAATGCACCACCGGCAAACATATTAAACATACCCAAAATTCCGTTTTGATTACGGGCAAAAATATCCGACAAAATATGCGGATCAATCCCCGGCAACGGAATAAACGTTCCCAAACGAAAAACAATCAAGGCCAAAACTGTAAACCAGAGTCTTTTTTTCAACTCTGTCGCTTTGCTAAACGCCGACACATCCATATTGGCGGCCATTTTCTCTGCCAATGATACCATTTTTACTTCCTTATCTTTTTAAAACAAACATATATAGGGAATTAAATTCCCTATTAGGCTAAGATATTAATACACTAAAAAATTTTTAATTCAACTAGTTTATGATTTTTATAAACCTTAACACACTTGAACAAAGAGATAAAACATCCATCACAACAAAAAAACCTCATCATAAATAATAACGAGGTTTTAGAGTTCAGGACTTTACATTCATTACCTATCATGAAGCTTCTTTTGTTTCAGAATCTCCATCAAATGCTTTTTATCATCCATACCGGCAGTTCCCTTTTCGCTTTCTTCAGGAATCTTTATTCTATTTCTCAATGCTTGAATTTTATCCGAATGATTTTCCTTCGGCATATTTGTAAAAATACCTTTTTCTGGGTCAAAACCTTCCGGAAGATCAGAACGTTCATCTAAAGAAAAACTCATTTTCTCAGGGTCAAAGCCTTCAGGTAGTGAACTCTCAACCTTCCCCTCCTTATTTCCCAAGAAATCTTTAAGTTGCTCTTCCGATAATTGTTCCCCACTTTTAATATTGTCCAAATCCAACATAGCATATCTCCTTCCTTTATTTAGTTACAATATATCAGACTCGCAATTGTTTGTCAACAAATACTGGGCGGCGGAAAAATTTTTGGCAAATACCTCATTGCAAACAAAAAAACGGCTGGCAAACAGCCAACCGTTTTTTTGTTTTCTTTGCTTACGAAATTAAGCTTCGATAAAATTAACTTTACCACCGGCTTTTTCGACAGCGGCAACAGCTGCTTTAGAAGCAGAGTTAACCGAAATAGTAACTTTGCTGGTGATTGCACCGCGAGCCAACAGACGAACACCGTCTAAAGTCTTGGTTACAATACCGGCAGAGGACAGAGCAGCCAAATCAATTGCATCAGCCGACAATTTACCGGCATCAACAGCTTTTTGAATGGTGTCCAAATTAACCACAGCGAATTCTTTGGCAAACGGATTTTTGAAACCGCGTTTCGGCAAACGACGGTAAATCGGCATCTGACCGCCTTCAAATCCATTTACAGCAACACCGGAGCGGGACTTCTGACCCTTTTGGCCGCGTCCACAGGTTTTGCCCTTACCGCTGCCGATACCACGACCAACGCGGATACGGTTTTTGGTAGCGCCTTCGTTGTCTTTTAATTCATTAAGTTTCATTGTTTTTCACCTTAATTCATACTAGGACTTTGATAAATGAGCCTGCTGTTGTTGAATTTGAGACCGCCGTGTACATCATAGTACACAAGGCCTCAAATTCGGCAACTTGAGGCTCGTTTTGCAAAGCCTATTCCTCGACTTTTACCAAATGAGGAATCTTATTAACCATACCACGGATGGAGGGAGTATCTTCCAACTCAACGGTCTTGCCCATTTTGTTCAGGCCGAGCCCTTTTAAAGTAGCTCTTTGAACAGCCGGACGACCGATAGGGCTTCCGATTTGGGTAACTTTAATAGTTTTTTTAGCCATTGATTATGCCTCCTCTTTATCCAATTTAGCATTAGCGGTATTCTCGCGGCGGCTGACAATATCCCCGACTTTCTTGCCACGTTTAGCAGCAACCATACGAGGAGAATTGATAGCTTCCAGAGCGTTGAAGGTGGCCTTAATCATATTGTAAGGGTTGTTAGAACCCAATGATTTAGCAACCACGTCCTGAACACCTAATACTTCAAAGATAGCGCGCATCGGACCACCGGCAATAACACCGGTACCGGCCGGAGCAGTTCTCAAAACCACTTTACCTGCACCGAAACGGCCGGCAACGTCATGGTGAAGAGTTCTGCCTTCGCGCAGTGGAATGCGAACCATGTTCTTTTTAGCTTCATTGGTAGCTTTAGTAATAGCATCAGGAACTTCGGTAGCTTTACCGGAACCATAACCAACGCGGCCTTTCTGGTCACCAACGACAACGACAGCGGCAAAAGACATATTACGTCCGCCTTTGACGGTCTTGGCAACACGGTTGATATGAACTAATTTTTCAACCAATTCATCTTTCTTTTCGTTTTTATTTGAACGACGATCTGCAGCTTGTGCTTGTGCCATTTCTTAAACTCCTAGAATTTCAAACCAGCGGCGCGAGCAGCGTCTGCCAGAGCTTTAACACGACCGTGGTAAATGTAGCCGCCTCTATCGAATACGACTTCACTTACGCCGGATTTAGCAGCTCTTTCAGCTACCACTTTACCGATGAAGCTGGCTGCTTCAACTGTAGATGATTTTTGGATATTCTCGCGAACTTCTTTATCCAGTGTGGAGGCAGAAACAATCGTGGAACCTTTTACGTCATCAATGATTTGCGCATAGATATGCTTTCCGCTGCGGAAAACTGACAATCTCATTTTGCCGTTAGCAGCGCTTTTCAAAGCTGTTCTTACGCGAGCTTTTCTTTTTTGAAATAATTCTCTTGGCGTATTCATCTAATTAATCCTTATTTTTTCTTACCTTCTTTACGACGGATATATTCACCGCTGTACTTAACGCCCTTGCCTTTGTACGGCTCAGGTTTTCTGTACTTGCGGATTTCCGCAGCAATCTGACCAACTAGCTGTTTATCAGCACCAGAGATAGAAATCTGGGTCGGGCTCGGGCAAGCCAGAGTAATTTCTTTCGGAGCCTCAAAATTAACATCATGAGAGAAACCCAAAGATAATACCAGCTTGTGAGAACCTTCAACGCGGGCTTTATAACCAACGCCGACCAGTTCCAAATCTTTCTTAAAGCCTTCGCTAACGCCTTTAACCATAGAGTTAATCTGGGCTCTGGTTGTTCCCCACAAAGTTCTTGCCTGTTTGCTGTCAGACAAAGGAGAAACGACAACTTTGTTATCTTCTAATTTTGCTACGACATGACCATCGTCATAAGTATAGCTAAGTTCACCTAATTTACCTTTAGCAGTAACAACATTGTTGTCAACAGTAACGGTAACACCATTAGGGACGATAACCGGATATTTTCCAACTCTAGACATCCTATTTCTCCCCTAGAATACTTGACAAAGAACTTCACCGCCGACATTGGCTTTTCTAGCATCATGATCGCTCATAACTCCGCTCGGAGTAGAGATGATAGAAATACCCAAGCCGTTGTAAACTCTCGGCAGGTCCTTAACGCTTGAATAAACGCGACGACCCGGCGTAGAAACACGGTAAATTTCGGTTATGACGGAAGTGCCTTCATGGTACTTCAATTTAATATGAAGTTCATCAATGCCCGGTTTAACGTTGACTCTTTCGTAGCCTTCGATATAACCTTCTTTTTTCAAAACTTCCAAAACATTTTCACGCAAGCGGGAAGCAGGTGATACAACTTCACTCTTCTTCGCTCTTTGTGCGTTTCTAATGCGTGTGAGCATATCGCCCAAAGTATCAGACATAGACATGACTGTAACCTCCTACCAGCTTGATTTTACTAAACCAGGAATTTCACCGAAGCTGGCCATATCTCTTAATTCGACACGGCTGACACCGAACTTCCTGTAATAACTACGAGAACGACCCGTCAGTTTGCACCGGTTTCTAACACGGATTTTAGCTGAGTTGCGGGGCAGTTCTGCCAATTTTAATGTCGCCTGGAATCTTTCTTCCGGAGAAGCGTTTTTATCCATAACGATATCTTTGAGTTTCTGACGGCGGTTGTTAAACTTTTCTGCCATCTTAACTCTTTTCAAGTTTCTATAAACTGAACTTGTTTTTGCCATAGTAAAATCTCCGCTTATTTCTTGATAGGCATATTAAAACCGTCAAGCAGCATTTTAGCTTCTTCATCGGTCTTAGCCGTTGTACAAATCACGATATCCATACCCCGAACGTTTTCAACTTTTTCATAGTTGATTTCAGGGAAAATGATTTGCTCTTTAATACCAAAAGCGAAGTTGCCTCTGCCGTCAAAATTCTTACCGGTAATACCGTGAAAGTCTCTGATGCGCGGCAAAGCCATGTTAACCAATCTTTCCAAGAACTCGTACATTCTATCAGAACGCAGAGTAACCTTGCAGCCAATCGGCATTTCTTCACGCAGTTTAAACGTTGCAATAGATTTGCGAGCTTTGGTAACAACCGGTTTCTGACCGGCAATCAAAGCCATTTCATCTACGGCATTGTTGAGTTTTTTCTTGTCTGTTACGGCATCGCCGACGCCCATATTCAGAACAATTTTAGTCAACTTCGGAATCTGATGTGGATTTTGGTAACCGAATTTTTCCACAAGAGATTTCTTTATGACTTCGTTATACAATTTTTCAAAGTTTGTCATAAAATTTCCCCTATTTCTTCTCGATTACTTCACCGGATTTGCGAGCAAAACGTACTTTATTTCCGTTTTCTTCTTTGTAACCAATTTTGCTTGCTTTACCAGATTTCGGATCCACAATTGCAACATTAGAAACATTGATCGGTGCTTCTTTGGTGATGATGCCGCCCGGGGTAGTCTGGCTGGGTTTGGTGTGTCTTTTAACCAGATTGACACCTTGAACAACCACTTTACCTTCGCTCGGCATAGCCTTAACGACTTCACCAGTTTTGCCTTTGTCATCACCAGCGATGACAATTACCTGATCACCTTTTTTAATTTTCATTTTAAGGCTCATTACAATACCTCCGGTGCTAACGAAATTATTTTCATAAATTTCTTCGCACGCAATTCTCTGGTAACAGGGCCGAAGATACGAGTACCGATAGGCTCACCGTCTTTATTGATGAGAACTGCAGCATTATTGTCAAAACGGATAACAGACCCGTCTTTACGTCTAATGTCGCTTGCTGTGCGAACGATTACGGCTTTGCATACGTCGCCTTTCTTAACGCGGCCTTTCGGCATAGCGTCTTTGATGGAAACGACGATAACATCACCCACAGAAGCATGCATTCTCTTGGAGCCTCCAAGAACCTTAATGCACTGCACCTGACGCGCTCCTGAATTATCTGCAACATCCAGGTTGGTTTGCATCTGTATCATTGTTTTACTTCCTTTTCTCTAGGCGTTATCACTGATAACAGTCCAAGTCTTGGTTTTGGAATAAGGTCTGGATTCTTCAATCTTGACAATATCACCAACTTTGAACTGATTATTTTCATCATGAGCAGCAAACTTTTTGCTTCTCTTAACGAACTTCTTATAAACAGGATGCATAACCTGACGCTCTACACTGACTACGACAGTCTTATCCTGCTTATCACTAACAACAACACCTTGAAGAATTCTTTTAGGCATATTTTTCTCTCCTAACTATTCTTCTTGCGCTCAGAAATGAGCGTGTTGATTTTTGCTATTTCACGACGGACACTTCTTATTACAGCAGTATTTTGTAATTGTCCAGTAGATTGTTGGATTCTTAAGTTAAATTGTTCTTTTTTATTTTCGAGCAATTTAGCTTCCAACTCATCCAATGACATAGCGCGAAGATCTTTAATTTTAGTCATTATGCTTCTCCCTTATCCGAGTTCAAGCGTTTAACAAACTTGGTCTTGATCGGCAGTTTGGCAGCACCCAGAGCAAATGCCTGACGGGCAGTTTCCTCATCGATGCCTTCAGCTTCGAACATAATACGACCAGGGTGAACCCTTGCGCACCAGTATTCGACAGAACCTTTACCTTTACCCATACGGACTTCGGCAGGTTTATCAGATACAGGAACATCCGGGAAAATACGAATCCATAAACGGCCGGCTCTCTTCATCTGACGGGTAATCGCACGACGAGCTGCTTCAATCTGGCGAGCTGTAATACGATCCGGAGACAAAGCTTTCAGACCGAAGGAACCGAAACTCAATTCGGTACCGCCTTTGGCATTACCGTGAATACGGCCTTTATGCTGTTTGCGGAACTTTAATCTTTTTGGACTTAACATTTCTCTTTACCTTTACTTCTGCTCGGCTAATTTCTTATCCTGGGCCATCGGGTCATGAGCCATGATTTCGCCCTTGTAGATCCAAACTTTAACGCCGCAGGCGCCATAAGTTGTATGAGCCGTAGAGGTTGCATAATCAATATCTGCGCGCAGGGTATGCAGAGGCACACGACCTTCACGGTAATATTCGGTACGGGCAATTTCAGCACCGCCTAAACGGCCGGAGCAGCAAACCTTGATACCTTCAGCACCCAAACGCAAAGCAGACTGCATAACTCTCTTCATTGCACGGCGGAAAGCAACACGTCTTTCCAACTGCTGAGCGACAGAGTCGGCAACCAGCTGAGCATCCAGTTCAGGCTTTCTGACTTCCAGAATGTTCAGCTGAACTTCGGAATCAGTCATCTTCTGGATATCTTTTCTTAAATTTTCGATATCCTGGCCTTTTTTACCGATAACAACACCCGGTCTTGCAGAGTGAATAGTAACTCTGGCTTTTTTAGCAGGACGTTCGATAACGATTCTGCTGATACCGGCCTGAGCCAATTTCTCTTTCAAGAACTCTTTGATTTTCAAATCTTCGTGGAGGTAGTCAGTGAACTTATCATCTGCATACCAACGGGAATCCCAAGTGCGGTTAACACCTAAACGAAGACCGGTAGGATTTACTTTCTGTCCCATTAACTTACTCCCCACGCTCTGTAACGACGATGGTCAGGTTGGAGAACGGTTTCAATACCCGAGCTCCGCGGCCGCGACCACGTGCGTGCATACGTTTCATTACTAAACCTTTACCGACATAAGCTTCGCTGACGAAGAGTTTATCGATATTTAACTGGTGATTGTTTTCAGCATTGGCAATTGCAGACTGCAATACAGCCAAAGCAGCTTTTGCGATTCTCTTCTTGGAGAAGCTCAATTCAGCAACAGCTTTTTCAACATTCAAACCACGAATTGACTGAGCAACCAAATTCAGCTTGCGAGGGCTGGTGCGGAGAGAATTGCAAACGGCCATAGCCTGATTTGCAGCAACTCTTCTTTCATTATTAGACTTTGCCATAATTAACCTCTCTTAGCCTTTTTGTCTGCTGCGTGACCGTAGAATGTACGGCTCGGAGCGAACTCACCAAATTTGTGGCCGACCATATCCTCAGTAACCAAAACCGGGATAAACTTGTGGCCATTGTGAACACCGAATGTTAAACCGACAAACTGCGGCAACATAGTGGAGCGGCGGGACCAGATTTTGATAACTTCATTACGGCCCGAAGCTCTTGCTTTATCAGCTTTCTTCAGAAGATAGCCATCAACAAACGGCCCTTTCCATACGGAACGTGTCATTAGCGTTTCTCCCTATTTCTTTTTGTTTTCATGACGAGACCGCATAATATACTGATCCGTCTTCTTGTTAGAACGAGTTTTAGCACCTTTGGTCGGTTTACCCCAAGCAGAAACAGGATGACGACCACCAGATGTACGGCCTTCACCACCACCATGCGGGTGATCAACCGGGTTCATAGCCACACCGCGGGATTGCGGTCTGATGCCCAGCCAACGTGTGCGGCCGGCTTTACCCAAAGATACGTTTTGGTTATCCGGGTTCGAAACAGCGCCGACAGTAGCCAGACATTCTTCACGAACCACGCGGAGTTCACCAGAACTCAATTTCAACTGTGCATAACCGGCATCTTTACCGACAACCTGAGCGTAACAACCTGCAGAACGAACCAATTGTCCGCCTTTGCCTGCTTTCAGCTCAATATTGTGAATAATAGTACCAACCGGCATATTCTTCAAAGGCATAGCATTACCCGGCTTAATATCAGCTTTATCAGCTGAAATGATTTTATCGCCGGCTTTTAATCTTTGAGGAGCGAGGATATATGCCTTCTCGCCGTCTTCATAGCTAACCAGAGCAATGAAAGCCGAACGGTTCGGGTCATATTCGATTCTCTCAACTGTTGCCTCGGCATCGAATTTATTACGTTTGAAGTCGATGATACGCAGTTTGCGTTTGTGTCCGCCACCGATTCTGCGACTTGTAACGTGTCCGAAATTATCGCGCCCACCGGACTTGGTCAGTCCGATTGTCAAAGACTTCTCCGGAGCACCTTTGTACAGTTCGCTTCTATCTACGATAACGAGCTGACGCAGGCCGGGAGATGTGGGCTTATATTTTTTTAAAGCCATGTCCTAAATTCCTGTTGTAACATCAATATTTTGACCATCGGCAAGAGTAACCAATGCTTTTTTGTAATCAGAGCGTTTGCCCAGAAAACCCTTAAAGCGTTTTTCTTTACCGAATTGACGAATTGTATTCACCTTATTTACCTTAACGTTAAAGATAGCTTCAACAGCAGCTTTAACTTCATCTTTGCTGGCAGACAACGGAACCAGGAAGGTTACTTTGCCGGCTTCAGAAGACAACATAGATTTTTCGGTGATTACCGGACGAACTAATGTATCATACATAGCTGCAGTCACATTGTTTGTTTTTGCTGATTTACTCATTTCAATCTCTCCTCCAAGCAATTCACTGCATCTTTAGTCAACACGAGTTTGTCTTTTCTTAAGATGTCATACACATTGGCACCGATTGTCGGCAGAACGTCAACGCCTGCGATATTGCGGCTGGCCAAAGCGAAGTTGACATCAACTTCCTTGCCATCGATAAACAAGCAATTTTTCAACCCGCAAGCATCCAATTTGACTTTCAAATCTTTAGTTTTAGGAGCTGACAATTTTGCTTCGTCAACGATTACCAGGTTGCCCTCTTTGGCTTTCGCGGAGAGAGCTGTTTTCAGACCGAGTTTTCTGAATTTTTTAGTCAGTTCGTGAGAGTGGTCGCGAACAACCGGACCAAACACGATACCGCCTTTGCGGAATTGAGTACCCTTACGAGAACCCTGGCGCGCATTACCTGAACCTTTCTGTTTGAAAGGTTTAGCCGGAGTCAAAGCAACTTCGGAACGGCCTTTGGTCTTGTGAGTACCAGCCTGCAAGCGGGCTAACTGCCACTTAACAACCCGGTGCAAAATATCGGCGCGAACTTCAAGACCGAAGATAGCATCGTTCAGTTCGATAGAACCGACATTTTTATTTTCGAGATTTAAGATGTCCTGTTTCATATTTTCAAATCCTTATAATCTTATGCATTCTCGGCTGAAGATTCTTCAGCTTTAGCTGCAACAGGTTCATCAACTTTTTTCAGACCGGCAGGCATCGGCAATTGGACATTAGCCGGCTTTTTAATAGCATCGGTAACGCGAACCCAAGCATTTTCACAGCCAGGAACGCCGCCTTTAACCATAATTAAGCCTTTAGCATTGTCAACGGCAACAACACGCAGATTTTGAACGGTAACGCGTTCAGCACCCATGTGACCAGCCATTTTTTTGCCTTTAAATACCTTACCCGGATCTTGTCTTTGTCCTGTAGAACCATGAGAACGGTGAGAAATAGACACACCGTGAGATGCTTCCAAACCGGCAAAGTTGTGACGCTTCATAACACCGGCAAAACCTTTACCGATTGAAGTAGAGCAGACATCAACATACTGACCGGGAACGAAGTGTTCTACAGATAATTCATCGCCAACCGACAACAAGCAATCTTCAGAAACTCTGAATTCACCCAATTTTTTCTTCGGTTCAACGTTAGCTTTAGCAAAATGTCCTTTCAGAGGTTTGGATACATTCTTGGCTTTAACAGCACCGGTACCAAGCTGTACCGCTGTATATCCGTCTCTTTCGGCAGTTTTGACATCAACAACCTGCAGGCCGTCAACACTCAAAACAGTAACCGGGACATGAGTTCCGTCGGCTTCAAAAATGCGGGACATACCCAGCTTTTTTGCAATAAGACCCGTACGCATTATTATTTATTCCTTTTTCAATTGGTTGACTTCTGTTATTTCAAAAAGCCAACATTGTTACATTGATTTTTAGAGTTTAATCTCTACATTAACACCTGCAGCCAAATCCAGCTTCATCAAAGCATCAACAGTCTGCGGTGTGGGATCTACGATATCCAGAAGTCTCTTGTGAGTACGGATTTCAAACTGTTCGCGAGATTTTTTATCAACGTGCGGAGATTTGTTTACCGTAAACTTCTCGATTTTTGTAGGCAGAGGAATCGGACCTCTGACATTAGCCCCGGTTCTTTTGGCAGTGTGCACGATTTCTTTGGTAGACTGATCGAGCAGACGATGATCAAAAGCCTTGAGGCGAATTCTGATATTTTGTGTATCCATCATTTTATTTTGTTTTCCTATAACTAGAACGCAAAAAATTTAGATAAGGCTAAACTTGGTGCCCTCTAAATGTTAAACTCGGCAGCACATACGTTGAGAGGTGCTGCAGTATTTTTTATATTCTTCACTATGAATAGAGTCACCCTATCCATAATTACGTGAGGGACTTGTAACATAATTGAGTCTAATATGCAAGCAAAAAAATACAAATTTTTCACTTTTTTATTTTTACGAATCCCAGACTCAGACTCTGTTTGAGTCACATTGACAAAATTTCCACTCCGAGTCCAAAACAGTCTAAAAGCAGACACGAATTAAATTCATGCCATGGCCGTTATCCGGCCAACTGCCGCCGGCTGTTTTTCCCGAAACGCTGCCAAACCAACGCCGTGTCAAACTGCCTTTCCTGCCGGGCAATCGGCTGCCAGCTAATCTCTTCTTCCTGTTTTTGCGAATGAGGGCAAACCTCGCGAAGAAAAGTGTCTTTTTCCTCTTTGCTCAGCTTCCGGCATTTCACTTTTCCATCAACTTCACTAAATCCATAATAACGCCCGTCCTTTGTTAAAAATATTTTGGCTTCCTCAAAAATATAAGCAATTCTTTTTGGGGTATTCATTCCACTTCTCCGAGTTTCACCAAACAAAAGAGCCTCCGGCATCCGGAGGCTCAAATAGCGTCAGTCAAGAAGCTGCAGTTGCAGCAAGTGCAGCAACAAGTATAATATGCAGGGTATGGCTTCTTGAACATTTATAAATTCCTGTTTTCTTAAAACCATCTCCAAGCTAGACGGAATTTCCACAAGAGTCAAGATGAATCGCCTCAAAAAGAAGAGCCACTGTCATCTGTGGCTCTTCTTATTACTAATAATATAACATCGGCATTGCAGATACTCCCGCATATTGGATAGTCCCGTCGCCGCTTATGCTGGGATAGGGCCATTTCCCATCAACAAACAATTGCTCATTAATGCCATCATTCTGCCTCACCCCCCAGTAAAACTCTGCATCTAATTGATTTGAAGACATATGGGGATTAAAACTCTCAACACTAACGGAATAGCTATAACGACCTGTACTATTGACAATTGTTGAAGGAATAAGCTTTGCCGAAGCAATGACTCTGTCATAAACCTCGTAAAACTTTAACAGCTGCGCGGCACTGGGCACAAACCACTTGCCTGCCCCATACCAACAGTTACACTTATTGGCCAAATCTCCCATTCCCCAAACAAAAGAGCGAGCGCGAACATACTCAAAAAGCGGATAAGATTGTCCAATTTTCTCGCCAAAATCCAATATAGCTTTAGTATTTTTGAAACCATCGACATCGCAAAAACGCAAATTTTCTTTTGTACAGTTTTGCAGCCCTTCTATTTTTTTCAGTTGTGGTTTTGGCTTAGACAACTCACCTTCAAAATGCTTATAGTACATCCCTTCAGTTCCATCAATAGGTATCGCCAATCTGGCATTTTCATCAACAACAATACCAATCAGATACTTATCTGCATCATATTGATAACTAAGTGATTTATCATGATATAACAGCGGCATCGGCTTAATCGTTTGACATATTTCGTATTTACCATCGCAAATATCCCCGCCTAAACCGCTAAGACAACCGGAAGCATCATACTTATACTGAAAAGTACATTTTTTAGGACGATCATAATTAATGACTCGCAAACTGTTTTCTGTACGTTCAACATCTCCTTTCAATATATCTCCCGTACCAAAATTATAAGCCCAAGCCCTTCCATCTCCAGCATATGTAGAAGACCAAACGACCTTAGCCGGGCCACCTGCCAGATAAGAATAACCCGCTCGAGTCAAGCCGTCAAAACTTCTTCTCAACTTTTTTAAGCCGGCATCTACCGCTTCTCTGTTATCATACAACGTTTTCAATTGTCCTAAAGATGGTGAAAAAAAGACGCTATCAGGCCACTCATAAAAAACGCCCCTCTCCTCATCAACAAGAGTTTTATGCATAAAGTACTCTCCGACTGCCGCTGATGCATTCTTTTGTTTCGTATAAGCGACCAAATCCATCGTATTTTTTTCTCCCGATACATCCGCCAAAGCATCCTCTTGCTTACTAAATACTGTCAAAGGAGGGTTATAAACTTCATACTCTGCTAAACCGCTTGATACTTCATGACAGAAGAA
Source organism: uncultured Alphaproteobacteria bacterium (assembly GCA_910577205.1). Lineage (GTDB taxonomy): Bacteria > Pseudomonadota > Alphaproteobacteria > RF32 > CAG-239 > Scatocola. Next base: position 68,330 of record CAJTMA010000008.1, read on the forward strand.
ACAGTTTTGCCCCCCCCCATCTTTAACAACAGCCAGCTTATTAACATCATCAAAAACTACCCCTATGGGAATTTTAACATTGTTTAACTCTGAACTAGTTGTCATATCTGAATATAGGATAGCTCCGGCTTTAACCTTTCTTTCACATTTATCATATTTCCCGCCGCAGGAATTACCTGCCAGCTGATTGCCTCCGGTGCAGTTTG
>CAJTMA010000009.1 GCA_910577205.1 uncultured Alphaproteobacteria bacterium
ATCGCGTGGCACGGATTTCCATTTCTACCAAATCCAACAATTCAGGATCATCTACTTGGTCTACTTTATTCATGTAAACAACCAAGGCAGGAACGCCAACCTGACGTGCCAACAAGATGTGTTCACGGGTCTGCGGCATCGGACCGTCTGCGGAAGATACAACCAAGATTGCACCGTCCATCTGAGCTGCACCGGTAATCATGTTTTTAACATAGTCGGCGTGGCCCGGGCAGTCTACGTGTGCATAGTGACGGTTCGGGGTTTCATATTCTACGTGTGAGGTAGAAATGGTAATACCGCGTGCTTTTTCTTCAGGCGCTTTGTCAATCTGATCATAAGCGGTAAAGCTTGCGCCGCCTTCTTCTGCCAATACTTTGGTGATTGCGGCTGTTAATGTGGTTTTACCGTGGTCTACGTGACCAATCGTACCAATGTTGCAGTGCGGCTTCGTCCGCTCAAATTTCTCTTTTGCCATTTAGATTTACTCCAAATTAAAATTAGTTATTAAATAAAAATTTAAAATCATAAATCAGATAATGAGGATAATAAGAGTGAAACACGGAACGGAAAACCGGAGCGTACATAGAAGTACGTGAGGATTTGAGTACCGGATTTCGCTCTTAGAATCCCATTAGATGAATTATGAATTTTTGGCTTTGATACCTTCCGCAACCTCCCGCGGTACTTCAGCATAATGGTCAAATACCATCGTAAACTGAGCACGACCCTGGGACAGAGAGCGCAAAGTATTAACATAACCAAACATATTTGCCAAAGGTACGCTGGCATCAACCACACGGGCATTACCGCGTTGATCCATACCGCTTACCAAACCGCGGCGTGAGTTCAGGTCACCGATGATGTCACCCATATATTCTTCAGGAGTAACAACTTCGACTTTCATAATCGGCTCCAAGAGTCTTGCATTTGCCTGACGCATACCTTCACGGAAAGCAGCGCGGGCAGCAATTTCGAAGCACATAACATTCGAGTCGACTTCGTGATAAGCACCATCATAAAGGGTACATTTAACACCGGTTACGGGATATCCGGCCAAAACACCGGCATCCATAGCCGTACGCAGACCTTTTTCAACGCCCGGAATATATTCTTTAGGAACGTTACCGCCAACAACGGTATTGTTAAATTCAAATCCGGTATAACCTTCCATCGGTTCAAATTTGATTTTAACTTTCGCAAACTGACCGGCACCACCAGATTGTTTCTTGTGAGTATATTCAATATCACAAGGTTTGGTAATGGTTTCACGATAAGCAACTTGCGGATCACCGACATTAGCTTCAACTTTGAATTCACGTTTCAAACGGTCAACGATAATTTCGAGGTGCAATTCACCCATACCGCTGATGATGGTTTGACCGGAATCGGGGTCAGAAGAAACGCGGAAAGAAGGATCTTCCATTGCCAAACGAGACAAAGCCAATCCCATTTTTTCAACGTCAGCTTTAGTTTTCGGCTCAACAGCCAACTGAATAACCGGATCCGGGAATTCCATGTTTTCCAAAACAATCGGATTTGAAGCTTCGCACAAGGTATCACCCGTTGTTGTGTCTTTCAAACCAGCCAAAGCAACGATATCACCGGCATGAGCTTCTTTTAAATCTTCACGTTTGTTAGCATGCATCAACAACATACGACCGACGCGTTCTTTCTTATCTTTAACAGAGTTATAGATATAAGAACCGGCAGTCATCGTACCCGAATAAATACGGGTAAAGGTCAAAGAACCAACAAACGGGTCATTCATGATTTTGAATGCCAGGGCAGACAACGGCGCGTTGTCATCCGGACGACGTTCAATAACTTCGTCAGTACCCGGTTTTACACCTTCAATCGCCGGAATATCCAACGGTGATGGCAAGTAATCAATAACCGCATCCAACAAAGGCTGAACACCTTTATTTTTGAAAGCTGTACCACAAAGAACCGGAACAAAAGCTTGAGAAATCGTACCTTTACGGATACATTTTTTCAGGGTTTCAACAGAAATTTCTTTACCTTCAAAGAAATCTTCCATTGCTTTTTCATCCTGTTCAACAGCAGCTTCAATTAATTGATTGTGATATTCTTCAGCCTTGTCTTTCAATTCAGCCGGAATTTCTTCAACATTAATCGGAGAATCAGCAGCATCGCCGGTATAAACAATTGCTTTCATTTGCAGCAAGTCAATAATACCTTTGAATTCAGCTTCAGCACCGATAGGCAGCTGCAAAGCGAGCGGTGTAGCGCCCAGACGGTCTTTAATCATATCCAGACAGCGATAGAAGTTCGCGCCGATACGGTCCATCTTGTTGCAGAAGCAAATACGGGGAACGCCGTATTTGTCAGCCTGACGCCAAACGGTTTCAGACTGCGGTTCAACACCGGCAACAGAGTCAAATACGGTAATTGCACCGTCAAGAACACGCAGAGAACGTTCAACTTCAACAGTAAAGTCAACGTGACCCGGCGTATCAATGATATTGACGCGATGGTTTTTCCAGAAGCAGGTTGTTGCCGCGGAGGTAATGGTAATACCGCGTTCCTGTTCCTGTTCCATCCAGTCCATGGTGGCAGCACCATCATGGGTTTCACCGATTTTGTGGTTCACACCTGTAAAATACAGAATACGTTCAGTGGTCGTGGTTTTACCGGCATCGATGTGAGCCATGATACCGATGTTGCGATACATTTCCAGTTTATGTGTACGAGCCATTGTCTTGTCCCTGTATAATTAGAATTTGTAGTGAGAGAAAGCTTTGTTAGCTTCGGCCATTTTATGGGTATCTTCACGTTTCTTAACGGCAGAACCTTTATTGGCGAAAGCATCCAGCAATTCGTTAGCCAGTCTCTCGGTCATGGTTGTTTCAGAACGTTTCTGAGCTGCGGCAATAATCCAACGAATAGCCAGAGCCTGACGGCGTTCCGGACGAACCTCGCAAGGAACTTGATAAGTTGCACCACCAACGCGGCGGGACTTAACTTCGACAACCGGTTTAACGTTATCAATAGCTTCGTTAAACACGCTCAAAGCTTCCTGTTTGGTTTTAGCGGCCAAAATATCGAAAGCAGAGTAAACAATTTTCTCAGCTACGGCTTTTTTACCGTCTTCCATAACATTATTAATAAATTTTGCGACTACCTTGTCATTATATTTAGCATCAGGCAGTACGATTCTCTTTTCAGCACTATGACGACGTGACATTATCTATATCTCCTATTTAGGTCTCTTAGCGCCGTACAGAGAACGACGTTTACGACGTTTAGAAACACCTTGAGTATCCAAGGTACCGCGAATAATATGATAACGAACACCAGGCAAGTCTTTTACACGGCCTCCTCTAATCAGCACCACTGAGTGTTCTTGCAGGTTGTGACCTTCACCAGGGATATAGCTGATTACTTCAAAGCCGTTTGTCAAGCGTACGCGAGCCACTTTACGCAAAGCGGAGTTCGGTTTTTTCGGGGTTGTTGTATAAACCCTTGTACAAACACCGCGTTTTTGAGGGCAAGCTTTCAAAGCCGGAACTTTGTTTCTTTTCACTTTTGGTGTTCGTGATTTACGAATTAACTGATTAATTGTAGGCATCACTAATTTCCTTAAAATTTAAATTTACATTTTTAACATAAAACACCCGATTCACAAAACATCACTGTTTTGTGGAACAGGGCTAAAACTACAGCAGAACTAGACATTGTCTGGGTTTGCGTCATTTTAATTTCACTCATCTCCTTAGTCATAAGGTTCAAAGTTTGAGCGCATACTAGATGAACGTGCCGCAATAGTCAACAGCTTTTTACAAAAAAACCTCTTTTTGAGTCTAAAAAACTTTTACCTTTCCTTAACCTTTACCACAAGTGAGTCCCCGCAGGCCTTTATAAGACTCTATTCCGGAATTTTCTTCCGCATATTATCAAACAGCTACACCGCGACTCTTTTGAGTCCATTTGAGTCTATTTAAATAAAACACAAACCTCAGCTTACAAAATTTCTTCTCCCGATAAAAAATAATTTCTGTCAGGTATAACCGCTAAAAAAAACTTGCCTTTTGCGGCATAAAATAATACGTTCAAAACATCTTGAATTGTTTTTAAAGGATTGACTATGACCGCTGAAGAAAATACAGACCTGCAGTCCGCCCGCCGGACTCTTGATAAAGAAATCGAAGCCCTGCGCATGATGGAAAATGGCCTCGACAACAGCTTGACCCAAGCGCTGGATTTGATGCAGAAAACAACCGGACGCGTTATTATCACCGGCATGGGAAAATCCGGTCACGTCGGCTCTAAAATTGCGGCGACTATGGCCTCGACAGGCACACCGTCTTTCTTTGTACATCCCGGCGAAGCCAGCCACGGCGATTTGGGCATGGTTACCCCTAACGATATTGTCGTTGCCATTTCTAATTCCGGCGAAACCAAAGAACTCTCAGATATCATCATTTATTGCAAACGTTACGGCATCCCTTTGATTGCCGTCACAAAAAATGCGAACAGCGCTCTCGGCCGCGCCGGCGATGTTCTGCTTAAGCTGCCGGATGACGGCGAAGCTTGCCCGCTGGGATTAGCTCCGACATCATCAACCACAGCCACCATGGTATTAGGTGATATTCTGGCGGTTTGCCTGCTGGAACGCAAAGGTTTTTCCAAAACGGATTTCAAACAACGTCACCCGGGCGGCAAATTAGGCGCATTTCTGCAAAAAGTTTCTGACCTGATGCATAAAGGCAGCGAAATTCCGCTGGTCAGTGAAAACGCCTCAATGCAAAACGCCTTGTTGGAAATGACATCTAAAATGCTGGGCTGCGTCGGCGTTACCAATGATAACGGCGAACTGCTGGGCATTATCACGGACGGCGATCTCCGCCGCTGCATTTCTCCCGATATGCTTGGCAAAAATGTTTCTGAAATCATGACCCGTAATCCGAAAACAACCACTCCGGACATTTTGGTAGCGGAAGCCGTTAACATTATGAACAACACCGGCAAAGGCATTACCCAGCTGTTTGTTCTTGATGACAACAAACCTGTCGGCATTGTCCATTTGCATGACTGCCTGCGTGCCGGAGCTGCTTAGGTGTTTGATTCGCAAAAAATTGACGCTTATTTTAACGGCGAAAAAAATCTTCGGCAACAAACCGAAACATCTTTGGCGCGCCGTGCAAAAATAATGCGCTGGATTAAACTGGCTCTTCCCTGCTTTGCCGCTTTGCTCATCGGCCTGCTGATTATCATCCCGCATTTGCAGAATGACGGCAGCCGGATGGATATGGACGTCACGCTTCCCAAGAAAGGCGAGCTGGAAAAACTTCACATGGAAGAAACTGTTTTTTACATCACCGATGCGGACAATAAAGTAAACAATTTTAACGCTGATAAAATTGATGAAACCGAGCCCGGTTCTAAATTATTGAAACTGACCAACCCGCAAGGGATAGTTCCCGGTTCGAATCAGACTTGGGTTAACATCCAAGCGCCAACCGGCTACTTTAACCAGCTTAACAGCGTCTTACAGCTGATAGATAATGTTGAAATGTTTTACAGCGACGGCATGACGGCCCACAGCACCGAAATGTTTTTTGATTTCAAACACTCTAAAGCCTATGGTGTCAAACCCGTTACTGTAGACGGCGAAACAAGCCATATTGAGGCCGAGGGTTTTGAATATGACAACAAGAAAAATCTGTTGACTTTCACCGGCAAAACATACATCACCATTCCTGAAGAACAATTAAAAGGCAACGACTAATGCAAAAATCCGCATATTTTCTGGCTTTGACTATCGCTCTCGCTTTTCCGGCACACGCTGAAGATATCCGCTTAACCGCAGACGACAAAGTCGAATGGCATCAGAATGAACAAAAAATGGTAGCCGTCGGCAACGCCATTGCCACGAAAAAAGACATGAACATCCGTGCCGATCAAATGACTGCCTTTTATGAAAGCAGTAAAAAAGGCGGCGAAAAAGCCCGCACCAACATCCGCGATGTCCATGCGCAAGGCGGTGTTGTCATCACTTCGCCTACGGCCAAAGCCTATGGCGATACAATGGATTACAATCTTATCACAGACGTAATGGTTTTGCAGGGAGAGCCTGTTTCCAAAATCCTCACCAATGACGGCAAAACCATCACCGCCACGGATAACATCACTTATTATCCTTCAGAAAACAAGGCAATTGCTTTTGGGGATGTCATTGCCAAAAATGATGACAGCACCATTTACTCAAACAAAATGGTCAGCTACTTCACCCAAAACAGCGAAGGACAGTCTGAATTGGATAAGGTCGAAATTTATTCAGACAATAATGAAGTACGGATTGTCAATGACCAAGCCATCGTCACCGGAGAACAAGGCGTTTACCTCCCCAAAATTAACAAAGTCCGCCTGTATCGCAATGTTGTTATTAACCAAGACGGCAATATCTTAAAAGGCGACTTTGCGGAAACTGACCTGAAAACCGGCATCAGCCGTGTCTTGTCAGACAAAAAATCAGGAAAGCGCGTTTCCGGCATCTTTATTGAAAAAGACAAAGCAGAAAAAGAACAACAGCTTCCGGCAGATAACACGGCCGCCCCGGAAAACAAATCAACCGACTGGAACCTTAAATAAGCAAAGCAAAAAAGATGAATAAATTCGATTCCGTTTCTACTCTTGAAGTCTTTAACATCGGCAAAAAATATAAAAACCGTCCAGTGCTGCGCAATGTATCGCTGAACGTCCGCCGCGGGGAAGCTGTCGGCCTGCTCGGCCCTAACGGCGCAGGCAAAACCACTTGCTTTTATTGTGTTACCGGGCTGATTACGCCGGATTACGGTGACGTGCATATTGACGGCCATGATATTACCAACCTGCCGATGTATCGCCGCGCCCGTATGGGAATTGGCTACCTGCCGCAGGAAGCATCAATCTTCCGGGCGCTGACCGTAGAAGAAAACATCAAAGCCATCCTGGAAATTGTAATTGACGATGAAAGCCGCCGGGAAAATATGCTTGAAGAACTGTTATCGGAGTTCTCCATTGCCCATCTGCGCAAATCACCGGCCATAGCCTTATCCGGTGGTGAACGCCGCCGTCTGGAAATTGCCCGTGCACTCGCCAGCCAACCCAACTTTATCTTGCTGGATGAACCCTTAGCAGGTATTGACCCGATTGCCGTCGGCGAAATCCGCAATTTGGTTTCCCAATTAAAACACCGCGGCTTAGGCGTATTAATTACCGACCATAACGTCCGTGAAACCTTGGATATTACCGACAGAGCCTATATCTTACACGGAGGAACCGTTTTAATGGAAGGCAACCCCGATGAAATCGTCAACAACAAAGAAGTCCGAAAAGTCTACCTGGGTGACAACTTCTCCATGTAACCCGTGAAACGGCAGCTAGCATGGCTCTTGCACCCAAAATAGAAATCAGACAATCGCAGTCACTCTTAATGACCCCGCAACTGCGCCAGGCCATTAATTTACTGCAAATGTCTAATCTGGAACTGAACGAATTAGTTTCCAAAGAACTGGAAACCAATCCCTTGCTTGAGCGTGAAGATGAGCGGCTGAATGAAAATGAGCCGCGACAGCAAACAATTGACGACTACGACACCCCGCCGGCTGAAACGGAAGATACGTCCCCCGACATTGACTACGACAATAACTTTGATGACGATTTCGGCAGCGATCGCGAAGGATACGGCATATCTTCCGATGCTGATTGGAAAGATTACCGCCCCGATCATATTGCCAACCCGGACGACAGTTTTGACTACTTTGAACAGAAGCTTGCCGCGGGTAAATCGCTCTATGCCTTTCTTGACGAACAAATACAACTCAACTTCAATACACCCAGAGAAAGAATAATTGCGGCTAGATTATGCGAATTTTTGGACGCAGCCGGTTACTTCCGCGGCAACTGTACAAAAATTGCCGAACGCTTGGGCATTAACGAAAGCGAAGTTGCCGACATCCTGGCCAAATTAAAAACGTTCGAACCATCCGGCATTTTTGCCGCATCTCTGGCTGAATGCCTGACAATCCAGCTGAAAGACCTGAACCGCTTTGATCCATATATGGAAATATTGGTAACACATTTGGATTGGGTCGCAGAACGCCGCTTCAAAGATTTAAAAAAACTAGGCAATTTCAGCGATGAAGATTTAAGCTCCATGCTAAATGACCTTAAAGCGCTAAATCCCAAACCCGCTGCCGATTTTAACCATGACCTCACCTCATATATTATCCCGGATGTCTTTGTCAAAACCAACAAATACGGCGAATATTTGATTGAGCTGAACGCCCTTTCCCTGCCCAAGGTACTGATAAACCGGGAATATTACAGTGAAATCCGTAACCTTGGCAGCCAAAACAAAGAAGCCAAGCGCTATCTCAAAGACCGTATCAGCTCCGCCAATTTTCTCGTCAAAGCTTTGCACCAGCGCGCATCTACAATTTTGCGTGTCGCCGAAGAAATCGTCAAACGCCAGCGGGACTTTTTCGAAAAAGGGGTCGAACACCTCAAACCCATGTTGCTGCGCGATGTGGCCGAAGCTCTGGAAATGCACGAAAGCACCATCAGCCGCGTAACCACCCGCAAATATATGCACACGCCGCGCGGAATATTTGAGCTAAAATACTTTTTCTCAGCCGCTGCCGGCACTTACACCGGTGATGAAACAACCTCCGTCACGGCAATCAAACATCGCATCAAACAGCTAACTGATGAAGAAAAACCGGACAATATCCTCTCTGATGACATGATTGTCGAGCTTCTCGCCCGGCAGGGAATCAAAATCGCCCGTCGTACAGTTGCCAAGTATCGCGAAGGCATGAATATCCCAACCTCTGGACAACGCAAAAGGCTGAAACGCAACAGCTTTTAACACTATCCACAGAATGCTTGCTTTTCAAAGAATCATAATATATATTGACTTTTAGAGAAATATAGAGTTATCTCTCATTTGAAAAGTTTTACTAATTCTATTTTGCAAGGAAAAATTATGAAAATTACATTGACAGGCAAACAGGTTGATATCGGGGACAGACTTCGTAACCATGTTGAAGAGAATGTATTAAATTCGGTTAACAAATATTTTCCGGCGCCCATCAGCTGCACCGTTGCTTTTTCTAAAGACGGCGATGACTTCAGCGCGGAAGTAACCGTTCACCCGGCTAAAAACATTGTCTTAAAAGGTACTGGTGCTGCCGGCGATCCTTACACAGCCTTTGACAATGCCAATGCTCATATTGCCACCCGCCTGCGCCGTCATAAAAACAAATTGAACGACCACAAAGGCAAAACCGGTCTGGCAGAAATGGCTAGCGAAGCTGTTTTCCCGCTGCATGAAACAGAAGACGAAATGGACATTGATGTCAATGCACCGTTGACAATTGCTGAAACAGAAGCAAACATCCCGGTCTGCACAGTCAGCGAAGCCGTTATGTATATGGACTTGGTTAACGAAGCTGCCATCATGTTCCGCAACAGCGCTAACAACCACATCAGCATGGTTTATCGCCGCAAAGACGGTAACATCGGCTGGGTTGAACCTAAAGCTGACAACTAATTGATAATAAAAATAAGGCATAAAAAACAATGAAAATTTCCGAGATAATGTCCGTAAATTCTGTTATGCTCTCCCTTAAAGCTGGCAGCAAAAGACAACTGCTTCAGGAACTTGCCCGGGAAGCATCCGAACTCACCGGCATTAACGAGAGAACTGTTTTTGATACTATTCTGGAACGCGAAAACCTGGGGTCAACCGGTTTTGGCGGCGGAACGGCTCTCCCGCACGGACGCCTGTCTGAACTGAACAAGGTTTGCGGAATTTTTGCCCGGCTCTCAACAGCCATTGACTTTGACGCCGTTGACAACAAACCCGTAGACACTGTTTTCCTCCTGCTTTCACCGGAAAGCAGCGGCGCAGACCATCTGACCGCATTGGCTCAGATTTCCCGCGTCCTAAAAGACGAGAACACCTGCACCAAATTGCGGGCCGCAAAATCTAATGAAGAAGTATATGCTTTATTAAACAATTAGCTTATCAAACAATAAAAAAGGGCATCTCAGATGCCCTTTTTTATTTGCTTAAAACCATTTCACAAGACCTCAACAAGCCTCCCGCTCAATCAGTCCAACAACATTCCGCTAAATTTAGTGGACAGACTTCGGCATTAAATCATTTTGCCGAGCCATTATAAACGCAAAATCCCTGTCATCGGTTGCCGCAATTTTAGTACCATCGCTGGCATAAATTAACCACATTTCTTTGCCGTCGTGAACGCCGTTTTTAATAAAGGCAACATCATCGTCATCCCAGACAGAAAGCTCCGCCTCGGCTTCGGGAAAAATATCATATTTAAGGTCTTTGGCCATTTTCAGTCCCTTATAGCATTTTCTTTTTATTAAGATAATACTGCTATAATATTAAATAATGGCTAAAATCACAAAATCAACCCCAGATAGGAAAAAAGATGTTCTTTAGTTTAAATAAAAAGCTCATTTACACGATTTCAACTTTCTTCTTATTTACATCGTTGATTTTTTCTTATTCATTTTATCTGATAAACATCGACAAACTGCAGGAGCAACAGAAATCGGCCACCCTGCGTAATCAGCAATACATGGAACAACTGATTGAAAACACTTCGCTGCGGAAAGCCCTGACTGAAATTAAGCACCAAAATCCCCATCTCCGGTTACCTCCGGAACTAAAAAAGCTGATAGAAAGCTCACAATTGACCATCAATCAGGAAAAAATATCTCAAGAGCGTAAAAAGATGGATGAAATCCTGAAAAGTTATGATGCCAGATACAAAACCCTGACCGACAGCTTCAAAATCGTCACCATCAGCGCCGCACTGTTCTTCCTGTCATTACTGGTATTATGGCGGCTGATTAATATCTGGGTATTAGCCCCAATTGAAAAACTGTCTAAAATCAGTCATAAAATCCAATCCGGAAATTATACCAATCGCTTGCCATTACCCTCACAAACCAGATTCCCCGATGAGTTTAACAAATTGATGCAGACATTCAATGATATGCTGGATAACATTGAAAACGGCATTAAAGAAATTCACAAAACAGAATCTTTTCTGCAATCAATTATCGACTCAATCCCCGATGGCATCCGCGTCTTGGATGAAAATGGCACAATCATCATTGCCAATAAAGAATATTATCGCCAGATTAACAGTTGCTCCAACTGCATCGGGCAAAAATGTTATGCTTCTTCGCAAAATCGGGATGCGCCATGCCCGCACAGCCTGTTCACCTGCCCTCTGCAAGAAATAAAAGAAAAAAAAGCGGAAAATGTCAAATTCATCCAGCAATTTGCCGCCTACCCCAACCGCCACCTGTCCGTCAACGCCGCCCCGATGGTTATTCAGGACAGCGACAGCAAACCTCGCCAATATATTGTGGAAGCTTTTCGCGACCTCAGCGAAGACATCCGCTTCTCGCACCAGCAAAAACTATCATCACTGGGCTTCCTTGCCACCGCCGTAGCCCACGAAATGAAAAACCACCTTGGCTCCATCCGCATGATTACCGAGGGGCTTCTCAATAAATATTATCGCGACAAACCCGATAATAATGAAGAAAAACAATACTTGTCCTTGATAGACAAGCAGTTAACGGAATGCATAAACGTCCCCGAACGTCTGCTGAAAATGGCACATTTTGCCCCTGAAGAAGAAACCCAATTTTCTGTCAACAACAGTATAGAAGATGTCATTCAGCTATTGGACTATGAGGCCAAACGCAACGGCATCAGCATCAATTTCAAACACCCGCAGAAAGACATCATCGTTTCCGGCAACGAGGCTGACTTCAAAATGATGATTATCAACCTCCTGCAAAATTCGCTCAAAGCCATGTCAGAAAACGACGAACTAAGCATAAAGATAAATCAAACAGCCGATAACGCGGCAAAAATTGAAATCAAAGACAGCGGGCACGGCATCACTGCTGACAAGCTGCCCCGCATATTTGAACCGTTTTACACCACTGGCAACACGGTATTGCAAACAGGAACAGGCCTGGGCCTGGCTATTGTCAAATCCATCGTCGAAAAGCTGCGTGGGACAATCTCAGTGAAGAGCAAACCGGGGGTTGGCACCTGTTTTACCATAAAAATTCCCCGTAACTTTGAGAAATAATTTGCCAAAATAAAAATTAAGGTTTATACAGAAGAAAATAATTAATAAATTGAGGAATATTTAATGAGTAAAGAAGAGCTTCTGGAACTCACCGGAGAAGTAATCGAAAAACTTCCGAACGCCATGTTCCGGGTTCGGTTAGAAAACGGGGTTGAAATTTTGGCTCACACTGCCGGAAAAATGCGCAAATTCAGAATTCGCGTTATGGTCGGCGATAAAGTCGATATTGAAATGACCCCTTATGACCTGACCAAAGGCCGGATTACATTCCGCCATAAGGATTAAGAAAAACCCTCCTTCCGGAGGGTTTTTATTTGAACCTAAAGAAATTTAATCAGCGCAAATCCGCCAACCAACAAGACCACAAACAAAACTGAAAGTTTGCCCAAGTGTTTTTCAATAAAAACTTTCATCGGTTCACCATATTTTTTTAACAGCCACGCCACAAGGAAAAACCGGCCGCCGCGCGACAAAACCGACGCAATGGTAAACACAACCAAATCCAAATGAACCGCACCGCTGGCAATGGTCACCACCTTATAAGGAAAAGGCGTCAGCCCGGCACCGAAAACAATCCAAGCGCCCCAGTCATGATAATAGCCTTTAAACACATCAAACTGCGCCATATACCCATAGAAGTTCAAAATCGGCTTGGCGATTAAATCATACCCATAAACCCCTATAAAATAGCCGAAAAATCCACCTGTAACACTGGCAATTGTGGCAACCGCCGCAATTCGATAAGCCTTAAAAGGTGTCGCTAATATCATCGGAATCAACATAATATCCGGCGGAATAGGAAAGAATGAACTTTCGGCAAACGCCACAACAAATAAAAAAAACATTGCGTGCTTATCTGCGGCCAGACGCAACATATAATCATAAACGGCTTTCACCCAACTTTGCCCAATATGGCGGATTTTTTGTAAAAACATTCCTCTATCCTTTACTTTTCGGGTTAGAGGATAGCATTCTTAATTCAAAAGTGTAGCGATATTTTTCAGACGAGCCGGATTTTCCACATAAAAAATTTTATCATACTGCAAAACATCTTCTGCTTTTCGGCATTCTTCATAAGGCAGGCAGACGCATATCCCCCGCGGAAAGTTCTTCTGCAAATATTTCTGCGCCGCGCATAGATTATGAACTTCAAAACAATTTAAGGCCTGGCGTTTCAATACATTAAGCGCGGAATCTGCCGTGGCATCATAGTCATCAATCAGCAAAACATCATGAATTTGCTGCCCCGAACAATAAGAAACGGCAACAGTTTCAACTTCTGTCTGAGAAAACGGAGAAAAGAGAAAATGTGATATGCGTTCGTGCTTCTCCGGCGAAAAATTTGCCCCCGCCTTAATCACAACCGGAATATCATTCAAAAAGCGGTCAGCATTTATCATATCCAATAATGATGAAGCTCCGGTTTCCACATTAATCAGCAGCAAATGCGGGCTCATTTCCCGCGCATAATTCAGAAACTGATAAAGATTTGATGTGGCAAAAACCTCATAGCCATGGCCGGCCAATTCCCCGCCCTGCCATTCTTGCAAAGCCTGCGCTTCATCCAATATGCAAATCTTACCTGACTTTTCCATCTTATATTCCAACCATCATTGTGGTTTAAATATAAGCATTTTTCAGAGAAATTTAAGATTGGGAATGTTGTTTCAGACAAGCCTGCCACGTATTTTTTAACAACATGGCAACGGTCATCGGCCCAACCCCGCCGGGAACAGGCGTAATAAACCCCGCAACATTTTTCACGGCCTCAAAGTCAACATCACCGACCAACTTTCCGTCTTCACGATTAATCCCGACATCTATTACCGCTGCTCCGGGTTTAACCCAATCCTGCCGCACCAAACGCGGACAACCGCAAGCCACTACCAAAATATCTGCCTGGCGCGCCAATTCAGGAAGATTAACCGTCTTTGAATGTGCAACCGTTACCGTGCAATTCTGATTCAGCAGCAAATCAGCCAAAGGACGCCCGACAATATTGGATCTTCCGATAATGACCACGTGCTTTCCCGTCAGCGAACCCAAAGACGCATTTAAGAGTTCCACTACTCCCTGCGGTGTCGCCGCCACCACCGCATCCGAATTATTCATCTGCAACAAACCGGCATTATAAGGGCTAAAACCGTCCACGTCTTTATAATAAGCAATCTGTGACAATATGCGCAGTTCATTAAGATGCTTAGGCAACGGCAGCTGAACAATAATCCCGTTAACATCACAATCGTTATTTAAATTCGCAATCAATTCGCTCAGCATTACCTCATCTGCCGTTTCCGGCAAATGAAAAACACGGCAATCCATGCCGATTTCAGTGGCAGCTTTATGTTTATTGCGCACATAAACCTGACTGGCCGGATTATCTCCCACCTGAATCACCGCCAAAACCGGCTTAATCCGCGAAGCAGAAATTTCAGCAGCCAACAATTCTCTAATCTGTGCGGCCTGCTGTTTTCCATCAATTATTACAGCTGTCATTTTCTGCCTCCTTCTGCAAATTTTCCATCTGCGCCAAAACATCCCCGCCGGCTTGTTTCACCAAAATACGTTTATACCGGTCAGTGTCGCCGCTGATAAGCTCCATACAACTCTTAGGCAAATTTAGCTTCTTAGCCAGAAAAGTCAACAATTCCTTATTGGCCTTTCCTTTCTCGGGCACACTGACAACCGCCACTTTTAAATATTCCGTGCCATCTGCTCCTGTAAACAGGCCTCTGAAAGCGCAGCTTGATGCATTGGGCATAACCCGGATATTCAACACAATTCCCTTTTCTGTATCCCGAAAAAACATTCTTCCTCATTCTTCAAAAAAAAGGAACTTCACGATTCCTCATTAAATGACACTTAAAGCTCAAAACTATTTATCCGAATATTCTTGTCTAAACAAGAAAAAAACGCTCTTTCTTCTTTGGATGTTTACACTGGCAGCGCCGATGTAAACCACATGGACTTCAGTGAATTGTAAAAAAAATAAAAAAGATAACGAGTAAAACTGTCTAATCAACAGCCTCGTAAACTTTTTTAAGAAAAAACTCCGTGAACTTACGTTCCGGAGTTTTTCTTTAATCTGAAATCAGACAATCATTGGGCAACAATCAGAGCATCATTCCCCAATCTTGCCTACAGCTTTTCGCCGCTTGAAAGATTACATCACGAGTTCAGACAGACGATAAACCAAACGCCCGATGAACAACAAAATCAGCAGCAAAATAAACGGTGAAAAATCGAAACCGGAAACAGGCGGAATCTTCTCGCCGATTTTCTTATAAACGGGCTTCGTCGCTTTTTCCAAAATTTCCATGGTTTTCTGAGCATATTTGTTGTTGGCTTCCAAAATCTTGAAATAAATCAGCCAGTGCAAAACAATTTCCACAACCACAACTTTGAAATATATATCGACGACAAAACCGATGATATACAAAAACGGCTCAAATAAAGCACCCATAAAACATCTCCTTAAAAAATTTTATATTGGTTTAGATATAAAACAACAGATACTGATACGCAATCTTTTTTATTAACTTGTTAAGCGCGTTCCAAGGCCTCTTGTTGCTTCAAGCGTTCCAAAGCCTTTTGAATCCCTTCCCGCGTTAAAGGCTTATGCCTCATTTGCGCGGTGTCATACAAAGGGGAATCTTTTTGCACGGGACGCAAACCGCGCAAGCGTTCAATGCGTGAGCGGATATCCTCTTTTTTCTCCTGATAATGTTTAGCCATATACAGGAATTCCCCCGGACTGCGGTTATAAGACAATCCATGCTCAAAATCATTTTTCTGACGCTGGCGCTCTTGCTGGTCAGCATGGCGCACATCATCCACCAAACGGGTATAAAAGCTGTACCCGGCCAAAAACTCCACATCTACCCCGCGATACCCCCTCAAAGCCGACGCTCTTGCCCGAAATTCGTCAATTTGCTCTTCCGATGGGTGATTTCCAATCTGCCGCATAAACGCTAACAGGCGGTAATATTCCAAAGCCGCTTCATACTCATTTTTTTCAACTTTTTTATTCACGTCATGATTACAGCTGTTTTGAATAGAGCTGCGGATTTCGCGCAATTTTTGCAGCTTAAGGCGCAACTCGTCAAATTTCACCTTGGCTTCGGCATTCCCCATATTTATGCTGCGTTCATACAAGCCTAAACAGGTCAGAAGTTCTGTTTCCCGCTGGAAAGACATATCAATAAAATCATCCCGTTCTTTCACATCTTCCGGGGTTACCTCGCCATCATTCATATGCCGGATAATAACCTGCCCTTCATCAATCCATGTAAAATATTCATTCATAGTTGAAGTTTCGCAATTTATCCGCTCAATCGAATTAGCCTGCTCAAAATAGAACGTGTCTTTCTCAATTGCTCCGGCCAAATCATTTACAAATTCAGCCAGATTTTTATCTTCCCGGCCATCGTAAATAACATCATCTTCCGGAGCATATAAAGCCTTTTGCACCAAATTTACTTTTTGCGAAATTTTCAGGGGCGATTCTTCCCCGCTCAAAGCATTTTGCATAATGCTCTGCGGATTTTTCCGTTCCCTCTCCTGCTGTTGCTGCTGATATTTTTCCCAAACCTGATGCAGACGGCTGGCTCTTTGCTGATGGGCTTCTTTTCTGTCTTGTAGATTTTCCATGAACGTTCTCGCTAATTAAACTTCCTCAAAAATGATTTTTGCTTCTTCAAGCCAAACAAGCCGGTCGATAACCCAGTTGCTGATTTGTTCAATTTTATCCAACTCTATCCCCATCGCCAAACCAACTCGGCCAATAAACGCCGTTTCTTTATCAGATAGGTCATCATCGGCATGAGCCAGAATGCACATCTCCTTAATCAACTCCAGTGCCGCGCGGCGATTACTGATTTTTTTGACTTCTTCAATAATTTTTTCACCGTCATTGACCTCAAAAATCTCTTCAAGATGTGTTAAAGAAATCCCGAAACCAGCAGCCACATGGCGGATAAATGCTTTCTCATCTTCATCAAAACAGCCATCAGCCATCGCCAAATGGGAAAACGCTTTTACAAAAGCTATTTTTTGCTCCTCAGACAAACTGTCGACACAACTCACATTCATCTCCATTTTCAAATCAACCATAACAGAACCTCAATTCAATTGATAATATGAACAAATGATACCTAAAAAAGCCTTTTTTAGCAATCAAAAAGCAACATCCACACAAATAATATTCATCCCACGGCTGAAGAAAGCAAAAAAGGTTTGAAAATATTTCACAATTAACCTAAACTAAAAGATAGAAGAAAATAATTGACGAGATAAAAGTGAACACAACTCAAAAGTATTATATTAAAACTTTCGGCTGCCAGATGAACGTTTACGATTCGCACCGTATAGCTCACATTCTTGACAGCCTCGGCTATGAAGCAGCATCTTCCACCCGGAATGCCGACATCATCATTTTTAACACCTGCCACATCCGCGAAAAAGCGGCAGAAAAAGTCTTCTCAGACTTAGGACGCGCACTGCTAATCAAAAAAGAACGCGCCGCAGAAGGCAAAGATACAATCATCGGGGTTACCGGTTGTGTTGTGCAGGCTGAAGACGAGCAGATTGCCGTCCGCGCTCCATATGTTGATTTCGCCACCGGCCCGCTCACCTATCACCGCCTGCCTGAAATTTTGGAAAAAGTCAAACGCGCGCGCGGCGAAAGCATTATCGACACCGAATTTCCAGCGGAATCCAAATTTGATTTTCTTCCGGAAAACAAATCTTCCGGCGGTTGCTCATTCTTAGCCATTCAGGAAGGCTGCAACAACTTCTGCACTTACTGTGTCGTGCCCTACACCCGCGGTGTTGAAACCTCACGCTCCGTGGAAGAAGTCATCTCTGAAGCCAGACACTTAGTCAACAGTGGCAGCGTCGAACTCAATCTTCTCGGCCAGAATGTCAATTCCTATCACGGGACGGACCAAAACGGACAGGAACGTTCTTTGGCTTATTTGCTCCGTAAACTGGCTGAAATTGACGGATTAAAGCGCATACGCTACACAACATCCTACCCGGCAGACATGACCGATGAACTAATCGCCTGCCACAAAGATTTGCCGCAGCTTATGCCCTACCTCCATCTGCCGGTACAATCCGGGTCAGACAAAATACTCAAAGCCATGAACCGCCGTCACTCGCGTGATGACTATCTGCGGACAATAGAAAAACTATACGCTGCCAACCCGGCGCTGAGAATGTCTTCAGACTTCATTGTCGGCTTCCCCGGCGAAACGGACGAAGACTTTGAACAAACCCTCGACATCGTTAAACGCGTCGGCTATATTCAGGCTTTCTCCTTCAAATACAGCAAACGCCCCGGCACTCCGGCATCATTAATGCCTGATCAGGTTGAGGAAAAAATTAAACAGCAGCGCTTGGATATTTTGCAGGATTTATTATCTTCATACCAGTTAAAATTCAACGAGGAAACCATCGGCAAAACCATGCCGGTTCTGTTTGAATTTAAAGGACGCCACAGCGGACAGCTGGTCGGGCGGACACCTTATATGCAAAACGTTCACGTCAATATCGGCAAGGAATACCTAAACCGTATTGTCGATATAAAAATAACCGAAGCAACCGTTAACTCGCTGACCGGCATTTATCCGGCCGAAACGCAAAGCAAGAAAGGATAATTATCATGGCAGAAATCAGTTTTGAACTTTACAATAACCAGTTGGTTCAACAGCTTGTCGGCCCTCAGGACGCCAACCTTAAACTGTTGGAGCAGCTTCTCAATGTGACAATAGGTTCTTTCGGCAACCAGATAACCGTTCAAGGCGATGCTGAAGCAATTGAACAGGCTCGGACAGCGATTGATATGCTCTATAACAAAGTCAGCCGCGGCATTGACGTAAACGAACAGGAAGTCAAAGCTGCCGTCCGTTTGAGCGATGAAGGCGCTGCCAAAATCGATGAAAACAATCTTAATGATATTGTCTTGAAAACAAAGAAACGCCATATTTATCCGCGCTCCGCAACGCAAGCGCAGTATATTCAGGAAATGCTGAATAACGAATTGGTCTTCGGCCTCGGGCCTGCCGGTACGGGTAAAACTTATCTGGCTGTTGCTTTAGCCGTATCCATGATGCTGGAAGGGCGTATTGATAAAATTATCCTCTCCCGCCCGGCGGTTGAAGCCGGTGAAAATCTCGGTTTTCTCCCCGGCGACTTAAAAGACAAGGTCGACCCATACCTGCGCCCGCTGTATGACGCACTTTATGAAATGCTTCCGGCTGAACAAGTCGACAAGAAGCTGGCTATCGGCGAAATTGAAATTGCCCCGCTGGCATTTATGCGCGGACGAACATTATCAAATGCGTTCATCATTCTGGATGAAGCCCAAAACACCACCCCGATGCAAATGAAAATGTTCCTGACCCGTCTGGGTGAAAATTCCCGCATGGTTGTCAATGGCGACTTAAGCCAAGTTGACTTGCCGCGCGGCGTAATCTCCGGCTTGAAAGACGCATTAGACACCTTACGCCATGTAAACAACATCGGCTCGGTCACATTCAGCGCTTCCGACGTTGTCCGCCACGGTTTGGTCGCAAAAATCGTCAAAGCCTATGAAGAAAAAATAAAAAAACAGCGCGGCGATGATGAAGCATAATCTAAATTTGGATATTGCCGAAGCCGGATGGCTGCAAGCCTTAACCTCTGCGGAAACAATTTCCGCAGAGGTTTTTACCCATGTACTGGATTATATCTCAGCGCACGAAACTATTGACTTTCTGCAAACAGGCAAACCGGTCAGCGTCAATCTCTGCTTAAGCAACGACAGCGAAGTCCACATTCTCAACCGCAATTTTCGCGGCAAGGACAAACCAACCAATGTCTTATCTTTCGCGAATATTGATGACGACAATTTTGATGAAGACTGCCAGCTGAATGACTGTATTGAGCTGGGTGATATTATCATCGCGCTTGAAACCATGCAGCGCGAAGCTGCCGAACAAAACATTTCCCTGCATGATCATTACTGCCACCTGCTGACACATGGCTTGCTGCACCTTTCGGGCTATGACCACATGGAAGAAGATGAAGCTCAAGAAATGGAAAGCCTTGAAACCGCCATCTTAAAGCAAATGAATATCGCTAACCCCTATGAGGACTGACAATTGACATTCTCCCAAATTAAAACAGCCATAAACACCCATTCTAAAACTGCGGCTGTAATTTTAGGTGCTGCCAGTGTTCTGGCTTTGCCGCCATATTTTATTTTTCCGGTTTTATTTATAACTTTTAGCAGCCTGCTGCTTCTGTTGCAAACAGCATCCGGATATAAAAAGGCTTTTGCTCTCGGCTATTGGTTCGGCTTCGGCTTTTATGCCTGCGGATTGGCATGGATTGGCAATGCCCTCTTAGTAGAGGCCCAAACTTTTGGCTGGCTCTACCCTATCGCATTTTTGGCTTCAGGTGCATTTTTCGGCTTGTTTTCCGCTGTTCCGGCATGGCTCAGCTTTTATTTCAAAAATATATACGCCAAATACCTGAGCTTTGCTGCCCTCTGGGTTATTCTTGAATGGATTCGCAGTTTTATCCTCACCGGCTTTCCTTGGAATTTGTTGGGAACAACTTTGGCCTTTACGCCATCAGCTATTCAATCTGCCTCTGTTTTCGGCACTTACGGACTTTCTCTATTAGTTATCATGCTGACCGCCGCCCCGGCTTTGGCAATATACAGGCGCAATCGTCAAAACCTGATAACCGCATTATCCGTTATGGCATTTTTGGCACTGGCAAACTGGGGATACGGCTTCTGGCGCTTACAGCATTTAAATGACAATCACTTTAGCAATATCACAGTCAGGGTTGTTCAGCCGGCAATTCCGCAAAGTATGAAATGGAGTCCAACATCACTAGACGACAACATCCGCCAATATATCACTCTCAGCCAAAAGCCGGGATTACAAAACATTGATTTTGTTATCTGGGGAGAAACCGCCAGTCCGTTTCCGCTTGATTATGATGAATACTACCGGCAGGAAGTCACCCAAGCCATCCCTGCGCAAGGCCGCCTGATTACCGGCTTAGTACGTTATCTGCCTGATGAAAACAACCGTTATCAGCCGCTGAATTCGATGTTTGTCATAAACAAAGACGGCATGATCGAAGGCTCATATGACAAGAGCCACCTAGTCCCCTTTGGCGAATACATCCCACTGCGTGATTGGCTGCCCTCCTGGGTGCGCCCGATTACCAATACAATTGCAAATTTCAAAGCCGGAAACGGCCCGGAAAATTTGCAAATTGCATCATACCCGCCGTTTGGCACGCTTATCTGCTATGAGATAATTTTTCCCGCACAGGTGGTGAACAATTTTCAAAAGCCCGAATGGTTGATTAACCTCACCAATGACGGCTGGTATGGCGACAGCGCCGGCCCGCATCAGCACCTTGTTGCAACTCAAATGCGGGCAATAGAAGAAGGGCTGACAATTGTCCGGGCTGCAAACACAGGCATCAGCGCCGTTATCGACCGATCCGGCAGAGTCACGGCATCACTGCCGCTGAACCAATCAGGCATACTTGACACAAAACTCCCCAAAGAATTGAGCATTTCAACTTTCTATGGAAAATATCACAATATCATACCTTTAATATTATGCTTTTTTAATTTAGCCTTAGCGTTTATACTCAAAATACGGATTCGCTAACCAACTGAATTTTATTACAAAATCGCATATTTCATATTTTTTTCACAAACAATGTAAAATATTATAGAAATATTAGTTGACGAAATATCCTTAAAATCATATGTATAGAGTATTAACGTAATAAAAAGGAATAGGAAATGACGTCAGAAACTTTTAAAAAATCTAGTCGAGGTAGAACTCCCACCGGTCAGCCGAACCCGATAGATGTTCATGTCGGCAACCGCATCAGATTAAGACGTACCTTGCTCGGCCTGAGTCAGGAAAAATTGGCCAGCCTGTTGGGTCTGACATTCCAGCAAGTTCAAAAGTATGAACGCGGAATGAACCGTGTTGGTGCCAGCCGTCTGTGGGATATCGGCAAAGTCCTCGAAGTTCCTGTCGGCTTTTTCTATGAAGATATGGATAAATCCGTTGCTAACCAAAGCCCGCGTATGTTCAGCCTGCCGGACAGCACCCCGGAATGCCTGAAAGAAGACGATGCCGAGTTCGATGCTGATCCGATGAACCGCCAGGAAACTATTGAGCTGGTTAAAGCTTATTATAAAATTCCTAACCGCAAAGCGGCTAAGCATATGTTTGACCTGATTATTGCCATGTCCAAAACGACGTATAACAATAACAGCGAAGACGACAAATAAATTTTTATAATCTGGAAAAAAAGCTGGCTTTAAGCCGGCTTTTTTCTTATACTCGCCAAAGAAGCAACAGCCGTACTCCAAGGACAAAGCCATGTATCAGAATTTTACCAGCGAAGCTGTTTCCGAAGGCCATCCGGATAAAGTCTGCGACCAAATATCCGATGCCATTGTCGACCTTTACCTCAGCCGGGACAACCTATCACGCTGCGCCATCGAAACCTTAGCAACCACAAACCGGGTTATTATTGCCGGCGAAACCAGTTGCAACAGTTACGTTTCTTCAGACGAAATCGAGCAAACGATTCGCAATACCATTCGCCAAATCGGATACGATCAAAAGGGCTTTAGCTGGCAAACCGTCAAAATTGACAATTATCTGCACCATCAATCCTGCGACATTGCATTGGGCGTAGACCGCGACGGTGCCGGAGATCAGGGAATTATGTTTGGTTACGCCAAAAAAGAAAAAGGCTTCGACAGCAATTATATGCCGCTGGCAATCTATTGGGCAAACCGCATTTTACAAAACCTAAGCAACGCCCGCCACAACGGCGAAGTTATCGGCATTGAACCCGATGCCAAAAGTCAGGTAACCTTGGAATATGACAACAACGGCACGCCAATACGCGTTAAAACAATTGTTCTCTCCACCCAACACCACGACAGCGTATCTCAAGAAACCATCCGCGAAATTGCCAAAAAATACATCGCCCAAACCCTTCCTGACGGCTGGATGCCCACTGATGACAACATTCTGGTTAACCCTACCGGACGCTTTGTTATCGGCGGCCCGGATGGCGACACCGGCTTAACCGGACGTAAAATCATTGTCGACACATACGGCGGTTATGCCCCACACGGCGGCGGCGCATTTTCCGGCAAAGATCCGACCAAGGTTGACCGTTCGGCTGCTTATATGCTGCGCCATCTGGCAAAAAATATTGTTGCCGCCGGCTTGGCTGAAGAATGCCTCCTGCAAATTTCATACGCAATCGGTTTGGCTGAACCGCTGTCTTTATATATTAATACCAACCACACCAATAAAGTTGAAGAACAACGTATCCTCGATTTTATTCAAAAAAATATTGACCTAACCCCCAAAGGTATCATTAATTATCTGAATTTGCGCCGCCCGATTTACCAACCGACCGCAGCTTACGGACATTTCGGACGCAAACCGGAAGATAATGGCACATTTTCATGGGAAAAACTTAACCTGACGGAGCAAATGAAATCATGTTTTTAGAAGACAAGCCCCACTTTTTCGGACGCCGCAAAGGCCGCGTCATTCGCAAAACCAAAACCACTTTATTAGAAAGCTTTTTGCCTAATTTGCGCATTTCCCAAAACACTGCCTTTGACAAAGAAACCCTGTTCGGTACGGAAGTAGATGAAATCTGTCTGGAAATCGGTTTTGGCAACGGCGAACACATCGCCGGACAAGCGCACAAAAATCCTCGGACAGGATATATCGGCGCTGAAGTTTTTCAAAACGGTGTCGCCAATTTATTGTCTTTAATAACCGGGATTAAAATAACTGCCGACTTGCCGGAAAAAATTACCCTCGAACCCGGACGCGTTGATAACATCCGCATTTGGGATGACGACATCCGCCTTTTGTTCAAAAATATGCCGAATCAATTTTTAGATAAGATTTATCTGCTCTTTCCTGACCCTTGGCCAAAGAAAAGACACGCATCCAGACGCTTTGTGAACCCCGAAAACCTGCAAGAATTATCACGACTGCTGAAAAAAGGCGGTATTTTGCGGATTGCAACCGATCACAAAGTTTACAAATCATGGACCTTGCACCAAATGCACGCCTGTCCTGATTTTAAATGGACAGCCACCTGCGGCAATGACTGGAAACACGAACCAGCTGATTGGGTTCAAACCAAATACCAGAGGAAAGCCATTCGGGAAGGCCGCCGCGCCGTCTTTTTAGACTACGAGAAAGTCTAATTAATAAGACGGATAAGTATTAATCGTCGGATTAATATTTGGCTCTTCGATTTTCTTAATATCGCTTGCCGGATAAGATTGAACATCATAAATGCGCCCGCCGGATTCATACAACGTATCTTGAATTTGCCCGTTGACTTCCTGCGGCGTTTCAGAAGATACTGCCGGATTTTGCGGCAGCGTTTCTTCGATACGCGGCGAAGTATCCGGTGCAGGCTCTGCAACAGGAGCAACCGGCGAAACACTTTCAGCAGAAACCGAAGCAGCAACATCATCAGGCGCAACAATCGGATTGCCAAGAGGGTTTTCATTTGCTGAGGGCTGCTCAACCAATACTTCATCGGTTTTCCCTGAGGCGTTCTTTGCTGCCCCATAAACCATCACTTCTCCGTCAGCAGGAGCTTCTTCCCCGATAACAACCATATTGGCATGAGCCGTATTATTATTGTTAATGGCGCATACCGCCCAAACCAATAATGCCAAATTTCGAATAGCCTCACTCATATGCAACCTCTCTAATGAATTAAGATAGCTACTAAATAATCACGATAGATTTAAAAACAAGCAAGAGAGGAAAAATCCCTCTCTTGCTGCTGTTAACAGGCTCAAAATCTGCCTGAGATACCCATTCGGACACAAGCCTCAGATAATGCGGCATATCATATGATTTCAGGGGACTGACACCGGAACGTACACAGAAGTACGTGAGGATAGCAGCATCCCGCAAAATCTGCCTGAGATGCCCATTCGGACATAAACCTCAGATAATGCGGCATATTATAAGATTTCAGGGGGCTGACACCGGAGCGTACATAGAAGTACGTGAGGATGGCACATCCCGCAAAATCTGCCTAAGATGCCCATTCGGACACAAACCTCAGATAATGCGGCATATCATAAGATTTCAGGGGGCTGACACCGGAGCGTACATAGAAGTACGTGAGGATGGCAGCATCCCGCAAAATCTGCCTGAGATGCCCATTAGATGAGGTTTACCGTATCCTGAGCAATAACCAACTCCTCATTCGTCGGCACAACAAAGACTTTAACCTTAGAAGAAGGTGTCGAAATTTCGATAGTTTCACCACGTTTGTTATTGGCTTCATCATTGATTTGAATACCGAGATAAGACAGG
The DNA here is from genome assembly GCA_910577205.1 of uncultured Alphaproteobacteria bacterium. GTDB lineage: Bacteria > Pseudomonadota > Alphaproteobacteria > RF32 > CAG-239 > Scatocola. The sequence continues at coordinate 25,571 of CAJTMA010000009.1, forward strand.
CGTTCGCAAACCATTTTACGAATAATTGCGGAATTTTCACCGACACCGGCGGTGAAAGCTATTGCATCTACGCCACCGAGAACGGCAATATAACCGCCGATAAAGCGCAGTAAGGTATGAATATAAACGTCTGTGGCAACTTTGGCATCTTCATCACCTGCCAGATAAGCATTCTCAACATCACGATTATCAGAGAAGCCGCACAAACCAAGCATACCGCTTTCTTTGTTCAACAGATGATTAACATCATCAACGCTCTTGCCTTGAGTTTTCATAATGTGCAAAGGAATATACGGGTCAATATCACCGCAACGCGTACCCATAACCACACCTGCTAACGGCGTAAAGCCCATAGAGGTATCAACACACTTGCCGTTATCAACTGCGGAAATTGACGCACCGTTACCCAAATGGCAAACAATAATCTTGCCTTCTTTGCCAATGAGTTTGGCAACTTCGCGCGCGACATAGAAATGCGATGTGCCGTGAGCGCCGTAACGGCGGATTTGATGTTTTTTGTATTGTTCTAACGGCAAAGCATAAAGGAAAGCTTCCGGTTTCATAGACTGATGGAATGCCGTATCAAAAACCACAACCTGTTTAACATCCGGCAGCAAAGCTTTCATAGCTTTCAAACCAAGAACTGCAGCCGGATTATGCAGCGGCGCTAAAGAGGAAAGTTCATCAATCTGCTCAATAACCTTATCGGTTACCAGAGTTGATTCTTTGAAAATAGAACCGCCCTGAACCACGCGATGCCCAACGCCGGACAGCTCGCTCATGCTGCCCAAAGCACCATTTAACAGCAAAGCAAACACTTCGCGAATAGCTTCCTGATGAGAAGGAATATCAACATTTTTGGTAATTTTCTCGCCATCACGGATTTTGATGGTGACAAAGGAATTGTCAATACCGATACGATCAGCCAAACCTTTGGCAATCACTTCATACTTATCACCATCAACAGCAAATAACTGGTATTTTAAAGAAGACGAACCTGAGTTCAAAACAAGAATTTTTTTCATAAGATAGTCCTTATTATTAATTTAAGAAGATAAATTTTGTTATATGAGATGAGTAGTAAGATTTCAGGGCTCTGACACCGCAGCGTACATAAACGTACGTGAGGATGACAGAGACCCGCAAAATCTGTACTAATCATCCATAGAACAAAATTTAATGGATGGCCTGAATAGCCGTCACCGCAATCATCCCCACAATATCTTCCACCAGAGAACCGCGCGAAAGATCATTAACCGGCGCATTAAGCCCTTGGAGCATAGGGCCGTAAGCATCACAGCCACCGATTCGCTGAAGAAGCTTGTAACCGATGTTTCCGGCATCCAGATTCGGGAAAATTAATACGCGGGCTTGACCGGCAACATGGCTGTCGGGAGCTTTTTTCTTGGCAACAATAGCATCAAGCGCTGCGTCTGCCTGCATTTCGCCGTCAAGCTCAATGCCTTTGCCTGCATATTCCGGAGATTTCAAAGCTTCTTGAGCCATCTGGGTAGCTCTGGCAACTTTACTGACAGATTCGCCTTTGCCTGAACCCCGTGTAGAATATGAAAGCATGGCAATTTTCGGATCAATGCCAAACTGCAAAGCCGTTTCAGCTGCTGTTAAAGCAATATCGCTCAATTCTTTATCGGTCGGATCAATAACAACGGCGCAATCAGAAAGCAAATAAGGCTCATTGTCTTTCACGGCAATCAATGCAGCGGAAACGCCGCGGTCCTTATGGGCAGATTTAATAATCTGCAATGCCGGGCGAACCGTATCGGCCGTCGAATGGTTAGCGCCGGAAAGCATCCCGTCAGCATCACCGGCTTTAACCATCAAAGTCCCGAAATAATTGGCATCTTTTGCCGTCTTCAAAGCCTGTTCTTCGGTCATGCCTTTGGCTTTGCGCAAATCAAATAACAAGGCGGCATACTCATTCAGTTTGGGAGAGGTTTCGGGATTAACCAGCGTAATATGCTTCATATCCCAGCCTTTTTCGGCATAGTAAGCGCTAATCTGCGCTTCATCACCGAGAATAACCAGATTTGCGGCTTCCTCTTCCGCAATAATATGAGCCGCTTTCAAAATGCGTTCGTCTTCCCCTTCCGGCAAAACGATAGTTTTCTGATATTGCTTTGCGCGCGCAATCAGATTTTTCAAATATTCATTTTCTATCATGATTAGACCTTTTCTTTGAGTATTAAAATAATATCTGTAATAAACAACGAACGAAATCAAAAGTCTACAATAAAATATGCTTTCCACCCATATAAACGGCGGATTTATTGGAAAAAACTTTTGCTTTTTAAGATGAAGTGAACTATCATCCCATAAAACTAACGGTTAGTTATCTTATTAAGGAAGATTCTGATGGAAAGAACACTCTCAATTATTAAACCGGACGCAGTCATCCGCAACATCACCGGCAAAGTTAACGCCATGATTGAAGAGGCAGGCCTGCGCATTGTCGCCCAAAAACGTATTTGGCTGTCTGAAGAACAAGCCGCCGAATTTTACGCCGAACATCGGGACAAAGCATTTTTCCCCGGTTTGATTGAGATTATGACCTCCGCCCCGGTAGTCGTTCAGGTTTTAGAAGCTGAAAACGCCATCAGCCTTTACCGCAAAATTATGGGCGCAACCAATCCGGCAGTTGCCGAGGACGGAACCATCCGTAAAACCTTTGCCTTGTCCGTAGATAAAAATACTGTCCATGGCTCCGATTCGCCGGAAAGTGCCGAACGCGAAATTTCATACTTTTTCAGCCGCAGCGAAATTACCGGATAGGAGAACTCCGTGATTAGATTTCTATTTTTACTCAGTCTTTTCTGCTCTTTGCTTTCACAGCCGGCCGCTGCTGAAGATATGAGCCTGTACGATGCAGACATCTCGGTAGACGTAACGGCAGCCACAGCCTCGGCAGCACGCGAAACAGCGATGAACGAGGCCAACCGCCAAGCGGTTATGACTGTTGCCAGACGGCTGACAACGGCTGAAGGGGCTTCGGTATTAAATCACCTGAACAATAACCAGATTCTAAACTTTATTAAAGAAGTCACAGTCGGCGAGGAAAAAGTTTCTGACGTTCGCTACATTGCCAATCTTAAAATAACCATCAACGCGGAAATTATCAAAGCTTACTTATCAGAGAAAAACGCCCCGGTTGCCATCGTTGAAGAAAGCACGATTATAATCATTCCCACTTTCCGCGAATTCGCTACGGACACACCGCTGCTGTGGGAGGAAAACAACCCCTGGCTTCAAGCCTGGAACACAAATGCACAAACATCCGGACCGGTTAAAATTCTGCCGCTTGGCAACACTTATGCCAACAGCATAACCGCGGCGCAGGCTTTGCAAATGAACGGTATTGCCCTTGACGGTATTGCCGCCGGCGAACAAACGCCAAACCTCTACATTGCCGATGCAATTTATGACGGCATCGACGGCTTGGACGTAACGCTTTACGCTTATAAAAACGGCTCGCAGGAAACCGTTAAAATTCCGGGAAGCCGCGGCGAACAATTATTTAATGACGCCGTCAGAAAAGTCAAAGAAACGCTGTTGGCAAAAGTTCAGCAGCAAAGCCAAACGGTTAGCCAGAGTTCATCTGAAATAACTGTTTTGTTTGCCTTCAACGCCTTGCGCGACTGGATGAAAGTGCAACAGGCTCTGAAAAATACTGCCGGCGTAGACAGCCTGACAATTGACGCTTTAGGCGCAGGGAAAGTACAGTTCAAACTGCGCTTCACCGGCGGCGAAGACCGCCTTCTGCATCACCTGCGCGACAAAAACCTGAACCTTAAACCCTACGGTTCTTTTTATAATCTCGAACGTTTCTAAACCGGAGCTTACCAATGCTGACACGCAAAAAAGACAACCACAACTGGATATTCTGGCTGACGCTGTTCATCCTCTTCTGTGTCGGCGTTTATGCCCTCAAATCCGTTTTGCTGCCTTTTGTTGCCGGCATTATCATTGGTTACCTTCTCGACCCTTGGGCTTCTTACTTTGAATGCAAGGGACTAAACCGCACTGTTGCCACACTGCTGGTTTTATTTCTGGTTGTCATCTTTTTAGTCCCGGCTTTGATTATCTTGTTCAGCATTATTGACGAACAAGTCGGCAGATTTTTAGAAACTTTGCCGCAATACATCGGCGCTTTTATCAAAAAAATTGAACCGATTATTCAGGAACTGCAATCCAGTTTTCCAAATCTGGAAGCAGATAAAATCAAAACCTACCTCCGCGAAAACATGGCAAACGGCCTCAAAATTATCGGCTCTGTCGTTCGCGGCGTCATTAGCAGCGGCTTTGCCTTCTTTAACCTGATGTCATTGCTGCTGATTACGCCGGTTGTTGCCTTTTATATGCTCCGCGACTGGGATAAATTTATTGCCAAAGTCGACAGTCTTTTGCCGGTTAAATCTCAGGAATCCATCCGCGAACAAGCCCGTGAAATTGACTGCACTCTGGCCGGCTTCATCCGCGGGCAATCCAGCGTCTGCCTTATTTTGGGCACTTATTACTCGCTGGGGCTTTATTTTGTGGGGCTGGAACTCGGCGTCCTTGTCGGTTTTGTCGCCGGTATTATTTCGTTTATCCCTTATGTCGGAAGCATTTTGGGCTTTACCGTCAGTATCGCCATTGCTTTTGCCCAATTTAACAGCTGGGAACCGATTCTTCAGGTCGTTGCCGTTTTCCTCATCGGGCAATTTATCGAAGGCAATTTCCTCACCCCGAAACTGGTCGGTGAAAACGTCGGGCTTCACCCTGTATGGGTCATGTTTGCCCTGCTTGCCGGCGGCGTTTTATTAGGCTTTCTGGGCTTGATGATTGCCGTACCCGTTGCGGCTGTCATTGGCGTGTTGATTCGTCATGCCATCATCAATTACAAACAAAGCGACCTTTATCTCGAATAGCGCAAAAATAATACATCGCTGACCATATAAAGCCGCATTTTTTAAGACTTATTTTAGATTTGACATCTATGATTATAAAAAATCACCTATGTCACGAGGATAAGTTATGTTTTACGCTTTGTTTGATTTTTTCAATCCCGTTTTGCTACGAGCTTTGGCAGCTTTTGCCACCGCTTTAACCATCGCCTTGATTTGCGGCGCGCCGTTAATTTCTTTTCTGCGTCATCATCAAAGCAAAGGGCAGCCTATCCGCGAAGACGGTCCGCAAAGCCACTTGCAAACCAAAAAAGGCACCCCGACCATGGGCGGCCTGCTTATTCTCGGCGCAACAACATTATCCACGCTTCTCTGGGCCAATCTCTCTAACTATTTCATCTGGACAAGCCTGCTGGTTTTGCTGACTTACGGCACAACAGGGTTTATTGACGACTATGTAAAAGTCACCAAGCAAACCGCTAACGCCATGACGGCCAAAATGAAACTGGTATCGCAATTTGCCACCGCGCTGATTGCCGTCGGTATTATTTCTTATGCTACTCCGGAAAATTATCGTTACAGCCTGACATTCCCTTATTTCAAAGACCTCGCGCTTAACCTCTGCTGGTTTTACATTCCTTTTGCCATGTTTGTCATTGCAGGCGCATCAAACGCGGTCAATCTCAGCGATGGCTTAGACGGGCTGGCTTCCGGGCTGCTTATTTGCAGCTTTGCTGTATTTACGGCTGTTGCCTATACCTGCGGAACGGCCATTACCCCACAGTTTACCGCTTTTGTTATACCCGAAGCCGGAGAAATAACCATACTTTGCGCGGCGGTCATTGGTGGCTGCTTGGGCTTCTTATGGTACAATGCTCCGAAAGCTCAGGTTTTCATGGGTGACACCGGCTCTTTGGCGCTTGGCGCTTTACTCGGCACAATCGCTGTCATGACAAAACACGAAATTCTGCTGGCTCTGGTCGGCGGCGTTTTCGTGATGGAAACAGTTTCAGTTATGATACAAGTCGCTTATTTCAAAAAAACCGGCGGCAAACGCTTTTTCAAAATGGCACCGCTTCACCACCATTTTGAACAGCTTGGCTGGCCGGAAACGACTGTCGTCATCCGCTTTTGGATAATTGCCTTTATCCTGGCTGTCATCGGCTTATCCTCACTTTTGAGTTTATAAAAGGAGAGTTCCGGTGTTTGCTTTTTCCCGAAACAGCCGCTCACAAATAGCCAACTGGTGGTGGACCGTTGACAAGGTTTTGCTGACACTGGTAACCATTCTCATTGTCATCGGCATATTCCTGAATTTTTCAGCCAGCCCGGCAGTAGCCCGCCGTATCGGAGCAGACAGCTTTCACTTTGTCAAACGGCAGATGGTTTTCATCCCCTTGGCTATCGGACTGATACTTTATCTTTCCATGCAGAACCTGCGCTTCATCCGCCGCACGGCAATCATTGGCTATATGGCGGCAATCCTGCTGATGGTCTTAACCCTGTTTTGGGGAGAAACAACCAAGGGCGCTTCCCGTTGGATTCGTATTTTCGGTTTTTCATTACAGCCCTCAGAATTTGTCAAACCGACTTTTGCCGTCGTTGCCGCCTGGTTGTTTGACGCTCAGAAAAAATATCAGGACATTCCGGGCACGCTTCTGTCAACCGTCCTCTTCCTCATGACATTAGGGCTGCTGCTGCTTCAGCCGGATATCGGAATGTCTTTTGTGGTAACAGTCATCTGGTGCTTCCAACTGTTTTTGAACGGCCTGTCCTTAATACTGGTCGGTTTTGCGGTTCTTGCCGGCATCGGCGCACTTGTCACCGCCTATTTCACTTTTCCGCACTTTCATGCCCGCATTATGCAGTTTGTCGCCTCTGAAAATGAAGTCAGCTATCAAGTCAAAAAAGCAATGGAAGCTTTTGAAAACGGCAGCATTTTTGGCAGAGGCCCCGGCGAAGGCGTGGTCAAACTGAATATTCCCGATGCCCACACCGACTTCATCTTTGCAGTTGCCGCCGAAGAATTTGGTTTAATTTTATGCTTGATTTTAGTCGGCCTCTATGCCGCAGTCGTAGTTCGCGCCATGCTGATTTCGCTGAAAGACAACAACCTGTTTATCATATTGTCTTCGGCAGCGCTGTCAGCATCCTTTGGCTTGCAAGGCATAATCAACATGGCTTCCACCCTGCACCTAATGCCCACCAAAGGCATGACACTGCCTTTTATTTCCTATGGCGGTTCATCAATATTAGCCACCTCGCTGGGAATAGGAATGTTGCTGGCGATAACCCGTAAAAACGTTCACGCGGAGGATAAAGATGACACAGACTGAAAACCATAATACCCCTCAAAAACCACTCATCATCTTAACAGCCGGCGGAACGGGAGGACACGTTTTTCCGGCGGAATCTCTTGCCGAAGAATTGTTGAAACGCGGCTACGAACTGGCATTGGTAACAGACGCGCGCGGCAAAAACAACTATCGCGGCAAGCTGAGTGAAATCACCAATTACTCAGTCTGCTCCGGCGCTTTAGTCGGCAAATCAAAACTATTCAAACTCAAAAGCCTGATAAAAACCTGCTTTGGCATTATCCAAGCAGCGTTTATCCTCCTGCGCAAAAAGCCTGCCTGCGTCATCGGCTTCGGCGGCTATGCGTCTTTTCCCTGCTCAATGGCGGCCATCCTGTTGGGCATCGACTTGGTTATTCATGAACAAAATTCCGTCATGAGCCGCACCAACCGCTTTTTAAGCAAATATGCGTCACTGATAGCCCAAAGTTTTCGCAACGCCAAATATACGCCGCACCATATAAAATCCATCTTAACCGGTATGCCGATTCGACGTTCGATTTCTGAATTGAACGGCAACCCGTTTCCTGCCACAACCGACGGCTTAAAGCTTTTGGTAATCGGCGGCAGCCAAGGCGCTAAAATTTTCAGCGAAATCATTCCCGCGGCTGTCAAACTGCTGCCTTCGGAAATTCAAAACAAATTATCAATTACCCAGCAATGCCGCGAATGTGATATTCCGTCAGTCGAAAACCAATACAAAGACACAAGCTGCCGACTGACTGTTTCTCATTTTTTCAGCAATATGCCGGAACTTTATGCCAACTCTCACCTGATTATCTCCCGCGCCGGCGCTTCGTCTGTCTTTGAAATTGCTGCCGCCGGACTGCCTTCAATTTTAGTACCGCTGCCGACCGCAGCCGATGACCACCAAACCGCAAACACCAAATATATTACGGATTTCAAAGGCGGAATTGTTATCACCCAAAAAGAATTCACCCCCGAAAAACTGGCGCAAACCCTCACCAAACTATTTAACCGCCCAGATGAACTGGCACAAATGTCCCTGAGTATCCGCCGGGCAGCCATCACCAATGCCGCCGAACGTTTTGCCGATGCGGTCGAACAAGAAATCATCGCCAGACGATAGGAGAACAGTATGTTTAATTTTTTCCGCAAAAGCCTGATAAACATTTTGCCCCAAGTTCGCGGCAAATATCAGAAAGACGTTCCGCTCAGCAAACACACTTGGTTTGGTGTCGGCGGCCCTGCGGAAGTCATGTTTCATCCGGCAGATGCCGAGGATTTAAGCTTCTTTTTGCAAAACAAACCGTACAATCTGCCAATTTGCCTGATAGGCGGCGGCTCTAACCTGCTGGTTCGGGACGGAGGCATCCCCGGTGTGGTTATAAAACTGGACAGCCCCGCTTTCCGCAAAACCAGCTTAAAAGGCAACCTGTTGACTTGCGGCGCAGGCGTTAAAAATGCCGAACTGAAAAAAATCATACTCGACAACAGCCTCGGGGGACTAGAGTTTTTATGTTCAATCCCGGGCTGCATCGGCGGCTCGGTCAAAACCAACGCCGGGTGCTTCGGGCGGGAAGTCAAAGACATTATCGTTTCCGCACAAATCATGGACGGACAAGGTGAGATTAAAGAAATCGGCGTTAAAGACCTCATGCTCTCCTATCGCAGCAGCTTCTTCCCTGACGACTGGATTATCCTTTCCCTCACTCTCCAAACAGAAACCTCCACACCGGAAGCTATTAAAAAGAAGCTGGAAGAACAGCGCGCCTACCGGTTAAAAAACCAACCCCATAACGCCAAAACCGGCGGATCGACTTTCAAAAATCCTGAAGGGTTGCGCGCTTGGGAATTGATAAAGAAATCAGGCTGCGCCGAATTACAGGTCGGCGGCGCCAAAGTTTCTGACATTCACTGCAATTTTCTGATTAACACCGGCCATGCGACTGCCAAAGATATTGAAACGCTGGGAGAAACCATCATCCAACGTGTCAAACAAAGCACAGCCATAACACTGGAATGGGAAATTAAACGTCTGGGAATACAAAAATAAACCATGGCTAACAGCAAAAAAGACACCATAGCACCTGCCGCCGCAGTCACCATATCGCCGCAGATTTCCTTGCCGCGGGAATGGCCTTACCGCCTCATCGGCAATCTATTTATGCTGGGCGTTATCTTTACCTTAGCTTCTGTAATCATCACCGTCAAAACCAATTTTATCGGCCGCAAACTCTCTGACCTCGGCACGGAATTTTACAGTTACACCTCAGCCGCCGGTTTTACCGTGGACGATATTTTGGTTAGCGGACGCAACCGCACCTCCCGCAAGGACATTCTTGAACTGTTGCAATTAGGCCGCCACACAAACATTCTCAGCCTGGATCTCGAGGAAATCAAACAAAAGGTCGAAACCCTGCCATGGATACGCCGCGCCATCATCAGCCGCAGCTACTTCCCGAACATCATCCGTATTGATGTCCAAGAGCGGCAAGTCCAAACCCTCTGGCAGCTGGACAGCAAATTTTATCCGATTGACAGCGAAGGCAACATCATTCGCGCCGACTTCCGCCCCAATCGCCCGATTTTGCTGATTGTCGGCGAAGGCGCACCGCAAAACATCACCAATTTAATGAAAAGCATAACAGACGACAAAAACATTTTTGAGCGGATAAAAGTTGCCAACTTTATCTCCGGCCGCCGTTGGAATTTGGTGCTGGATGATATCGAAAACGGCATAACCATCAAACTGCCCGAACAAAATATTGACCAGGCTTGGAAAAAATTACTTAAATTAAATACCACACAGGGGCTTCTTAAACGTAAATTAACCATAATTGATTTAAGATTTCCCAATAAAGTAATTGTAAAGCTTGGCAAAATGACGCCAGACGAACGCAAAAAGCTCAAAGACGTCAAAGAAAGCCGCATTTAAGAGGAACCGCGTTGACACATTCATTTAACCGCCTGACCACCATTGCCGCATTAGACATAGGGTCATCCAAAGTCTGCTGTCTGATAGCCAAAATCAGCCGCGACAAAAAAATAAATGTTGTCGGCTACGGCTATAACGCTTCTAAAGGCATCAAAAACGGCATCGTTACCGACATCAACCAAGCCACACTATCGGTTTGCAACGCCGTAGAAACCGCCGAACAAATGGCTAACGAACGGATTAACCGCATTATCGTCAACATCTCCGGCGACCGTATCAAAAGCAGCCTCAAAGGCGCAACCATCGCCATCAACCGTAATCGCCCGGTCAATGATTTAGACATCAAAAAAGTCATTGAAAAAGGCATTAACAAAATCAATGTTGAAGATAACGAGCTGATTCACTGCCTGCCCACCAACTACCGGCTTGACCTCGGCGAAGAGATTAAAGACCCGCGCAATATTTACGGAGAAAACCTGTCTGTCAATATCTTGCTGGGCATGGTTCCTGACATCCAATTCAAAAATTTATCAACCGTCATTGAAAACGCTCATCTGGAAATTGCCGAAAAAGCTTTTTCTGCTTATGCTTCCGGTTTATCCTGCCTGGTTGATGACGAAAAAGAAATCGGCGCAACCATTGTTGACATTGGCGGCGGCACAACCAACATTGCCACATTTAAACATGGTTTCCCTGTCGCTTTCTCATCCATCGGCGTTGGTGGCAACAACGTCACCAACGATATTGCCTGGGGGCTGACAACCTCTTTCACACACGCCGAACGCCTGAAAACGCTGCACGGCTGCGCCTTTATGACCTCTCAAGATAAAGAAGACCTGATTAACGTTTATCCGGTCGGCGAAGAAGACGACAGCCTGATTAAACAAGTCCCCAAAGCCGAATTAATCAGCATTATTACCCCGCGCATTGAAGAAATATTTGAACTGGTTAATAAGAAGCTCACCGAGCACGGGCTGCGCGACATCACCAGCCACCGCGTCGTTCTCACCGGCGGCGGCGCTCAGCTTTCCGGCATACGCGACATTGCCAACATGGTGCTTGACAAACAAGTGCGCATCGGGCGTCCCAAAAACATCATCAATCTGCCGGATAACCTTTATAATCCGTGTTTTTCCACAGCCATCGGCTTGCTGCTTTTCGCCCTGAATTACAGCGAAAAGAAACCCAACAAAATCATCAGCAAACCGGTATCTTCCGCTTCGGGATTCGGACGGATTATGGACTGGCTTAAACAAAGTTTTTAAATAACTTTGTTTAGTAACCAAAACTTAATTTATTTTTTCTATTCTGTAAGCAATTGAAAAGCAAATTTTTTGGAGAATAAAAAACAATGTCAATCAAATTAGCCGTCCCTGAAGCGACTGTGATGCACCTGAAACCCCGGATTTCCGTTATCGGCGTCGGTGGTGGCGGCGGAAATGCCGTCAACAATATGATTGACCAAAACCTTGAAGGTGTTGACTTCATTGTTGCCAATACAGATGCCCAGGCACTTGCCCACTCCAAAGCCAGCCGCAAAATCCAACTGGGGCTGGAAACCACAATGGGCTTAGGCGCTGGTGCTCGTCCGGAAGTCGGCCGTCTGGCAGCGGAAGAAGCCAAAGACGAAATCGAAAAAGAACTCGAAGGCGCCAATATGGTATTTATTACTGCCGGCATGGGCGGCGGTACAGGTTCAGGAGCTGCGCCTGTTGTCGCACGGCTGGCTAAAGCCAAAGGCATCTTAACAGTTGGCGTTGTTACCAAACCTTTTCAGTTTGAAGGCCGCAAGCGCATGGAAACTGCCGAAGCTGCCGTTGAGGATTTTACCAACTCCGTTGACAGTATCATCATTATTCCTAATCAAAACCTGTTCCGCGTGGCCGATAAAAAAACCACTTTGGCAGATGCCTTTGTAATGGCCGATAACGTGCTTTACGCCGGTGTCCGCTCCATCACTGACCTGATGATGATGCCGGGTTTGATTAACTTGGACTTTGCCGACATTAAAAGCATTATGGAAGACAAAGGCAAAGCGATCATGGGTACTGGTGAAGCCGAAGGCGAAGGCCGTGCCGTCAGCGCTGCCGAACAAGCTTTGGCCAACCCGCTGTTGGATGACTGCTCTATGCGTGGCGCTAAAGGCGTGCTGATTAACATCACCGGCGGTTCAGACATCACCTTGTTTGAAATTGACGAAGCCGCAAGTCGCATTAAAGAAGAAGTTGATGAAGATGCCAACATCATCTTCGGTTCATCTTTTGATGAAGCTCTGGCCGGAAAAATCCGTGTTTCCATTGTTGCGACCGGCATTGGCGAAGGCCGCAGCATCCAAGCTCAACCCAAACCGGCTGCCCGTATTGCTCAGGATTACCTGAAAGAAAGTTTTATGCCGGAAGTCACGGCTCCTGAAATTCCCAGCGATGAAGTTGACTCCAATCTTGAAAAGTTTTCAGCCACAGCTCCTGAAGCCGAGGCCGAAAAGGTCGAAGACATCATAGAAAGCGCATCTATTGTTGCATTTGACCAGCCTGAAGAGGATTCTGAAACCGTTGAACCTGAAATCCAGTCTTCGGTTGAAGAAGAAAAATTTGAGGAATTCAATAATCTCGACGCGTCATCGATTATCAACGAAATGCCCCAAGCTTCCTCTTTGTTCAAAGCTATTATTAACAAAAGCGAAGACATCAATGTTGATGCCCAGCTCGAAAATATCTTGTCTGCCAAAGACAACAGCTTTACGGCCAAAACCTCTCTGCGTGTCGTAGAAGAAGAGCCGGAATTATTCCCTGATCACAATCCTAAAGCTTTCACCGCTTCCCGTAAGGAAGAACCGGAACAGCTGATTGTCAATGACGACGATGAAGAATACACGCCGACTTTGATTGAACGTGTAACCGGATTCTCCATCGCCAAAAGAAACCGCCGCAAACAGGCTAAGGAAAATGAGCGTTTCCAAGAACCCGTTTCCCCGACATTTTCTGATGATGATTTCGGACAGGAAGATAAACTGAATCTCGAAATTCCGTCTTTCCTCCGCCGTAAATCTTAACCCAAGATATTATTGTAAGCTATAAACCAATAAGCCTCCGAAATGGAGGCTTTTGTTTTAGGGGCTAATTCTTTTTAGAAAGACTCACATCTAATTGTAAATTTAGCGTTTTCAAAATCCGGTTTATAACAAACCACTTTGGCGAAGATTTTGCCCCTTTTCCCAATTCAACGTTTTCCAATTCTCGCAGCGTAATACCCGCTTTCTCACAAAGCGCTTCCGCATAAATATGGTATTTGTGACGATAATAAAAAATTTGCATCCCAATCATCCGCTTGACAGCTCGTTGCGATGACTTGGAACTTGAAAGATAACGATATTCTGACATGATTTTTCCTTATGTTTAATTTGTAACAAACACCTAAGAGGTGTGGGAGCTACAAACAGAACATAAGAACTGCCCGTTTATTCAATATATTACACGGACTCCCACTATAAGGTAATAAATTACGCTTATCTGACGGGGCGTTTTCCGCTTATGTTTGAGTTTGTAGCTCTTAAATAATAATTACCTGTCCCATATCATAAAGTCAATCAATAATCGGGAACACATATAACAAAATTTGATAAAGGGCTATGCTGCGATGTGATTTTTGAGCGATGTCTAGAACCCCACATAAAATCTCCGGCATAAGCATCACAACTAAAAAATTCGGATAGCGTGCGTAAATAGAGCAATTTAGAAGGCGAGGAAAATTTTAGCGTAGATAGACCTACGTGAATTTTCTGAGACCGAACTAAATTGCTCTAGTTACCAGCTAGACGAGTTTTTATTGCAGGTTGATAAGCGTAATCTCCACCCTCCTATTCTGCTCTCTGCCGGCTGCCGTAGCATTCGAAGCGATTGGATTGCTTGGCCCCATTCCCTGAACAGACAGGCGGTTGGCTGCGACACCACGATTTTGCAGATAGGTGGCAACAGCTTGCGCGCGTTTTAAGGATAACTGATTATTATATGCCAAGCTGCCTGTATTATCGGTATAACCGGCAATTTGAACTGCTGTTTTATTGTATTCTTTAATAACTTTTGCAACAGAATCTAACACGCGGTTAAAGGATGTCTGAAAAACAGCGGAATCCGTAGCAAAGGTAATATTGCTGGGCATAATCAAACGAACCTGGCCGTTCATTTCCTGAACTTGCACGCCGGTACCCACCAATTCCTGACGTAGTCTGCGTGCTTGAATATCCATATAGCCACCAGTTGCCGCACCGCCGGCAGCACCAATTCCCGCGCCGATAAGAGCACCTTTTTCACCACCGACCAAAGCGCCAATCCCAGCACCGGCAACTGCGCCGATTCCTGTTCCCCATGCGGTTTTAGAAACCTTGCTTTCTCCTGTATAAGGGTCGGTTGCGCAGGCAGAGAGCATCGAAAGAGCCACGACAGACATCATCAGTTTTTTCATATTAATATCTCCTCTAATTAAACTATAGATAATGTACTTTTTCTCCCCCGAAAATACAAGTCATTTTATCTGCCGCAAAACACAAAAAAGAGGTGATTGATTAATCACCCCTTTTTTATTCCAATTCATCTTTAACAATATGAATAGCCATATTGCCTTAAAGATTTAATACCACGCTTTCTGACTGCTTTCCGAACAGCTCCGACATAAACAGCATCAATATCGTCACGACACATAATTTCAGTTCCGTAAGGATCTGCCTCCATCCGTTCTTGTTCTTCCATCAGCTCTTCATCAGAATACGCTGATACGATTCGTTTTTTCCGCTTTTTTTCTTTATAAGTGCACCAACATTCATTAAATACACTAACAACCAAACCTACTGCAACAAAAGCAAATAAACCACAAATCACACTAATTAGAACAGCCAAAATTGTAATCATAGTTATAATTTTTTGAGTTAAACACTTAAGATTATTTTATCAAACCTCGCATTTGGGCTTTTTTAAAAACAGTTTCATAATAAATGACCATTTCGCGGCCACGATTATATACCCTGCTCAAATCATTTAACCTCTGTACAGCACTCATCAGTTCCTCATCCGAATAACCTGATACTTTCTGCTGGATATGCTTCCTTGCTCTGACGTCTTTGATTAATATATCCATAATAGCCAAAGCGCTTAACAGGAAAAAAGTACAGACAGAACTAATAACGATAACATCCATAATTTTTATTTTTTAAGTTCAACAATAATTAATAAGCAAAATCACAATATCATATTTTTTGTCAATTTCCAACAAAAAAAACACATCTACCATAAACAGAAAAAACCCTGCGAGAAAATCTCACAGGGTTGTAATGCTTTTTTTCTGGCTTAATTTTACTTTTTGAAATGAGGTGTAGCAATCGCTAAAAGTTTCTGCCAAAACTCATCAAGCATGATACGCTTTTTGATATCTGCACTGCCAACGCCGTCAACATGACTGGCCAGATAACTGGCATCACGCGAATGGCGGCTGATACGAAGTTTGAGCAACATACGTTCATACTTGCTCAAGCCGTCAATATAGCTGGCAACTTGATTTGCATCAACAGCAACTGTCGGGACCAATACCCCACCTTGAAAGTTTAACACCTGAGGCATTGAATCTTTCTTCAAAATACCTCGCAAAAAATCTTTAGTTTCCATGACTAAAAATGTTTAATGATTAATAATATATTGAAACCGCCGTAACGCGGTAGAAAAAACCAATAAGATCTAAATAATTTTAAATTTAATTTACTATAAAGGCATAAATTTTTATAATCAAGCACAATTTTGTCCAAGAGCAAAAAAAATACCCTGATGAAACAGGGTATTTTGATAATGCTACTCATCGACACAGCCGCCATGTTCTACATATGACTTAAAAGCATTGCGCCGATCCGCCTCCTTTTTTGCTTTTTGTGTGAAGTAGTCGGTGATTTTTTCACATAAAACTCTTTGGGCTGTGCTATCGTTTTTCTTTATCACGGCATCTCCGATAATTTTCATCCCGTTAGATAACTGTGTTTCCAAAAACTCTTTATCTAAAGCGTCCATCAAGAGTTCTAATGCCTTATCCTTTGCTTGCATTGCCTCATAATTCTCATGAGAATGCCGAGCGTTTTCTTCAAACATTTTTCGTAAATTCTCATTACCACTCTTTAATGAACTGTTTTTGATATACAAAACTAAAGTACTTATTGCCAAACCGACAAAAACAACAGCCAATAAACCACAAATCCACAACAGCTCAGAAGCTAATTTAATTGTTTCCATAATGATAATTATTTAGTTAATAATAGTTTCTTGCCCTGACCTTATACCACTTAGACAAAATACGCAATAAAAAAGAGTCCTGATTTCTCAGAACCCTTTTGGTAGAAAATTAGAGCTGAATAGCAATAACTGGCCTAACGTAGTTATAGAAAGTGATCTTTTGCTCTTGGTACAGAAAACCACTCCCCATATTGATCTTCCACGCAAACCTATGATTATAGTCGGTAGAGGACCAATACCAAGCAACAAGCTCTGAGGCATTCAATGCTCTCAATGACTTATTGATTGCCTCTTTATTAGCGCTGAGCTTGTCTAATTCTGAGGCCAATGGCAAAAAGGCTTCGCCTTGTACCACGTCATCGTAGTCATAATCATGACACCATTGAGCTGCTTCTGCTTTCACTCCTCTCTCTTTAGCACTCTCCAATATCCTAAGGGTCGCTTCCTTACCACTGGTCATTTTTTGGGCTGATGTCACCAGCCAATCACTGCTGCACCAAGGCAAAATCTTTTGCTGGCGGCAAACCGCATAAACTGTCTTCCCTTCGACATACCCCACAACCGCCTTGACCCAACGACCTGTAATCAACTCTGCTGAAATCAGGCCATCGGCATAGACATACATCCCGGGAAGAACTTTAACCTTTGCAGAAAAAAACGCCCCAACCTTCTGAAAAAACGACCTCGATTCTTCTTTCTTTTTCATAATTGTAGATTTTTTAAATTAATAATTATTTATTGCCCTGACTTTATCATATTTAGACAAAATGTGCAATAAAAAAGTCCTGATTTCTCAGAACCCTTTTTGTAGAAAATTAGAGCGGAATAGCAATAACCGGCCTGACGTAGGGATAGTTAGCGTTCTTAGGGTTGGTAGTCCTATAACCGCGATCCATAAGGAATATCCACGCGTCATTATCATAGTCCTCGGTAGAGGACCAAGTCCAACCTCTAAGCTCTGTGGCATTTAATATTCTCAAAGACTTATTGATTGCCTCTTTATTTACATAGAGCTTTTCTAACTCTGCTTTCGATAGTAAAAAGGCCTCGCCTTGTGTCACCCCATCTTCGGCATAGTCATAACACCACTGAGCTGCTTCCGCATTTTTTCTTTGCCTTTTAGCTGCCGCCAATATTTTACGGGTCGCTTTCTTACCATCGGTCATATCTCGGAATGCTTTTACCTCCAAACAATCGCTGGACCAAGGCAATTCTTTCGCCTTGAGGCAAATCCCATAAACTGTCTTCCCTTCGACATAACCCACAACCGCCTTGACCTGACGACCTGTAATCAACTCTGCTGAAATCAAACCATCAACATAAACATACATACCGGGAAGAACTCCCGCTGCTACTTCACATTCACGAACAACTGAAGAACTTTCAACAACTTTCGCTGAAAAATATTCAACAGCCTCCTGAGGTAACACCCCCAACTTCTGCGCCAAACAATTAAGCATCTCTAACTTTTCTTTTTTTTTCATAATGATAATTATTAAATTAATAATAGTTTCTTGCCCCAACCTTATACCACTTAGACAAAATACGCAATAGTCTTATCGCTTAGATAAAGCCCCTCTCAACAACATATAACCTTTACTTTATAGCAAAAAAAGAAAGCTTCCCGTTTAGGGAAGCTTTCTTTTGATTATGACATTAAATGCCAAGTTTCTATTCGGCAGTAGCCTCTTGCTGCTGTTCAATCTGCCCTTGTGCAGCTTCTTCTTTGAGTGACAAAATCTCTTTGTCATTCTGAGCTGCAACTCTCTTCAGAGCCCGCAGAACAGTACCAGTACCAGCCGGAATCAAACGACCGACAATGACGTTTTCTTTCAGGCCGCTCAACTGGTCAACCTTGCCTTCAACCGCAGCTTCTGTCAAGACACGAGTAGTTTCTTGGAAGGAAGCGGCAGAGATAAACGACTTGGTCTGCAGAGAAGCTTTGGTAATACCCAGCAGGATAGGATCAGCCTGTGCCGGAACACCATTTTCTTCAATGACTTTAGCATTTTCTGCTTCAAAGACATCAGCGTCAACTTGTTCGCCGACCAAGAAAGTGGTATCACCCGGAACAGTAACCTCAACCTTGCGCAGCATTTGAGAAACGATAACTTCAATGTGCTTATCGTTAATCTTAACACCTTGCAAACGGTACACGTCCTGAACTTCCTTAACCAGATATTCAGCCAATTTCTCAACACCGAGAACACGTAAAATATCATGCGGTGCCGGAGTTCCTTCAACCAGCATATCGCCTTTCTTAACGATATCTCCGTCTTGAACAACCAAGTGACGTCCCTTCGGAATCAGATATTCAAGCGGCTCGCCTTTCTGCGGAACAACAGTAATACGCTGTTTGGCTTTATAGTCCTTACCAAATTCAACCATACCGTCGATGTCGGAAATAATAGCGGCATCTTTCGGACGGCGGGCTTCAAACAATTCAGCCACACGCGGCAAACCACCGGTAATATCTTTGGTCTTAGAGCTTTCCCGCGGAATACGCGCGATAACGTCACCGACTTTGATATCTTCACCATTATCAACAGTCAAAATAGCATCGACAGACAGGTAGTAGCGAACTTCTTTGCCATTATCATAAGTAACGGCCTTGCCATTGCTGTCTTTCAGCATGATGCTCGGTTTCAAACCGGCACTGCTGGAGTTTGAACGCCAGTCGATAACAGTCTTAGAAACAATACCTGTGGTTTCATCAATAACTTCTTTGACAGAAACATTATTAATGAGGTCAACCAATTCCGCTTTACCGGCTTTTTCAGAAATAACCGGAATGGTAAACGGATCCCACTCAGCCACTTTCTGGCCTTTTTTAACCTTAGCGCCTTCGGCAACCAAAATCTTAGTGCCATAAGGAACATGGTGGCGGGATTTCTCACGTCCCTGCGCGTCTTCAATAACGATTTCGCAGTTACGGGACAAGATAATGCCATTACCTTCGGAATCAACAACCAAATGTTTGTTTTCCAGTTTCAGCACACCGGCAAACGGAACTTCGACAGAAGCCTGCTCAGCAGACTTCGAAGCCGCACCACCGATGTGGAAGGTTCTCATCGTCAGCTGTGTACCCGGTTCACCAATGGACTGAGCAGCGATAACACCGACAGCCTCACCGATATTAACCGGCGTACCGCGAGCCAAGTCACGGCCATAACAAGCAGCGCAAATGCCGTTTTCGGTTTCGCAAGTCAGCACTGAACGGATTTTAACCTGTTCAACACCGGCAGCTTCAACAACTTCAACGTCATTTTCATCAATCAGCTTGCCTTTCTGAACCAAAACATCACCGGTTTCAGGATGAATAATATCTTCCTGAATGGTACGTCCCAGAATACGCTCGCCGATAGAAACAATAACGTTACCGCCGTCAACAACCGGACGAACAATAATGCCGCGTTCTGTACCGCAGTCTGTTTCGGTAACCACAACATCTTGAGCAACGTCAACCAAACGGCGGGTCAGATAACCGGAGTTAGCGGTCTTCAACGCCGTATCAGCCAAACCTTTACGAGCACCGTGGGTGGAGTTAAAGTATTCCAACACCGTCAGGCCTTCTTTAAAGTTGGAGATAATCGGTTGTTCAATAATTTCACCACTCGGCTTAGCCATCAAACCGCGCATACCGGCAACTTGGCGCATCTGAGCGGCAGAACCACGCGCACCGGAGTGAGCCATCATGTATACGGAGTTGATATAGCCATGGTCGATTTTTGAAATGTTTTTCATCATTTCATCGGCAACTTTATCCGTGCAGGCAGCCCAGATATCGATAACCTTGTTATATTTTTCACCCTTGGTAATCAAACCGTTCTGATACTGTTGCTCAAATTCCTTAACCTGTTTTTCGGTTTCGCTGATGAGTTCTTTCTTCGCATCAGGAACAATCAGGTCGTCTTTACCAAAGGAGATACCAGCCTTACAAGCATTGGTGAAGCCCAAAGCCATAATCTTGTCAACAAACAAGACAGTTTCTTTCTGGCCGCAGTGACGGTAAACGATATCAATAATTTCACCGATTTCTTTTTTACGAATCAAGCGGTTAACCAAAGAGAACGGCACATTCTTATGCTTCGGCAGAATCTGCGAAACAATAATGCGGCCGGCAGTGGTTTCAACCAAGCCGTATTTCAGCTCGCCATTGTCATCAACATATTCCATACGGCATTTAATCTTAGCGTGCATATCCAAGAACTTGCCGTCCAAAGCCATCTGAACTTCATCAAAGTTCGCATAAATCGAACCTTCGCCGGCAACGCCGTCAGCTTCATAAGTCAGGTAATAAATACCCAAGACCATATCTTGTGACGGAACCACAATCGGCTTGCCTGAAGCCGGAGATAAAATGTTGTTGGTAGACATCATCAAAACGCGAGCTTCCAACTGCGCTTCAATAGACAGAGGAACGTGAACAGCCATTTGGTCACCGTCGAAGTCAGCGTTGAACGCTGCGCAAACCAACGGATGCAAGTGGATAGCCTTACCTTCGACCAGAACCGGTTCAAATGCCTGAATACCCAAACGGTGCAGGGTCGGCGCACGGTTCAGCAGAACCGGATGTTCGCGGATAACTTCTTCCAGAATATCCCAAACTTCCGGACGTTCTTTTTCAACCATACGCTTGGCTGCTTTAATGGTTGTGGCGTGTCCGTAAAGCTCCAGTTTGGCATATACGAAAGGCTTAAACAGTTCGAGCGCCATTTTCTTCGGCAAACCGCATTGATGCAATTTCAGTTCCGGGCCAACGGTAATAACTGAACGGCCGGAGTAGTCAACACGTTTACCCAACAGGTTCTGACGGAAACGACCTTGCTTACCTTTCAACATATCAGACAGGGACTTCAGCGGACGTTTGTTCGTACCGGTAATCGCGCGAGCACGGCGGCCATTATCAAACAAAGCATCGACAGATTCCTGCAACATACGTTTTTCATTGCGGATAATGATATCCGGAGCGTGCAGTTCGATTAATCTCTTCAGACGGTTGTTACGGTTAATAACGCGACGATACAAATCGTTCAAATCTGAAGTGGCAAAACGACCGCCGTCCAACGGAACCAAAGGACGCAATTCAGGCGGAATAACCGGCAGAACATCCAAAATCATCCATTCCGGCTTAGCATTGGATTCAATGAAAGCTTCAATAATTTTCAGACGTTTAATCAGCTTTTTGCGTTTAGCTTCAGAGTTGCTGTCTTTCAGTTCTTCACGAATAGCTTTGCGTTCGCCTTCCAAATCAATCTGAGATAAAATCTCTTTCAAAGCTTCAGCACCGATACCGGCACGGAAAGAATCTTCACCATATTCGTCAATTGCTTCCTGATACTGTTCTTCGCTCAACAGTTCATTAACAGCCAACGGAGTCAGACCCGGTTCAATAACGATATAGCTTTCGAAGTACAATACGCGTTCCAAAGCCTTCATCGGAATATCGGTAATCATAGCAATACGGGACGGCAAAGACTTCAAGAACCAGATATGCGCAACCGGCGCAGCCAGTTCAATGTGTCCCATGCGTTCACGGCGGACTTTGGAAAGAGTAACTTCCACACCGCATTTTTCGCAAACGACGCCGCGATATTTCATGCGTTTATACTTACCGCACAAGCATTCATAGTCTTTTACCGGGCCGAAGATGCGGGCGCAGAACAAACCGTCCCGCTCCGGCTTAAAAGTACGATAGTTAATCGTTTCCGGTTTTTTGACCTCGCCGTATGACCAGGAACGAATCTGTTCAGGCGAAGCAATCGAGATTTTAATTTGGTCAAAGGATTCAGCAGAAACCTGTTGCCCAAAAAACTTCATAATATCATTCATATTAGTTAAACTCCTTTACCTTAAACTTCTTCGTTCATCAATTCGACGTTCAAACACAGAGATTTGATTTCTTTAACCAAAACGTTAAAGGATTCCGGAACACCGGCTTCAAATCCGTCATCACCGCGAACAATGGCTTCATAAACCTTGGTACGGCCGTTAACGTCATCGGATTTAACCGTCAGCATTTCCTGCAAGGTATAGGCAGCGCCGTATGCCTGCAGAGCCCAAACTTCCATTTCACCGAAACGTTGTCCGCCGAATTGAGCCTTACCGCCCAGCGGCTGCTGGGTAACTAAGCTGTACGGACCGACAGAACGGGCGTGCATTTTCTCGTCAACGATGTGGTGCAGTTTAATCATATAAATTGTACCGACAGTTACCTTACGGTCAAATTTCTCACCGGTACGACCATCATACAAATCAATCTGACCTGAAGTCGGCAAACCGGCCAAATCCAGCATTTGATTAATATCTTCTTCATGAGCGCCGTCAAATACCGGAGTAGCCATCGGCACGCCTTTTTTGAGGTTGGAAATCATTTCCAGCTTCTCGGCTTCATTCATCGGTTCAATATCATTTTTGTACTGCTTGTCACCGTAGATGGCTTTGAGTTTGGCATTGAGTTCATCAATGGTCTTCTCACCGCGTTTGTACTGTTCGCACATTTCGTTCAGCTGTTTGCCCAGCTCGCTGGCTGCCCAGCCAAGGTGGGTTTCCAGAATTTGCCCGACGTTCATACGGGAAGGCACACCCAGCGGATTCAATACGATATCGACCGGAGTACCGTCTTCCATATACGGCATATCCTGTAACGGCAGAACACGGGAAATAGTACCTTTGTTACCGTGGCGTCCGGCAATTTTATCACCGGTTTGAATTTTACGTTTGGTCGCAATAAAGACTTTAACCATCTTCAAAACGCCCGGCAGCAAATCATCACCGCGTTGTACTTTTTCAACCTTGTTTTCGAAGTGCTTCTGAACTCTTTCTACGCGGGCATCATATGCAGCGAGAAATTCTTCAATGTGAGCCATAACTTCTTCGTCTTTCACAACGATTTTACGCCATTGAGAAGACGGAACGGCAGCCAAAACTTCTTCTGTAACGGTTGCATTTTTTGAAATACCCTTCGGCGCATCAACCACTTTCTGCCCCATCAGCATAGACTGCAAACGGGCGTCAAAAGAGCGGCGGATAATCGCGATTTCATCATCGCGGTCTTTTGCCAACTGGGAAATTTCTTCCTGCTCGATAGACAGTGCGCGTTCATCTTTCTCAACGCCGCGGCGGGAGAAGACATGAACATCAACCACAATACCTTCAATACCCGGTTGAACGCGCAAAGAGGTATCACGAACATCACTGGCTTTTTCACCAAAGATGGCGCGCAGCAATTTTTCTTCCGGAGTTACCGGAGATTCGCCTTTCGGCGTAACCTTACCGACCAGAATATCGCCGGCCTTAACTTCAGCGCCGATATAAACGATACCGGCTTCATCCAAGTTGCGCAGGGCTTCTTCACCGACGTTAGGAATATCGCGGGTGATTTCTTCCTGACCCAGCTTGGTATCGCGAGCCATAACTTCAAATTCTTCAATATGCAAAGAAGTCAGAACATCATTACGAGAGATGTTTTCGGATAACAAAATAGCATCTTCGTAGTTCAAACCATTCCACGGCATAAAGGCAACCAGCAGGTTACGTCCCAAAGCTAATTCGCCCATATCGGTACAAGGACCGTCAGCCATAATATCACCGGCCTTAACATGATCGCCAACCTTAACCAAAGGAACTTGGTTAATGCAGGTATTCTGGTTAGAACGGCGGAACTTCTGCAATTTGTAAATTTCAACGCCTGCGTCAGCCACATTGTCATTCAAAGAACGAACCACGATACGGTTAGCGTCAACTGCGTCAACAATACCATCGTATTTGGCAACCACCGTCGCACCGGAATCTTTAGCAACGGTTGCTTCCATACCCGTACCGACCAACGGAGCTTCCGAACGCAGCAAAGGCACGCCTTGGCGTTGCATATTTGCACCCATCAATGCACGGTTCGCGTCATCGTTTTCCAAGAACGGAATCAATGCCGTAGCGACAGAAACCAACTGTTGCGGAGAAACGTCGATGAAATCGACCTCTTCCGGAGCAGAGAATTCAAATTCACCGGCTTTGCGGCAGGCAATCAAATCACTTTCAAAACGGCCATCGTCTTTAACTTTGGCGTTAGCTTCGGCGATTTTGAACTTGCCTTCTTCATTGGCTGACAAATAAACGACTTCATTGGTAACCACGCCGTTAACAACCTTACGGTACGGACATTCGATAAAGCCGTATTTGTTAATGCGGGCATAAGTTGACAAGGAGTTAATCAAACCGATGTTCGGGCCTTCCGGCGTTTCAATCGGGCAGATACGTCCATAGTGAGTCGGATGTACGTCGCGGACTTCAAAGCCTGCGCGGTCACGGGACAAACCGCCCGGCCCTAATGCAGACAAACGGCGTTTATGGGTAATTTCAGACAACGGGTTGTTCTGATCCATAAACTGTGACAACTGGGATGAACCGAAGAATTCGCGAATAACCGACGCAATCGGTTTAGCATTAACCAAATCCTGAGGTTTAACATTATTCAGGGATTCAGAGCTCATTCTTTCGCGAATAGCGCGTTCCATACGCAGCAAACCCATGCGGTATTGATTTTCCATCAATTCGCCGACAGAACGGACACGACGGTTGCCGAGGTGGTCAATATCATCAACTTCGCCTTTGCCGTCACGCAGCTCAACCAAACGCTTAACAATGCGCAGAACATCATCTTTGCGCAGAGTGCGATATGTATCCGGAGCATCTTCAAAAGAAATGTCCAAAGCCACATTCATCTTCACACGGCCGACAGATGACAAGTCATAGCGGTCATTATCAAAGAACAAAGAACGAAACAGCTGATCAGCAGTTTCATAGGTAGGCGGTTCACCCGGGCGCATAACGCGATAAATATCCAGCAAAGCTTCTTCGCGGTTATGGTTTTTATCTGCTTCCAATGTATTGCGGATATACGGGCCGACATTAACATTGTCAATGTACAGAGTTTTGATTTCACCAACTTTGGCAGCCGTAATATTAGCCAGAACTTCTTCATTCAGTTCTGCACCGGCATCAGCAATAACTTCGCCGGTCTTGGTATTGATAACGGCTTTCGCCAAGAATTTGCCAAACAGCTGATCTGGAGAAACCTTATAGAATTCCAAACCTTCATCTGCCAATTTCTGAGCAGAACGCGGTGTTAATTTTTTGCCTTTTTCCCAAACGGTTTCGCCGGTTTTGGCATTAACCAAATCAAAATCAAATTTAACGCCTTTCATACGCTCCGGCAGGAACTTAACTTTCCAGGCTTTCTTATCGGCAATGTAAGCATCAATATCATAGAAATAACTCAAGATTTCTTCTTTATCCATCCCTTTGATTTCAGACGGATCAATTTTTTTTCCCTGAGCTTTTAATTCTTTAATTTTATCCTCGGTTTCTTTGGAATACAAAGAATACAAGATAGAAGTTACCGGCAATTTACGACGACGGTCAATACGGGCGTAAACCAAATCTTTGGCATCGAATTCAAAATCCAGCCAAGAACCGCGGTAAGGAATAATGCGGGCGGCAAACAAATATTTACCGGAAGCAACAGTCTTGCCTTTGTCATGGTCGAAGAAGACACCCGGAGAACGGTGCATCTGCGAAACAACCACACGTTCGGTACCGTTGAAAATAAAAGTACCTTTGCTGGTCATCAACGGAATATCGCCCATGTAAACATCTTGTTCTTTGATGTCATGGATTGATTTTGCACCGGTGGCTTCATCAACATCCCAAACAACCAAACGCAAAGTAGCTTTAACCGGAGCAGCATAAGTCATATCGCGTTTGATGCATTCATCAACGTCATACTTCGGCTCTTCAAGTTCATACTTAACGAACTCTAACTCGCCGCTGCCAGAAAAATCTTTAATTGGAAAAATAGATTTGAAAACTTCTTCAAGACCGAATTCGCATTCGCCTTTGGCTTTATCAGATTCGATAAAATCGGAATAAGAACCGGTTTGAACTTCGATTAAACTCGGCATTTCCGACACAGCGTCGATTCTGCCGAAGTTTCTTCTTACACGTCTTTTGCTCGTATAAGATTCCTTCATTGTGCTTACATCCCTAGGTTACTAATCCGCACCAATACTGCCATGATTGCCATGAACCCCGCGTGCGGAAGATTAAAAATATATTTTTTTAATATTGAAAAGCGCCACACCGTCGAATATATCATCCTCTTAGCGCGATTCGGAAAATAATATCTTAGAAAAAATCACTTCTTTCTATACCCTAGAGTCTAAAATTGCAACAGATTTTTCGCAAAATGAGTCAAGTTTTTTATGAATACAATTAAGATATTTTTCACTCTTCGCCCAAGCTGCGATTCGCATAGCAAATTTTAAACACACATCTCATTACCCCGTAATTTTCCGCAATTTTTACATTTGACAAAAAACAATAATTTCACTAAATTGCTATCCATAAATTAAATTATTAACTCTAAAATTTTACTATTATGACTCAATTATCATTTATCGCAATTATCGCATCAGTGTTAACTTACGCTTTATGGTTTCTTTCACATATAGCGTTGTGGGAAATTGCTGCCAAAGGCACCACGGAACGGAAACTTAGGCTTTGGAAAATATACTGCTGGTTTGACCTGGATGAAGCTCCGCTATGGCGGCGACGTTTCCTAAAATTGCTTCTGTCCGCACTGTTTATCACCGCTTTCTGCTGCGGTTTCTGGGACACCTATTCCATCAATCCCGAAAACAAAACCGTTTTGAGAATAGTGTTAAACATTTTAACGACACTGGCTTCTGTCTTTGTTGTCGCAGCCATCTGCTTTACCATTCATCATCCATCAGATGTACTGTCACACGATCATTTTAACTTACGAAAAAAGACCAAAAGCCCAGCGTCCCAAACCAGAAAAGTCATTGTTGTAAATTGTGGCATCCTTATTTTATGGATGGCTATTTTTATCGGAGGGATTTGCCTTAAACCGGATGAACCACTGCAAACATTTGCCTGGCTTTCACTGTCTGCTGTCATAACGACTATTCTTTGCGGCTTGTTGGCAGTATGCTCTGTAATTGTTTTTATGCTTTCTGCAATGTTGTATTACATTACTATTTATCCCATCTGGCGCTACATCAAATGGCTGATAGAATAACCTAACGTCCCTCTCGTATTCCATCGAGAGGGATTTTTTATAAACTATATTGTTGCCCCTCAGGCAAAGGACTAAAAATGCAACATATTTTATACAAATCAGGCTTTTTCCAGACGTAAATATTGTGGGGGAAGCACCCCACTTTTTAAGACAATCAAATAATGGCGGATAACAGCATACAGCACCCCTTTGTCAGAATTGCATTTCTCCCACGGAAGCGGGCTGACATCAATTTCATGAAATTGAACAGGATAAAACTTTTCAGCAAAACCATTAGCCTGCGAACCGTCTTTACACCACACAGCTTCAACTTCTCCACTGTTAACCAACGCCTCCCCCTCAAAAGAAAACAATGCCGAGGTATCGGCTATTGACTTTAAAACCGGGTCATTTCCCTGCCATTTAATCGGTTCAGTCAAACAGGAAACCGAACGGCTGCGGCCGGGAAAGGTTTTATCCAGCCATTGTAAAATCATTTCCCGCTCATTCGAACCTGCGCGCCGGACATAACAGGATAAATCTTTCTTTAACTTTGCTGTCGAAAGCAATCCGTCTGACAAAACCGTATTATCTAAAGGCGCATAATGATACAGCTTCATTTTCTTAATCTTTCTCAGACCATTATTCTGAAAAAATAATACTATATTTTGAAAAGCATTTTAAATAGAAAAAACGGAAACTTTCAAAAGTTCCCGTTTTCTTCTCACATAAAGCGATGAGATAAAATTTGGATGATGGAATTTACAGAGCAATTTTAAGCGAGGAAAACCTTTGCATAAATAAAAATACAAAACTTTCGGAGCTAAACAAATGCTCTGAAAACCACCAGACGAATTTTACTTCAATTCAACTTTAGCACCAGCGGCTTCCAACTTAGCTTTGATTTCTTCAGCTTCAGCTTTAGCTGCGCCTTCTTTAACAGTCTTCGGAGCACCGTCAACCAAATCCTTAGCTTCTTTCAGACCCAGCTGAGTGATAGCGCGGATTTCTTTAATAACGTTGATTTTGTTAGCGCCAGCTTCAACCAAAACGACATCAAATTCGTCTTTTTCTTCAGCAGCAGCACCGGCAGCAGCGCCACCAGCAGCAACAGCAACAGCAGCAGCGGCAGAAACGCCCCATTTTTCTTCTAACATTTTTGACAGATCAGCAGCTTCCATAACGGTCAAAGCTGACAATTCATCTACTAACTTGGCTAAATCGGCCATATTTTTTCTCCAATAAATTTTATTAAATCAATAAACTAAAAATTCTTTACATACTCAATTTTGCGTTTTAGGAAAGGCTATGCGCCAGAGATTTTGAGCAACAAGTACAAAAAAGTACATTAGCGAAAAATCCCCAAGCAGAACCATCATAAAACCAAAATTTATGCAGCTTCTTTCTCGCTGTAAGCCTTCGTAACTCTCGCCAGCTGAGCACCAGGAGCCTGCAACAGGCCGATAATTTTGGCGCGCAGTTCGTCCAGTGACGGGATAGTAGCCAAACGTTTAATCTCATCCAGAGAAAGAACGCCAGTACCCATAGCACCGCCTACCAATACGAGCTTTTCGTTGGTTTTAGCGAATTCAACACAAGCTTTGCAAGCTGAAATCGGATCATTGGCGAACGCAATAGCGGTCGGACCTTTGAACAAATCAGTCAAATCTTCAAATTTTGTGCCTTTAAGAGCCAGACGAGTAATCCGATTTTTAGTAACTCTGAAACCTGCACCCGCTTTGCGTACATTGTCGCGCAGTTCCGAAACTTCTTTCACCGTCAAACCTTTATAATGGGATACGATGATAACTTCGGCACCGTTAAACAACGCATTTAATTCGTTGAGCAAGTCTGCTTTTTCTTCACGGTTCACTTATTGTCTCCACAATAAAACATCAGTTTTCTTGATGTTGTTTTAACACATATCAGCTTAACATCACCGGCCGCCGCAGAAAACTTTGGCTGCGAGCTCAGCTAAACTGAAACCTAATCTGTCCAGGAGAAAAGATATAAATTTGCATTTACTCCCGTCTGTGCAGGATATTTAGGGTTCAGCCAGCTTACCGAAATAAGCACTGCACCACCTGCAGTCTTGGACAGTTTTTCAGAAGGACAAACCTTCTGAGAGCGGTTTGGGAGGCGAACCTCCCGCCCCTTAAACTTTATTTTCTTCAACAATATAATTGTTAAAGAGGGGTTTGAAATTTTAGCGTGCTGCGCAGTTAACTTTTTTCGCAGTGTAGAAAGCTACCCTAGAACAAAAATTAACAAGCATGACGCAAAATTACAAAGCCGGAAATAATCTTTAAGAAAATGCGGGTGCTGCGATGTTGGTTTTTGACGATATGTACAGATAGTTACATTAGGAAAAAAACAACAAGCATGACCCCATTTTACTAAAGGTTAGAAATATCGACTTTAATGCCAACACCCATAGTACTAGACAAAGAAATTTTCTTCATATAAGTACCTTTAGCGCCTTGCGGTTTTGCTTTCAAGATAGCATCAACGAAAGCTTTGGCATTTTCATAAATCTGATCTTCGCTGAAAGAAGCTTTACCGATACCGGCGTGAACAATACCGTTCTTTTCAACACGGAACTGAACTTCACCAGCTTTAGCATTTTTAACAGCAGTAGCAACATCAGCAGTAACAGTACCCAGTTTCGGGTTCGGCATCAAGCCTTTCGGACCCAATACGCGGGCAACGCGGCCAGCCATACCCATCATATCCGGGGTAGCAATGCAGCGATCGAAATCAACTTTGCCAGCCATAATGGAGTCAACCAGATTTTCAGCACCGACAATATCAGCACCGGCAGCTTTAGCTTCATCAGCTTTTTCGCCCTGAGCAAAAACAGCCACGCGGACTTTCTTGCCAGAACCGTTCGGCAGTGCGCAAACACCGCGAACCATCTGATCTGCATACTTCGGATCGACACCCAGATTGATAGCCATATCAATGGTTTCATCAAATTTGGCAGTAGCGTTTTCTTTAACGATTTTAACAGCTTCTTTCAGAGCATAAGCCTGATCTTTGTTAACTGTCTTATAAGCGTTTACGATTCTTTTTCCGGTCATCTATCTTACTCCACTACCTTGATACCCATAGAAACAGCCTGACCTTTAACCATGTTCATGGCAGATTCAACTGTAGAACAGTTCAAATCCGGCAATTTGGTTTCGGCAATTTCTTTAACCTGAGCCATAGTGATTTGGCCGGCAACAGTCTTACCCGGTTCTTTAGAAGCGGATTTAACATTAGCAGCTTTTTTAATCAGGTAAGAAACCGGCGGCAATTTGGTTTCAAAAGTGAAAGATTTATCTTCATAAGCGGTAATAACAACCGGCACAGGAACACCCGGTTCCATTTTTTGTGTAGCAGCATTAAACGCTTTGCAGAATTCCATAATATTCAAGCCTTTTTGGCCGAGAGCCGGACCAACCGGAGGAGAAGGGTTAGCCTTTCCAGCGGGGATTTGAAGCTTGATTAAGCCTAAAATTTTCTTTTTAGATTTAGCCATTTCAATACCTCTGTTAGGATCGTGGTTTATATCAGGCCATGGCTGGCCTCCCACGAAATTAAATTAAAATTACGATTCGCTCCATACAGGATACAATCATCCCTTCTGAGAGTCGCCCCTGTATACCACATTCTTTTCATTTTGCAAGCACTTTTTCGAAAACAATCTAAAAAAAAGCCATCCTAACCTATTGATGCGATTCAGAAAATGCATCTGCCGGGCAGATTTCGCGCTTGATTTTGTCCATTACCGGGGGTATAATTTATCCATCACCTTTAGCAGGATAATAACCATGGCGTCCGATACTCACAACAAACAATTAAAAGACAAAATCAAACACCTGCTTTTAAAGTATGGCGCTTTGCCGCTTATTTTCATGACAGGCAAAGCTCTGCCCTCCTGCTCGTCGGAAAGCAAAGACGCACCCCACCCCCGAACAGAAATCCAAAACAAAATTCCTGCACCGCAAGTAGCCCAGGCCACAACAGACATCACATTTGCCACAGACACACTGGAAACACCATCTTTGGCGCTTATGTATTATGCCCACCCGTCAATCATCCGCAATTTCGTTCCCGATAACAGCAAATACGCTTTGCATCTGTCTACACTGGTTCATGAAAACAAGCACAAAGACAACTATAATCAAAAAATGTCTTTGCGCCCTCTGACACCAATGCAATATGCCTGTATGCGCATTGATGATGAAATTTCAGCCTCTATATGCGAATTGTTGACCTTGCGTTTTGAATATCTTGCCGCCCAATCTTCCGAAGAAAAACAAAAGATAGTGAAATTTGCCAATCAGCGCCGGTTCAACTATTATTTTGATGCCGTTGAA
This sequence comes from uncultured Alphaproteobacteria bacterium, assembly GCA_910577205.1. Classification (GTDB taxonomy): domain Bacteria; phylum Pseudomonadota; class Alphaproteobacteria; order RF32; family CAG-239; genus Scatocola. The sequence continues at coordinate 57,432 of CAJTMA010000009.1, forward strand.
GCCGGAAAAATCCACCCCGAAAAAACAGACAGCCTAAATCGCGAACAGGAATGGAAGTTTATTGCCCAGGAAACCGAAAAAATGTGGATGGAAAATTCATGGCCGGTTTACCGTCCCGGCATTACCCGAATGGTGGAAAGATACTTGGGCCGCATTCCTGCCAACCTATCTCAAAAACAAACCGATAAAAATTACCGTAAAGCCCGTCAAATCGCCTATAATATCGGCGGCGTTAATTTCCTGCAATACCTCCCCGAAAGAAACAGCGTCCCGGATAAGACCTTAAAAATGATGGACGGCATCGGACAAATGGATATATTTGCCGCTAACAAAAAAGAATATATGCAGCGCATTAACATCACCATCAATAAACTAAAACACCAAAATCAGATACTCTCTCCGGAACTGATTACCCATGTATGTACTGCGGAAGGGCTTAAACTGGCGCTGAAAGGAATTGACCGCGAAGTTTTGTTAAAACACCCAAACATCGTTGCCGCCTGCTACCACAACATCAACAAAAAATTATCATCTTCGGCGGAAAACTCTGGCCTGCCCTTAACCATACTTCACAAAGAAAGCCTCAACGGGCCTTACCTCCCCGAAGCAACATCGCCGGAATTAACCTCCCAACTCTATACCCACAAAAACGTTGATTTATATGCACTTATTGCCGACTTTAGATCCGCAGCATTTGCAAACCCGTTACTTAACATCGAACAATATACATCTCCTGACGAAGTATTTCTGCAATTCGAACTCAACAACTTACGCAAACGCAGCAGCGAAGAAGCCACTTCCCCGGCTCCACCTCCGGCTGGCAATAAAACAAAACCTCGACGCTCGGAAAAAATGAACGTCAAAGCTCCTGATTTCTCCCAACCGATATTAACATCTGCTTCGCCTGAACAGATGGCGGAAATTTATAGCTCTATCCGGGAATTTAATAAAATTCCCCAAGTTATGAGAGAATGCAATATCGAAGCTCAAAAAGCCTATTTAAAAAACCAGCAACAATCATCCAAATAAATATCTACAGGTAACCTCCTGGTTCTATAGTAGCTACAAGCCTTACGGCTGGGCTGGTATATCTACTGCTCACGCAGGTGAGTGTACACTTAAACCATAAAAAAACATCTCCCAAAGGAGATGTTTTTATACTTATTTTTTCAGTTCCGAAGTGCAATGCGGACAACGTGTCGCCTTAACAGGAATCTCCGTAAAGCAATAAGGGCAAGTCTTCTCTGTCGGCTCTTTCTTAGCTTCCTCAGCTTCTTCTTGTTTCAGCATTTTAGCCTGCAATTCATTGATTGCTTTAATCAGAATAAAGACGGCAAAAGCAACAATAGTAAAACTAATCAAAGCATTAACAAACAAACCGAGATTAAGCGTAACAGCCCCGGCTTTTTGCGCAGCATCCAAAGATACATACGGCCCAGCCTGTGCGACACCGTCTTTTAAGACAACAAACAAATTGGTAAAGTCTACTTTGCCTAACAGCAAACCAATCGGCGGCATAATCACATCTTTAACCAAAGAGTCGACAATCTTTCCGAAAGCCGCCCCGATGATAATACCGACAGCCATATCAATCACATTGCCGCGCATGGCAAATTTTTTAAATTCATTTAAAAAGTTCTTAAACATTCTCATCTCCTGTTGTTATGCCCTAAATTTATAAAAAAATAATCGACATTTCAAGAGAGCAATCGATTAATGTGAAAAAAGCGCCGTGTACTTAGATACACAAGCGCTTTTTCTTACAAGTAATAACCCATAGAAGGATTTTTATATTTTTTCAACCTGATTAAATTCCAACTCCACAGGCGTGCTGCGACCAAAGATAGAAACAGAAACTTTCAAACGTGTCTTTTCCAAATCGACTTCTTCGACCAAACCAATGAACGATGCGAACGGACCGTCAGTCACGCGAACCTGCTCACCAACCTCATAATCCACAACAGTCTGAGGACGTTGAACACCTTCCTGCATCTGTGTCATAATACGGTTAGCTTCTGCTTCGGTAATCGGTTGCGGTTTATTGCGGCTGCCGAGAAAACCAGTCACTTTCGGCGTATTCATAACCACGTGCCAGCTTTCGTCAGACATTTCCATCTTAATCAGAATATATCCTGGGAAAAACTTGCGTTCAGAATTAACCTTGGAGCCTTTGCGAACTTCAACGACATCTTCTGTCGGAACAATAGCATCCAAAATTTTATCTTCCATTTTTTTGAGAATTGCCTGTTCCTTAATTGATTCGGCTACTTTTTTCTCCGAACCAGAGTAAACATGAAGAACATACCAACGTGCAGCCATAATCTAAACTCCAAGACCAAATATTAACTTAACAACCCAACCGAAAAACTGATCGACAAAGAAGAAAAAGGCAGAAGCAATAGCAACAAGTACAACTACCATAATTGAGGTACGGACAACCTCTTTGCGGGTCGGCCAAGTAACTTTTTTAATTTCTTGTTTAACTTGTCTAAAAAACTGTATCGGACTGATTTTTGCCATGGAAACATCCATTTCTACTAAAATTAAACATACCCCACCGATTCGTGAGAATTAAAGCAACCATAAACGATGACAGCCTGAATTTCAAGACAATTTTATTCAGACAGCCGTTTTTGTTGATTACAAATATCTTATGAAGCCGACCATAAACCAATCTGCCGGACAATGCAACATCTTTTTCTTGCTAAATTTTAAGATTGACCGCCAATAAAACCCCGCTTTTCTCTCACATTTGAAAAAAGTGCCTCTCGCAATCATTTCGACAAAAAACTTGACAACATTTTTGGTTTGATTTATAAAGCAAGCCAAGAGATTATCATTTTTCATTTATTAATTTTTTAATTATGGAACAAAAACAGAAGCCGAAGGAAAAGAAACGTACTTGCTGCCCCGTGTGCGGTTCAAAAAACACCTACGAATCAAACAAACCGAAAGAAGGGCATTATTTGTACTGCAATCATTGCGGTTATGAACACTGGGACGATTAATCCTCCCTCACATCAAAAAAAGCCTCTGGAGTTCCAAACTCCAAGGCTTTTTTTAACGACAAACGCATCAAACGCCAACACTTATCGTTTGACGTCTACCGTCCACGGCCTTGCGCTCTCACAAACTGCTGATTTCTAGCCGCCACCTCACGACCTATCTGTTCATACTCTTGGGTGCTGTAATCCATATATTTTTCCGCATTCCAACTGCCGTTTGTTTTCTTATCAATAAAAGCCATAACATCTTTTCCGAGAGCATTAAAATTACCGTTAGCATCCAAGCAATAGACACGGCACAAACGATCAACACAGTAAAAATCGTCCTCTTCCGAAACCCCAATAACTCCACCTGCAACTTTTTTCAAAACATTTTGCGCCAAACCATAATGTTTCATTACGTTATTTCCAGCCTCCAGCTCCACAGACATCTCTTTTGCATCCATAAAAAACTCATCCCAAGAAGCGTTTTTACTATTGTCCTCTTTAATCATCGGAACTTCTTTCTCTTTTATATCTCTACGCACAATTCCCATCAAATAATGATACGATGCCTCCAGATTATGCTTATTTAAGAATTTCATCACATTATAGTCACGCATATCTTTGAATTTTTCAATTTCAGAGGAAAAAGCGCTTCCCAATGAATTCTGCCCTTTCACTTTGAACCGTGCCAACACATCCTCATCAGTGGCCTTAGCATAAAAACGCGGCCATGAAGCATTTTCTCTTATCTGGCTAAATTGCGCCGCTTCTGGATGGTTGACAGGAACAACACAAAAGGTTTTATCATCAATAAAAAAAGTTTCCAACGCACCTACGCCGGAAGGACATTTGGCAAAAGCTTCCTTGTAATCAAAAACATTCTCAGAAAGTGACTTAAAGTTATTTCCCTTGACAATACAAAGCTCTGCCTGCTCTCCCCTACTTTTCAGCACGAAACAGCCCGTCGCATCCACACTGTCCCCCAAACTTAAATGAAGATTACATATATCTCTTTCTGTTGCCGAAACCTGATCATATATTTTATTGCTGTCCATTTTAACACCCCTGCTATATATTTATAAACAGCATACCACCTTCGCGTTATTTTGTCTAGAACTATATGATTAAAATCAAGCAAATAAAAAAATTTATACAAAATTTACAAAAACCCATATAGACAGTATGATTGAAATATGATATGTTTTAGATAAGAAATTATAACTAACAAATTATTAATTAAAAACTTACAATCATGAAAACATTAGAAGATTGGAAAAACGGAGCAGATTACTCCGATGAAGCTTATGAAAAATATTATAACGTTTTAACATCATATGATGCATTCGGAAAATTTCTTAAAATATTTTTTATTATAATTGTATGTTTGTTAGCCACCGGCTTAGCAATATGGCAATGGGAAAATATTTTAAAAGTTTCTAACAGTATATACAGCTTCATGACCTCTCACCCCAAAGTAAAAGAAATAGTTGTTATTTCTATTGGAAGTATGCTTGTAGCATGCATCCCCCTCATAACTTTGAGAAGAAAGAGATAACCCAATTAAAGCCCCTTGAAACATATTGTTTCTAAGGGGCTTTAAAGCATCATAAAATTGGATACAGGATAAATCTAATTACTGAAAAAGAAATAAAAAAAAACAATTTCCATTAAGGATACAAACTTTCGGTTTGTCCACGCTCGCTAGCGTGGAAACAGCACCTAACGACACCTTGATATACCGCAAACTGATTCTAACTGTAATAAACGCCGATGACGGAAATCACACCCAACACCAGCGCAATCATTTTTTTAAGGGTAAACTTATCCATCTTAAAAATAACAGAAAGCACAAACACCAGAAAAATCCTCATTTGTTCAATAATCATCACAACTGTAGGAGCGTCGTTCACAAAACTAAACGTTTCTAAAACATAATATAGGCTCTCCAAAACCCCGATACCAAACCTAAAAACAGCAAACTGTTCCAAGGCTTTAACAAAACAAACATACCCCAGCAACACAAAGACGCCATGCGCCAACAGATAAGGGACAGACGCATAAGTAACCGTTATTCCTGTATTAAGCCCATATCCTAAGCAGCCAAACACCTTATGCAATCCACAGTTCAAACGCACTCCTCCGCGCCTCGCTCGAACTATTTATTTTTTAGATTTTGATATGGCCGAATAAAGCTCACATATGTCGCCCAGATAAGGGCTAATATTAAAATTCCCCAATACACAAAAGAAATATAATAAAGATAATGAGGAAGCACGGAGTAAAATTCATTTCCATGATATTGTGCTAAAGCGGCATTATATCCATAAATTACTCCGGGAATAATTACAAATATAATACTAAAATACCCCAATACCCCCAAAGCTAATAGATAATTTGTTGTTTTTAAAAACCTTTCACGAAAGCGACTGAAAAACATAAACCCTTTTCTAAAGCACAAGAGCCAAAACATAATTACAAAAGCAACTAAAGCAATGATATTTAAAATATCAAAAAAAGAACCATTTCCCAAATTAAGCAAGAAGGAGATAATAAAATAAAATCCACCTAAAATTAAAAGATGTTGTCCCAGAGTTTTCATAAATATTATCTCCTTACCGATTGCATTCTATAATATGAAATTAAATCATTTATTTTTTACGTTTACAAGTATCGTTATAGGTTTGTTGAGCGACAAATCCAAGTTTCCCCAAATTGAACCCGTTATTCCAATATGTTAAGAGTAAATTCTCATCAACTTCACCTTTTTCCAATAAAAAGCCGCCTTTTCGGACGGTTTTTTATTTGGCAGGGCATATAGGGCACTCCACGGACTTTTAGTCAATCTGTTATCAACTTTAAACATAAAACTTGACTTTATAATCTCAACATTCATCATACAAAGTACAGCTAAAATGGAGATTTAGGTTATGAGCGGTATAAAAGTATCTTTAGAAAAAATAACAGAAGCAGATAAAAGTGAATTCAAACACAAAATACAAGAAGCCTTTGGAATTGCATTAGCTGAAAACTTTGGAGAGACAGAACCTATTCCGTCCGATAAAGAATTGGAGGAAGATTTTGACACTCCTGACAACATCACATATAACATCATCTGTAATAATAAAAAAGTTGGCGGAGCTATTGTTAAGATTAACCCCAAAACACAACGCAATTTTTTGGAGTTATTTTTTATTTATGCTGGTTGCCACAGTTCAGGAATAGGATTAGCCGCATGGAAAGCTATTGAAGCTCAACACCCTGAAACTCAGGTGTGGGAAACCGTACCCCCCTATTTTGAAAAAAGAAACATCAATTTTTATGTCAATAAATGCGGTTTTCATATCGTAGAATTTTGTAACAAGCACCATCGTAGCCATAATGAACACTATAATCAGGAATGGGATAAAGACATTCCTGGAACAGAAGACTTTTTTGTGTTTGAAAAAATAATGAAGAAATGAATCCCGAAACCCGATAGGATTCAAACCGCGTTAAACACTTGTAAAATAAAGGATTTAATCTGGGATAGTCCGTGTAACTACCCAAAAATAGCTTCATTGGACACGCCTCACACGGACTCAATTAAGTGCTTGTTTTATAAAAGAAAAACCGCCCTTTCGGACGGCTTATCTTGAGTGGCAGGGGCAGAGATTGGCTACGCTTTTGCTCCGCCGACCTTGTTTGCCTGCTCGTCCCTCGCAACCGGCGTTCTTCTGCCCGCCTGCAAACTGCGGTTCAAACTCACTCCCTCGTGAGTTCTCATCAACTTCCCCTAAATGCCAATAAAAAAGCCCGCCTAAAGCGGACTTTTTTATTGGCAGGGGCAGTAAGATTCGAACTCACGACCCTCGGTTTTGGAGACCGATGCTCTACCAACTGAGCTATACCCCTACAAAAAAATCAAGTTCCAATGAACTTGTGTTTATTAGATACACAACTCTCAGCAATTAATCAAGTATTTTTTTATTTTCTTATGCAAAAGTTTTCTTTTGTTTTAAAAAAGCAGAAAGTTTTGAGATATTCACCCCAAAACTTTCCATTTTTCATCTCATTTTCTTACGTTTTCGAACAATTGCCCGATACGCATAAAACACTGCAAGCAGCATAAAACAAAAAATCAGGCTAAGCAAAAAGTTTCGCACATGGCCACAGCTCATCTCATGTACTGAAAGACAAACAACAATCACCACCATCAGAAACCAAATCAACGCTGTAACGACATCCTGACGATAACCTCTTATATGGCGACGCCAAATAGCCAGAATCAGCACCCCCATAAACAGCAAAAAACAAAACACATTCATACTAAAAAATTTAAGTGTTAAACTATTTCATTTTAGCTTTTGAAGCACTTGCAATATAGCGAACAATACGCTTCTGCTCGACATTATCAGAAAAATATCCCTCCGCCCAACACAAATGCAAGATACATACATTAAACTTGTTCATCAGCTCCAATGCAACATCAGCAAATCCGGCATAAAAAAACTTGCCATCTGTCGTAAAGATTACCACATTTTGCAATGACTGCTCCCAAAATAACCTATCCAGCACGGCCTTATACTTACAATGGGGCAAATCGGTAATTACCAGCAAATTTCCTCTCTGACTGCGATGCTTTGCAATACATTCTTCAGCGGCATATTCTTCAGCTTCAGTTATTCCCTGTTCAGATCGCTCACAAGCACGCACTTTTTCAATATCCGAACGGCAATAACCTAAACGAAATAAATAACGCATAATCTCCACGCTATAAGGATATTGCTTTTCCCTATTTTCATCATGATACAAAATAAGTTCTTGTTCTGATGTCAAGATATGATGCTCCATTAAAGCAACTTGCTGCAACGGAGAAGAAGAAACACAAGGACGATAGCTTTCCAACACGATAACATCTTTTCTTGCCGTCGCCACACCAATTACCACAGGAAAAAATCCCTGAGCAATAACACGATCCACCTCTTCATTATCAAGCGAACAAATTCCATATTTGTCCGGCTGCAATCGAACAAACGGAACACCTTTCTCGCGTAAAATAGCCATAACTTCCGCAATAGCGGCACTTTGACCACCAACAAAATAATAATTTTTCATAACTCGAAATTTTATAATTAATAATTGTTAAGTACAAATTAGCAGCTTAAACTGCAATTTCTGACCCACATAAAGAATTCAGAAAATTTCTATAAAGACAATAAGAAGTAAATAATTATAATTTACCCTAACCTTATACCACTTAGACAAAATACGCAATAAAAAAAGAGTCCTGATTTCTCAGAACCCTTTTTTAGAAAATTAGAGCTGAATAGTAATGACCGCCCTGACAGAGTAATTGTTATAGTACTTATAGTCGTAGTACCTGTCACCATTACCCATATAGAATTCCCTCGCGTAGTTATTATCGTACTCGGTAGAGGACCAGTACCACCCCTCAAGCAAAACAACGCCCAACGCTTTTAAAGACGCATTTATTGCGGCTTTGTTGGCAAACAGCTTTTCCAACTCGGTTAACGACGGCAAAAACGCTTCCCCTTGTTTCACCCCGTCTTCCGCATAGTCATAACACCACTGAGCGGCTTCAGCCTCCTGCCGTTTCTTACGGGAGATTTCCAATATCTTACGGGTCGCTTCCTTACCGCCGGTCATTTTCTGGGTTGCTTTTGCCTCCAGCCAATCGCTGGACCATGGCAAACGCGCCTCCTGAAGACAAACAGCCAACACGTCAGAACCGTCTACGCTGCCAACAACCGCCATAACCTGACGCCCCTCAATAATCTCAGGATAAATCAGTCCGTCAGCATAAATATACATACCGGGAAGAATCTTCTGAGGCATCGTTGCTTTAGCAGAAAGATCTTCTGCTAAGAGATATTCAGCAACCTCCTTATGAGACAAACCCAACTCTCCAACAAAATAAGAGAGCATTTCTAACTTTTCTTTCTTATTCATAATGATAATTATTAAAGTAAATAATAGCTTCTTTCCCTAGTTTTATACCTTTTAGACAAAACATGCAACAAAAAAAGTGCATTTGCTTTTCCAAAATCCTTAAACCGTTTAGCCGAAAACAAAACAACCGAAATAACTGATATCTCACATTGCATAAGAAAAGAGGTTTCTCTTTCAGAAACCTCTTTTCTTAATTCTCTAAAGTAGAAATAAATTGTGTGTGCTGCGACGTTGATTTTCGACACGGTACAAAGTAAAAAAATTCCCTAAATCTAGGGAATTTTTTGTAAGAGAAATAACGATAAAGGGGATTGCTGCGCCGGAAATTTTAAGCGATGTGTACATATAGCTACATGAGCGAAAAATTTCCTAGCTTGAATCCCCTTTTGCGTTATTTCAGAATTTTAGATACAACACCTGCACCT
>CAJTMA010000010.1 GCA_910577205.1 uncultured Alphaproteobacteria bacterium
GGAGCAACGGCTCGACCAAAGAATGCAAATGCATGGGCAAATTAGTTAATTAAAGATAGAGGAGAAGAGCAATGAGAAAATTAAGTTTGTTATTGATGATCGGTACTATTCTCGCTCCTTTGTCTGTAGAGGCTGCGTGCAAAACAGCGCCGGATTGTGCAAGCTTGGGCTTTACGATGGATGCCTCAAAATGTTCCGGCACGGCTCTCAAATGTCCTTGGGATACCAGCAAGGCAGCCTGTAAGGAAAGAGCAGAGCCGGAGTTGGGACTGCCTATTCTTTATAACGACGGTACAGTCAGCAAAAATATTGTTTCCGGCAAAACGCCAATCGGCATCGTTTATGATGAAGCTAACAAACTTGCAGTGGCTTTATCGGATATTGATAAAGATGGACGAGTAACATCAGGAACGATGACTTGGGGCGCAGGTATACTGGGAAAACCTGGAGGAGTATGCACTTTTACGGCCGAGAAAGATTGTGAAACGCTAAACGCGTCAGGAAGTAATTGTGCACCGGACAGTCAAAAAAATACTCAAAGCATATTAAGTACAACTCAGATTATTACCGATGGTTATGGAACTAAATATACTTGTAAAGACTATCCATATGCGGCCATAGGGAGTCAAAATTACACGCCGTCAGGTTGCTCAAAAGAGTTCTGCAGCAAGACGAAATGGTTTGTACCAAGTATGCAGGAATTACAAAAGATTTATAGCCAAAAAGCTACCATAAATTCGGTGCTTAATTCGCTGAGGTTAGGTAATAAACTTCAGTCAGGTGTCCTCTGTTCATCTAACACAAGTTCTAGTTATAAAATTTGGACGTTAGATTTTACACAAGGGATACAAAACAAAGTTTTACAAAACAGTACTTGTTATCTTCGTCCGGTTATTTATTATGGCGAACCGAAAGCGGGGTGCGATGCAGAAATCGCCGCCGCTGGAGCGACCAAAGTTACGACTGCCGCTGAATTAAAAGCAGCTAACCGCAGCGCCTCAAAAATATTGATGATGAATGACATCAGCCTTGGTTCGGAAGATCTGACGGTTAACGCTCCATATATCAGCTGGCCGGGCGAGTTTGCCAGCTGTTCCGCCAGCAAGCGTCCGACACTGACGGCTGGAAACGTCACTTTTTTAGAAGGGATAGACCATGCTTTAGGGGTTAATCTTAAAGCCTCAAGCTTAACCACTACCACCAACGGCACACTTGAGCTGTATGATGTTACAGTCAACAGATTCCAGGATAATAACGGTAAAAATGTCTGGTTTTATGGCAATGCCAGTATTGGAACATGGGCTGCCAACGTTACGGGCGGCGCGTATTTGTTTGGCGCTGACGGCGGCCGCTTAGGGGTTGTCAAAGGTGGAGCATGGAATACAATGGACGAAAATCGGATTATCAAGATAACCATTAGTAGCTTTACCTATATGAAAGGATCTCCGGTGGTCTATGGCGCCGGTTGGAATCAATTGGATAATGCAGATATTTCTATCCCTGCCGATATGTTTAATTCGATTTATGGGCCGGTTGATTTGGAATACAATGCTAAAGTAACGGTCAATGGCAGCATTACGTCATGCAATGCAGAGGTATATTTCTATTCAACTGGTGATTCGAATAATAAGAGCTGTTTTAATGATATTTGCCCGATGCAAAACCAAAACTGCAGTCAAATCACAAATTCGCAATTGCGTTGCAACAATGGTGTTTATTCTTGCCAATAGACGAGGAGAAAGACAATGAAAAATTATAAATATAGTATGATATTTACCGGGGCGTTGTTTCTCCTTGTAAGTTCACCAGAGGTCAGAGCATTTAACTGTGTTCAGTCACCGGATTGTGCGTCGTTGGGTTATACGAAAAATGCCACGGACTGTAAGGATAAAGTTGCGGTCAAATGCCCGACGGACAACACTAAGGTGTTCTGCAAAGATGAAGTTGCTGCTCAAGCGCCACTGCCCATTCTATATGGTGACGGTACGGTTAGCAAAGAACTTGTTGCCGGCAAGACCCCGATTGGCGTGGTTATTAGTGAAAGTGCTAAGTTAGCCTTGGCATTGACTGATGTGAAAAAAGACGGCACGCCGGGGAGTGAGGGGATACATTGGTCTCTTATAACTAGTTATGACAATCCCTATTTAACAAACTGTTCAACAGAGTCCGGAGTTATGACTTGTGCTACGGATGGCCGCTCAAATACGGATAAAATATTAACCTGTGGAAATACATGTAGTGCCGTCCCTGCCGCGTTAGCTGTACGAGCTTATCAGCCGGCAGGTTGTACCGCTGATTTTTGTAAAAGAGGTCAGTGGCATTTGCCAAGTATTAAGGAGTTAATTCCGATACATTTTAAGAGGCCGAGCTTTGAGGCTACCTTATCTCTGTTAGAAAAATATGGTGCTGTTAATTTACCTTCATTGGTATGTTATTGGTCTTCCAATGAAGCGAGCGCAGGCGGTGCATGGGCTTTATGTGAGAATTCAAATTCTACAATATATCAGACCGTTAAGACAACAACGTATAATGTCCGCCCGGTTATTAATTATGGTGTGCAGAAACCTGCCCAGAATATTAAATTTGTAATTAATATTTCTAATTCTTGTCCTCGTGGGCTGTCTTTTTCCGGTAGTTATCAAGGACCTGGTAGTGGCCCAATCCCCGCAACGGGAACATTTTCTTGCACCAGTGAGTTATGTTATGATCAGGGACGCTATGATGGCAATGGCAGTAATGAAACGGAAACTGTTGTTAAAGAAGGTACGTCAATTACGCTGAGTAACTTAAATAGTAACTTTACATCAATAAAATCTATGGCGACTGGAAAAGTTGTTCCTGTTTCTGGTGGGATGGCCTATTTTGCCTTAAATAATTATGATGAAGTTGTGGCTGCATTAGGGGCTGGCGCTTATGACTTTTGGATGTTGCAGTGTTCCCCCGTGGCTAGCGCAAAAGCATCAGTAACAGCAGAAGTCATTGTGACAGGCTCATCTTCCAATATGTTTGTCGATTTAAATGGAACAAGTGTCACTTGCACTGTAACTGCTACTGAGGATGGAAGAAGTGCTCCGGTTACAATTAACGGAGGAAAAACTGCAAACTCCTTTGCTGCTGGACAAGTTACTCTTGCGTGTCCTAGAACAATTAAACCTATAACGGGTTCATATACACAGTATAGAATTTCGGAATCTGAAGTAGACAACGGTGGGCGACAAACGTTAAATGGCCTTAGCGTTCGTGTAAATGCAACTCCAAACGGTAGTCATACGCTTAAAATTTATTATCAAGCAATATGATGTTCAGATAATTGTGTCAGGATTATATTTGACCTCATTTGTAGCAAAATAGTAAAACTCAAACTTTGATAGAGTATCCCCGGTGGCCTTATCCGGGGATATTTGTTTGGGGATGATATTTTCAGTTATTCTGAAGTCTGTGTTCTACGGTCATTGGCTCTCTGCTGTCCGGGGGTTGATTTTTGAATTTAAAAAGCCTAAATTAAAGACAGCTTAATGAGGAGAAACGGATGGAACAGAATTTACCGGAACTGCGCGATATTCACCTGCCGGACGGCGTGTCGCCCTTTCCCCCGGCTTATGGCTGGTGGGTTATTTTAGGCAGCGTGCTGTTGCTGCTGGTGTTGACCGAGTTGTTTTTAATCATCCGCCGCAAGAGCAAAAAACGCTATGCACTCTACCTCCTGCAACATATTCCCCAAGATAATATTGCGGCCGCAGCCCTGCAAATTTCGGAGATTTTGCGCCGTATCTGTGTCTTTAAATATAAAGAAGCTACCGCCTTATACGGGCAGCCTTGGCTGGAATTTCTTAATCAACACAGTAAAAGCAAACTGGACGGTCAAGCTGCGCAGCTGTTGCTGGACGCACCTTATATGAATCCGGAATCAGCTGCCTATACCAAACAGGATGCTGATAAGTTGCGACAGTTCAGCGCCCGCTGGATAGGAGAAAACTTATGACCCATTTTGCCTACCCTTGGGCTTTTGCCGCGCTTTTGCTGCCTTTTGTGGTTTGGTATATCTTGCCTGCCGCCAAAGGGCTGCACGGAGATGCGCTGCGTGTCCCTTTTTTGAAAGATTTGGCACGGATTAATTTGAAATCTGGCAGTATCTGGGGCGGAATGAGTTCGGATAATGTCAAATTAACTTCTCCGCTCTGGCTGGGAACTTATCTGGTTTATGCTTTGCTGATAACCGCTTTGGCGCGTCCACAATGGGCGGGAGAACCGGTGCGCATCCATAATTTCAGCCGAGATATCCTGCTGGTAATGGATATTTCAACCTCAATGGAAGAGCCTGACTTTGTGCTCAACAATCGTCCTGTCAGCCGCTTAAATGCCGTTAAAAAAGTGGCGGGCGAGTTTATTGACAAGCGCGGTGAGGACCGAATAGGCTTGGTGCTGTTTGGCACACGGGCATATTTACAAGCGCCGATAACCTTTGATAAAGCCGCCGTAAAACAAATACTCTATGCTATGCAGGCGGGCATGGCCGGAAATTCCACGGCAATAGGTGATGCCTTAGGACTGGCGCTAAAAAGCTTAAAAGATGCGGATAATCCCGATGAAAAAATCATTATTTTGCTGACAGACGGCGAAAATAACGATGGCAGTGTAACTGTGCCGCAAGCCGTAAAACTGGCTAAAGAAGCCGGTGTTAAGATTTATACCATCGGCGTCGGCAGCGACGGCGGCGATTTTGCCTCTTTCTTTGGACTGCGCATGGGCGGTGGCGTAGATGACAGCAGCCTGAAGCAAATTGCCGCGGAAACGGACGGAACTTATTTCCGGGCAAAAAATACGGCATCCTTACAAAAGGTTTATGAGGCTATTGATAAATTAGAACCAACAGAAAATGAAGACAGTTTCGTGCAGGAAATCAGAGAGTTGTACTATATTCCCTTGTTGGCCGCTTTAGGGTTGGCGGCGCTGCTGGCATTATTAAACCGGAGGGCAGGAAATGTCTGAGTTCTTGAGCAATTTTCATTTTATCCGCCCTTTGGTGCTGTTGCTGCTGGTTTTGCCTTTGTGGTTTCTGTGGCGTTATGCCCGCAGTCGGGGCAGAGATTCCTCATGGGCTCAGGTCTGTGATAAAAATCTGTTGGATTTTCTGTTAGTTAAAGGAAGTTCAGTGCAGCGGAAATTAATTGTCTGGCTGGGGCTTGCCGGGTATACTGCCGGAATTTTGGCTGCTGCCGGACCATCTTGGCATAAAAAGGAAATTCCCAATCTTGCGCCGGAAAATCCGGTAATGGTTTTGCTGAACCTGTCAACAGACATGGCCGAACAGGACTTAACGCCCAGCCGCCTGTCCCGCGCCAAGTTTGAAATCTCCGACTTATTGAAAATGATACCCGCGGCTCAAAGCGGAATGATTGTCTATAGTGATGAGCCTTTTCTTATCAGTCCCTTGACAGATGATGCACGGTTGCTGGATAATCTGTTGCCACGCCTTAATTTTGATCTTATGCCCGGAAATGGTGATCGCCTTGACCGTGCACTGGATTTGGCAGTTGAAAAATTTAAGAGTGCCGGATTTCCTCAGGGCAATATTGTTGTCTTTTCTTCTGATATCGGAGAGCGTTTGGATTTAGCTCTGGAGGCTGCGAAGAAAGCTAATACCGCCGGATATCCGGTCAATGTGGCGGCAGTGACAAAAGGAGATTCGGAACGTTTGCGCCTCTTGGCAAAGGATGGCGGCGGTCTGTATATTCCTACAGTTTCCGCAGACCGGGATATGCTCAAATTAGCCGAACGAATTAATCAAAATGATGAGCAACAACTGAAAGAAACGGAAAACCTGCGCTCGGTTTGGGCGGATTATGGTTATTATTTGACATTTATTCCGGCTTTATTCTGCTTGTATTTTTTCCGCCGTGGAATACTGGTTCTTCTATTTATGCTTTGCGGTGTGCATACGGCTCAGGCCGGTTTCTTTCTTAATAATAATCAGGAAGGATTAAAAGCGTTTAATAATCAGGATTACGCCGCCGCTGCCGCTAAATTCGAACGTCCGGATTGGCAGGCCTCAAGTTTTTATCGGCTTGGCGATTACCAAAAAGCCTACGATGCCTTTACCAAAGGTGAAGGGAGCGAAGCTTTATATAATCAGGGCAATGCTCTGGCTAAAGGCGGAAAACTGGATGATGCTATTAAGAAATATGAGGAAGTGCTGAAACAAAATCCGCAGCATGAGGACGCAAAATTTAATCTTGAATATCTGAAGCAACAAAAACAGCAGCAACAGCAAAGCTCAACCCAGAATAATCAGGATAAGCAGAACAATAAGGATAACCAGCAGCAGTCGCAGCAAAACCAGCAGTCCGGACAACAAAACCAAGAACAGAACCAATCCGGCAAATCTTCCGAGCAGTCGGAACAGCAGCCGGATAAGAATGAACAGCAAAATGCCGATTCTCAGCAAGATAAAAGCGATAAGCAGGAAAATTCTCAAAATCAGCAGAAGCAGCGGGAAGATGACACTTCCGGCGAAGGCAAGGCCCAGGCGGAACAACAACGGCAGCAGCAAGCTCCCGAAGCCGATAAACAGCCGCAGGACAAAACGCCTGCCGGGTTGCAAAAGGGACAGGATGATACTAAATATGATGAGGAAGTTCAGGCACGAGAACAGCAATACCGCGAAATTCCCGAAGATCCCGGCGGGTTGCTACGCGCCTTTATTTATCAGGAATACATGAAAAACCGTTACAATCGGGGGAGATAATGAAAAATTGGGTTAAATCCGTTGCTTTGAGTTTTTTGTTGGCCGCAATTGTGGCAAATGCGGCTTGGGCGCAGACCTTTACCGCCGCGGTTAATCGCACTGAAGTGCCGCAGGGCGAAACCTTTGTCCTGACGTTGGAACTGGTCGACGGGCAAGATAACGGTAATCCTGATTTAAGCGTTTTGGATAAGGATTTTATCGTTTATTCTGTCGGCAGCGGCTATAACTTCAACTATGTCAACGGCGTATCATCCAAATCCCGCCAATGGCAAATAGCTTTAATGCCCAAAAATGCCGGGCAGATTACCGTGCCCTCCGTCAAATTGGATAATCTGGAAACCGCCCCGATAACCTTAAATGTCGTTCCGGCTTCTGCTGTTGAGCCGCAAACCTCGGCAGATAACGGTTACCAATCGCCGCAGCAGATGAACAAACCCAAATTCAGCATGGTTGCCGAGGCCGGCAATAAAGCGCCGTTCGTTCAGCAACAAATTGATTATACGGTTAAAATCTATGATACCGGCGGGCTGCAAGGCGAAGCGCCGCAGTTTATTGAAGATGGCAGCAACAATTGGATTATCCGCAGTTTGGGAGCGCCGACGGTCGGCAGTAAAATTGTCAATGGGCGCAGCCTGCGGGAAATAACTTTCCGCTATGCCCTTTTCCCGCAAAAAAGCGGAATGTTGCAAACGCCTGAAGTCCAGTTCAATGGTTATTACCTGACCCGATCCCGCGGCATGAACGACCCGTTTGATGATTTGTTCGGCAGCCGTTTGGGCGGTATAGGTTTCGCCGATATGTTCGCCACGCGCAATCCGGTTATGCTGACCGCCAAGCCTGAAAAAATAAATGTCCAGCCGATACCCGCGGCAAACAACGGCAGCTGGTGGCTGCCGGCGCAGCAGGTCGCTCTGCTTGCGGAATGGGAACCGCGCCAGCCGGTATTTAAAGTCGGTGAAGCCGTTAACCGCACGATATATTTAAAAGCCGTCGGTGTGGCCGAAAGCCAGTTGCCGGAATTAAACTTTTCTTCCGTGCCGGGCTTAAAGCAATATCCTGACAAAGCGGTGGCTTCCAGCGGTATTGAAAACGGGCAGGTTGTGGCTGTTAAGAAAATTTCTAACGTATATATTCCGACCGGCGCCGGAAAAATGGCTATTCCCGAAATTGCAGTCGATTGGTTTAATGTGCGTACCAATCAGATTGAACGCGCGGTTCTGCCTGCCGTGAATATTGATGTCCAGCCTGCGGCGGAAGCTGCGGCAATTCCGGAAGAACCCGCGCCGACTATTGATGACAGAACAAAAACTTTGGAAAATGTCAGCGATGAAGTCGCCGAATTAGTTGAAACCAGCTTGCCGCAAGGGCAGGCTCATCTGCCTTATATTATTGGCGGTGCGGCTTTCTTGCTGGGAATACTTATCAGCTGGCTGCTGTTTGGAAGACGCGTCCGGACACAGGCCGTTGAAGGAGTCAAAGATTATGATAAATATATTATCCGCGCGGTAAAAAACAAAGACTATCGCGGGTTGCGCGACGGTTTGATTGCTTGGGCGCGCGAGCACTGGCATAATTCTAAAATCACCAACTTAAAGGATGTGGCTCAGGCGGCCGGCAATAAAGATTTTGCTGCCCGGCTGGATGAATTGGGCGCTTTGCTCTATGCGCCGACTGGCGGCAAATTTAATGTTGACGCCTTTTTGAAAGCTTTTGATAAGGTGCGTAAAACCAAAATCAAATCCTGCGGCGACGACCAGCCTTTGCCCAAGCTTTATAAATAAAACAAAGGCCTCTGAAAAGAGGCCTTTGTTGCGCAGGGAATTAAATCAACCCTTTTTCCTGTAATAAATATTCAGGAACATTCAAAACCATACGGCCGATAGCCAGTTCGGCATATCCTTCATCTTTGAGGGCAATTTGAATATTTTTACCCTCGGGCAGTGGCGTGCCGGCATATTGCGCCATTTCTTTGAAAGAAAGTTTGAACTTGCCTTTTTCGGTTTCAAAAACATACCCATCAGGCGTTCCGATAGTCCGGTTGATTTTAATTTCTAACTTGTCCATAGTAATTTAATTTTGATGATTAAACATAATTGTAAAAAACTGCCCGCAGACTAACTGTATAGCCGTAAAGAGTCAAGTTAAAAAAAAGGAGCCGCAACGGGCTCCCTGTGTTTTAAGCGGCTTTAATCAGCCCGTGTTTCTTTTTGCCTTGCGACAGTTTAATCTGTCCGTCAACCAAATCGGCAGCGCTGAATTTATAGTTTTCATCGCTGACGACTTTGTCATTGACCTTCAAACCGCCTTGTTTAACCAATCTGCGCCCTTCGCCTTTGCTGGCAATAAAGCCCAGTTCTAAGAAAGCATCCAGCAGGCTTAAGCCGTCTACTGAAGATTTTTCGATGCTCGGTAACTCGCCGCCGGCAATGCCCTGTTCAAAAGCGGCAATAGCCGTGTCGCGGGCTGCTGCGGCTTCAGCTTCGCCGCGGCAGATTTTGGTCGCTTCATAAGCCAGAATTTTCTTGGCTTCGTTGATTTCCTGGTCTTTCAGAGCTTCCAAACGGCGGATTTCATCCATTGGCAGATCAGTATAAATCCGCAGACATTTTCCGACCTCGGCATCGCCGATATTGCGGAAATATTGGTAGTAATTGTAGCTTGGCAGTTTCTCTTCGTTAATCCAAACGGCGTTTCCTTCGGATTTGCCCATTTTCTTACCGTTAGAATCCGTAATAATCGGGCTGGTAAAGCCGAATAATTCCACATCATACTTGCGGCGTCCCAGTTCTGTGCCGGAGGTAATGTTGCCCCATTGGTCAGAACCGGCAATCTGTGCCCGGCAGCCATACTGTTTATATAATACGGTAAAATCGTAGCCTTGCAGCAGCATATAGTTAAATTCGAGAAATGACATGGGCTGTTCGCGTTCCAACCGGGTTTTGACACTGTCCATGGTCAACATCCGGTTAACCGAATAACAAGTGCCGATGTCGCGCAAAAATTCAAGATAATTAACGTTCTTGAACCAATCCCAGTTATCAACCATAACCGCGTCGTTAGCGCCGTCGCCAAACGTCAGGAATTTGCTGAAAGATTTTTTCAGCCCTTCAATATTATGCTGTAAAGTAGCTTCATCCAAAAACGGGCGCAGCTTGTCTTTGCCGGACGGGTCGCCGATACGGGCTGTTGCGCCGCCGACCAAAGTCAAAGGCTTGTGTCCGCATTTCTGAAACCAGCGCATCATCATCAGCGGCACGATATGCCCGACGTGCAGGCTGTCGCCGGTGGGGTCTGAGCCCAGATAGCCAACCGCTGGTTTTCCGCTTTTTTCACAGTCATAAAGATAGGTGTCAAAACCTGTTTCATTGGTGCATTGATTGTAAAAACCGCGCTCAACCATAAGGTTGAAAAATTCTGATTTAAATTGGCTCATTTTCCCTTTCCTTAATATCAAATAAAACGGCATTTGACAGCCGCAGTTTCATAAATTCTTAACCGATATTAACATATAATTCCGACAATGCAATAACGGAGGTAAATTTTTTGCAATGACCGTCATCAAACCCCTCAAAGCGCTGGGACTGTTGAGTACATCTTCTTTGGAAGGTGTTTACGCGGTTATGTTAAGCACCGACGGGGTGGATGTTTTCGATTATGGGCATTTGCTGCATATTCCCTATGAAGAAAAGCTGCGGGAGAAAATCCGTCCGCTGCTGGGCACTTGCCCTCAAAGCGCGGAAGAAGTTGCTGCCTTTAACGAGGTTAATCGCGAACTGACGGAGTTCCATGCCGAAGTCGTTAAAGAATATGCCGCTTCTTATGGCGAAGATATTGACATAATCGGCTATGAGGGGATTACCTTGGCGAACCATGCTGCCGATCACAATATTTGTTTGTTGGGGAATGGCCGGCTTTTGGCAGAACTAACCGGGATTCGCGTTGCCTATAATTTTCATCATGCAGATTTGCGCGCCGGCGGGCAGGGGTCGCCTTTAGAACCTGTTTATCTGAATGCGCTTTGTGCGGATATGGGAAAACCTTTGGCTGTCGTAAATATTTCGGGAA
The DNA here is from genome assembly GCA_910577205.1 of uncultured Alphaproteobacteria bacterium. GTDB lineage: Bacteria > Pseudomonadota > Alphaproteobacteria > RF32 > CAG-239 > Scatocola. The sequence continues at coordinate 10,811 of CAJTMA010000010.1, forward strand.
TAACCCGGGTAACATGGATTGGCACTTACGGTGAAATGGCGGCTTTTGATATTGGCCCCGGCAATGCGGCAATAGACGAATGGGTTCGCAAACACGGCGGCATGAATATGGATTACAATGGCAAACTGGCAATCACCGGCAAGGTGAACGAGCAGATTGTTGCCACAATGATGCGCCATAAATATTTTGCCAAATATCCGCCCAAATCCACCGAACGCAGCGATTTTATTGAAAAATTGGAGCATCTGGAAGGCTTAAGCCTAGAAGACGGCGCAGCAACGGCAACCGCTTTTGTGGCGGAAGCCATCGCTTATTCGCTGCTGCTTTATCTGCCAGAGATTCCGAAAATTTTGCTGGTTTGCGGCGGAGGAGCTAAAAACCCGACAATTTTAAGATTTTTGCGCCAACGTTTACCTGATATGGCTATACACACCGCGGCCGAGGAGGGGTTAAATACCAATTCTCTTCCTGCGCAGGCTTTTGCATATTTAGCCGCGCGCCGACTTTATCATTTGCCGATAACCTTTCCGGCAACAACCGGCGTTCCCGAACCGATGGTTTGTGGCGAGATTTGCGAGCCATAAGGCGGAATATTAAAGAATTAAAATAATTATTATGAAATAAAAACAATAAATAAATGGAAAATTTTGAAGACAATCGCCGCTATGATGAAAATCATCAGCCGCAACAACATTCAGCCTATGAATGTTTAATTATCATTATGTTTGTGGTCGCTATGGCTTATATGGTAATTTTCAAAGAAGTTCAACTTCCTTGATGCACAAAGCCGATCCAGGTCAATAAGCAGCGCTCAGGCTTATTGCTATCATCCCCCCGCTTGGAAAGTATTTCCGCCGCGGGGATTTTTTTGCCTTAAAATTATTCTGGACAAAAAATATTTTTTCTGCTAATGTCTGCGCTAAGTACTTAATTATTAATTTTTAAATTTATGAATATGAAAAAGTTTTTATTTTTCGTGATGATGGCTGTATCTGCCGTCCTTATGACAAGTGCCCAAAACCGAGTAAAAGACGTGACTATTTACGGCGAGCGTCCCAATGCTGACAGCTTCCGCGACCCTGATGCCGTCAAATCTGTCCTGGCATACCAATACGGCGCTTTTGAAGCGGATGAAACGATAACGGTTTCCACTTCCGGCGCGCCTGTTGAATACTGGTATCGGCACGATGCAAAACAGACTTTTCTGGTTATCCGCACCGGCAAGAAACAGGAAATTACCTTCTGGTTTCAGGATGCCTCGGATAAAATGCCGGAAATTGATTGGAAATCTGCCGTTGTTACCAATAAAAACGGCATGAAAATCAAACTTGTCTTCGCGGTTAAAACCGATTGAACGCTAAAGCTTTAAAACCCTGCCTGACTGCTCAGACAGGGTTTTTTTTATATTTTATTGCATCGCAATAATTTATATTTGACTCGCCGGGATTCTTGTATTAGCATTTGTTCGAATTAACAATTACCGCAATAAAAATGATGAATAACTTTTTGATACATACCATTCCTTCCATTATTATCCCTTAGGGGATACATCATTTTTTTTACATATTTAATTATCACAGTTACAAAACAATCACTCATCATAGTTAAGGTGTTTAAACATGACTAAACATTACGCTGACGTTAAGGCTAAAGCCGACTTTGTCGAGCTTGAAAAAGAAGTCCTCAAATTTTGGGAAGAAGACAAAACCTTTGAAAAATCCGTAAAAAACCGCGACGGGGCTGCGGAATTCGTTTTTTATGACGGGCCGCCGTTTGCCAACGGAACGCCGCACTACGGGCATATCATGGTTTCATATGTGAAAGATGTTGTCGCCCGTTTCCAGACCATGAATGGCAAAAAAGTCGAACGCCGTCTGGGGTGGGACTGCCACGGTCTTCCTGCTGAAATGTCTGCCGAAAAACAGCTTGGCGTTTCCGGCCGCAAACAGATTGAAGAATACGGCGTTGAAAAATTTAATGATTTCTGCCGTTCTGACGTATTGAAATATTCCGGCATTTGGGTGGATATGTTTAAGCGTATCGGCCGCTGGGTTGATTTTAACCATGACTATAAAACCATGGATTTGCCTTTTATGGAAAGCGTCATTTCCAACTTTAAGCAGTTATATGACAAAGGGTTGGTTTACGAAGACTACCGCGTGCTGCCGTATTCTTGGTGCGCAGAAACCCCATTGTCAAACTTTGAAGTTAATCAGGGCTATCAGGATAAAACCGATAACGCCATCACGGTTATGTTCAAGCTTGAAAACGGCATGAATATTCTTGTTTGGACAACCACGCCTTGGACACTGCCATCAAACTTAATGTTGGCTGTCGGCAAAGATATTGACTATGCCGTTATGGAAGAAAACGGGCAGAAATATGTCTTGGCGCAAGCTTTGCTCGGCCGCTACAAAAAGCAGTTGGAACACGCCGCACAGGTTGGGACTCTGAAGGGTAGCGAATTGATAGGCATGAGCTATGAGCCGATGTTCCCTTACTTTAAACACCTGAAAGATAAAGGGGTATTTAAGGTATTGAGCGGCGAGTTTGTATCGACCGAAGACGGTACGGGCATAGTTCATATTGCCCCGGGCTTTGGTCAGGACGACTTTGATGCCTGCCGCGCTTATGATGAAAATTTCCCGGTCGTCTGCCCGGTTGATGAAGCCGGCAAATTCACTGCCGAAGTGCCAGATTATCAAGGCAAACAGGTTTTTGAAACCAATGAACCGATTATGCAGTTGCTGAAAGAAAAAGGTATACTTGTCAAAAAAGAACAATATACCCACTCTTATCCTTTCTGCTGGCGGACAGATACCCCGCTGATTTATAAAGCGATGTCCAGCTGGTTTGTCAAAGTAACGGATTTCCGTGATGACATGGTTAAGAACAATCAGCAGATTAACTGGGTACCGGAACACATCAAAGACGGCCGTTTCGGCAAATGGCTGGAAGGCGCGCGTGACTGGTCGATTTCCCGTAACCGTTTCTGGGGAACGCCAATTCCGGTATGGAAGTCTGATAATCCCAAATTCCCGCGGATTGACGTGTTCGGGTCGATTGCCGAGATTAAAGAGAAAACGGGTTTTGATGTAACCAATTTGCATAAGCCTTATATTGATGACGTGGTTTATCCGAACCCGGATGACCCCTCAGGTCAAACCATGATGCGCCGTGTCGGCGATGTCTTTGACTGCTGGTTTGAATCCGGTTCAATGCCTTATGCGCAGGTACACTATCCGTTTGAAAACAAAGAATGGTTCGAAAACCATTTCCCGGCTGATTTTATTGTGGAAGCAATGGATCAGACCCGCGGCTGGTTCTATACCTTGACAGTCTTGTCAACGGCTTTGCATAACCGTCCGGCATTCAAAAACTGTATCTGCACCGGCTTATTAATGGCTGAAGGCGGACAGAAGCTGTCCAAGCGCCTGAAAAACTATCCTGACCCCAATGAGGTTTTGGATTCCATCGGCTCTGACGCTTTGCGCTGGTTCTTGGTATCTTCTCCGGTATTAAAAGGCGGCAATCTGGCTGTCGACAAAGAGGGCAAGGAAATTGCCAAAGCCTCCCGCGTGGCGCAAATCCCGTTGTGGAACGCTTTCTACTTCTTCACTCTCTATGCAAATGCCGAAGAATATAAAGCTAAAGAAATAAGCGTTTCACCGGAAGCTATCGACAACTACATTCTGTCTAAGCTGAAACATCTGGCTGAAGTGGTTAAAAACGGCATCGAAACCTATGATGTTTCTTTGGCAACCAATGAATTGTCAGCTTTCATGGAAGTCTTGAACAATTGGTATATCCGCCGTACTCGCGACCGTTTCTGGGAAGGCGATGCCAATGCTTTTGATACACTGTATACAGTCTTGGTAAATGTTTGTAAAATTGCTGCGCCGTTAATGCCATTCCTGAGCGAATATATTTTCAAGGCACTGACCGGCGAGGAATCCGTCCACTTGGCTGATTATCCGCAGTTGTCAGACATCAAATATGATGAAGAACTGGTAAATACCATGGACTTTGTTCAGGATTTATGTTCAACCGGCAAATTTATCCGCGAGGAGAAAAACCTGCGCAACCGTCTGCCGTTAAACAGCCTGACGATTGTTGGCGCTGAATTAAGCCCTGCTTATCAGGAAATTGTCAAAGACGAACTGAATGTTAAAGAAGTTAAATTTGATAATAATCTGGAAAATTATGCCGCAAAGAAAATCTATCTCTATACCCCGCTGCTTGGCAAAGCTCTGGGTAAAGATATGGGGGCGGTGATGGCTGCTTACAAACAGGGCAATTGGGTATTGAACGACAATGGCACATTGGCTATCGGCGGACAAAACCTAAACCAGGATTTGTTTGAAGTCCGCTTGGAGATGAAAGACGGTGTTGCCGGTAAAGCCTTTGCGGATAACCGTGCGGTTGTAACGCTGGATACTAACGTTACAGATGAGCTGAAACGCGAAGGTATGGCGCGCGACTTTGTCCGTTTGGTTCAAACAATGCGTAAAGATAAAGACTTTGATATTTCTGACCGTATTGAGCTTTGCTACCAAACCGCAGATGCCGAGCTGGCTCAAGCTTTGGAAGAAAATAAAAGCTATGTCGCCGAACAGGTGCTGGCCGTTAAAATTAATACAGCCTGCCCTGCGGGAACTGAAGCAGATATCGAAGGCGCTAAATTAGTCTTTGATGCTAAAGTCAGCAATGCAAAAGTAGCTTAAGAAAAAAGAACCGGAAAACCCCGCCATTGTGCGGGGTTTTTGTTTTATGTTTATATACCTGAGTTCTAATGAATTTAGAAAAAAATAACTAACCCTCTTATAATATTTACAAATATCAAAATTTAATTTATAGTGAAAAGTAACCGTTTTATGACATTTGTCCAGGCTTATGGACAAAAGAAAGAAATTATGGTAAGTTAAGACTAAGGGTATTTTAACCAATTTCTGTTTTCATAAGTTAAAGAACAGATAAAAAAATTGGCGAGGTGTTATATGGCTGAAAACGTAGTTTTGAATGAGCCGACCGTAGGGCAGCGTGTCGGAGCACGAATTGGCAAAGGCATTGATAATGTCATCGATACCTATCAGGGCGCGAAACAGCATATCTCGGAAAAAGTATCAAAGATAGCAGCCAAAGGAAAAGCCGTTAATCGTTTACGCCGGATGCAACACAACCGCGATAAAGAAGCTGTTAAGAAGATGTTTGCCGATGCGAAAGCCAAAGCCGCCGAATTTAAGGCAAAAGCTGCTGAAAAAATGAAAAATGGGGCGGAGAAAGTTGCAGAAACCTCTTTTGTTCTGGCTTTTGGTATTAAAGAATTGGCTTCTATGGGCTACAACGCCGCCAAGGATAAAATTAACGGGGCTGTCGGCAGCTTTAAAAATGCAATTAATAACCGTGTTACTAAAGCTAAAAATAAAATTAATAACGGTGTTAATAAGGTGAAGACCAAATTTAACAATGGCGTTAATTCCGTTAAGAATTTTGGTAAGAAAGTCTGGAAAGGTGTGAAAACCGCGGCTTTTGTGACCGCTTATGTTGTGGCTTCGCCGGTCATCTTGCCATATAAGGCCGCCAAATGGGGTGTTAAGAAAATCTCCAATGGCGTCAAAGCCATCCGCAATGGTTATAAAAAATTGAAAAACAGGGCTTTAGGCATTACCGATGACGTTGCGCAAGATAAAGACACAGCGCTAAAGCAAACCTCTTCCGAGAAAAAAGTTTCGCGCTTAAATGCGCAACAGGTGGCCGCGGCGTGGGAACAGGTAAGGGATGACGGCAATGCGCCGCTTTATTCCAAGGAGTGCAACAGCCATTATAATCTCAGCGGTTATGCTGACAGATTTTTAGAAGATATCAAAAGTGGAAAAACAACCTTGTCGCCGGAAAATGCCCAGTTGGCGGCGACTTTTCTGGGTATCAGTATGGAAGTCCAAGACAAGGTTAATCATAATAAAGTAGTAGACAAAGAAGAACGCAACCGCAATATTGCTGCGCAGTTAGAGCAGTTTGGCATAAAGAATCCATATAAAACCGAAGAAACCCAAGATAAAGAAGCAGAATCACAAACGCCTCCGGTTCAAGAAAAGCCAAAAGAACAGGAAGAACCTGCGCCGGAAAAACCGAAAGAGAAAGAAATTCCCGAACTTAATCCGGAACAAGCTAAGTTGGTCGAATCTCAACTAAATGTCTTAAAAACTTTGGGGCAGGAAAATGGTCTGAAACCGACTGATGATATGTATAAAGGCCTGGTTGACATGATGGAAAGAGGTTTTGCCGAAAAGGGAATCACTGCGGAACAATTAGGGGCTATCCGTGAGAGTAACCCGAACCTATTCCCGCCTAAAGAAAAAGAACAGCCAGCCCCAGAGCAACCCAAAGAAAAAGAACAACCAGCACCGGAGCAACCGAAGGAAGCACCGCAGCCTGCGCCGGAGCAACCCAAAGAAAAAGAACAGCCTGCACCTGAAAAAACATCTCGGCGTGAAATGTCACCAGAGGAACGCGCAGAGCGTAAAAAGAAGAGAGATGCCAGAAGAATCATGCAAGCACAAGGCCGCTTCAAGCCTAAACAGTCAAGCGTTAAAACCAGCGAGGTTGATCCGCAAGTGCTAAGCAAAGCCTTAATGGGAAACACCTTGGAATAAACTTTACAGCCCCTGCAAAACAGGGGCTTTAATTTTGTATCCGTACAGTTTTATCAAAATTTAACTTTTATGAAATATGATAACCCAAATGTTAAGGTTTGGTTACATTTAGATAAAATTCGCAAATTTTTGACAAAATTTATTGAAAACGTATAATCTATATGTTATCCTTACTCATATATAAGGAATTTCTGCGAGGAGTACAAAGACAATGGCTGATAATCAAACTTTTGAACAATGGCTGGAAGCTCAGAGCAATCTGACAGATGCCCAGCGTCAAGCATTGATAGCTCATAACGCAGATGCAACGGTAACATTTAGTCCAGAATCTTTTGATAGATATTTGACAGAATTGCGTGAACAAGGTTCAGAACCTCGCGGTGGAAAGGCAAACGCCGATAACAGTTCGGAAGCTGATTTGCAGACCGCTTTAGCTATGGCAAACGGCGATTTAAGCAAAATGGACTATGAGCAGGTTGCCGCCGTTTGGAACACATTAAACGGCATTGACGGAAATGCCGCGCCCGAACTTAGCGCCAAAGCCAGCGAAGCCAAAGCTAAAATGGCGGAATTCTCCGAACGCCTGATGGCCGGCGTTAATCTGCAGCAGCCTTGGACAATGGACACAGCGCCGGAATACACCTCTTGGTTGGAAGTTAATAAAGCCGTTTTAGCGCAAAGCAATGATACTGCTAATAAAGAAGACTTGAAACGAAAACTTGCCGGGGGTGCGGTTCTCAGAGATGATAATGGTAAGATTATAGGCGCAAATTCTAAAGAAGCTTATGTGTTCGCGCGCAATGAGCAGATTCAAAGCAGCTTAATCAGCTTTTATCAGGCTTTTGACCGTGAACACGGTTTAGATAAATTGACCGAACCTGCCCATGTCCAGATGTTAAAGGCCAATGAAGCAGCTGTATTGGCAATCGGAAAAGATTTTAATCCGTTCGCCAAAAATGAACAGGGCGAACTGCGTCATCCGGAATTTGCGGCGGTTGATAAGTTTTATGACAAACTGGATATTGATAACAGCAACAAAAATGTCGATGCCGTCAACAAAGACAGTTTGAAAAAGGATATGGCGGAGCTGGCTTTCAATGAAACCCTGCTTCAGTTAAGCATGAATCCTGATTTTGCCCGCCTGAGCAAAGAACAGCAAGAAAAATTGCTGGCTGAAACTTATGCTTTCAATATGCAGGCCGGCATGATTACCATGATTGCTGCGCAAATGGCCGAACAGGCAACGAAAGAAGACCAGAATCCTCATAAGGTAAAAGAGTTTGAAGATCAGGCCGCGCAGTACATTACAGCGGCGGTCAAGGGTGAAAATAATTCCTTTAAGGTCAGCAATACCGCGGCATTAGCGAATTTAGCTTCCCGCACCACCACTCAGGAACATATTGCCAAACGCGTTGCTCAGAAAACCGGGCATAAGTCTTTCTGGCAGAAAATCAAAGATTTTGATGAACGGATGGCAAAGAAACATCCGAAAGCTTACCCTTTCTTGAAAAATTTAGCCATCAGTTCTTCCGTCGGTTTAGCCTTCGGTGGTGCAGGTTTGGCTGTTATGTCTGTCTATAAAACGGGTAAAGCTATTCAAAAAAGTTGGAAAAATTATAAAGAATCCAACAAGGACGGTCAGTATAAATCTTATTTCGGCTATTTGAGAAAGAATCCGAAAGAAATTATTGGTTTGGGTGTGAGCCTTGCTGGTTCGGTAATGTCCGCCTATATGGTTGGGATGAACGGCATCAGTGTCAGTGACTTTGGTCTTGGAGGTCAGGTCTATGAAAATGGTCTGTCCAACACTTGGGATATGATGAAAAATACCGTAGGCAATGCCTTTAGCAGCCCAGAAGCCGCGAAAGACTTGCCTTGGACCGAACGTGCGACTTCTTGGGGAAAGAAATTTTTAGGGCAAGTAACGAATACCACGCAGGATGGTAACCGTGCGACACGTCTGTTAATTTCCCTCGGTGGTGGTTTGTCGACAGGCGCGATAGACTTTGCAGCCTCTTTTAAAGAAAAAGATCCTGAAAAGAGGAAGCAGTTGCGTAAAAATGCCTGGAAAGCTGCCAGTGGTGCTTTTATCGGTGCGGGAATCAGCTTAGGTTTCACCGGATTTATGAAAGCGAATAATCCGGATTCTCCTCTGCCGCATGATTCTCCGGTAGATAGTGAGGATTTCAAACCTCAGGATCAACCGACAAAGGATTGGGATGCAAATCATAACGGAATTCCTGATTCTATAGAGCGTCCGGCTGAGCAACCGGTTGATAACACGATAAAATCACCATGGGCAAGTCAGGAACAAACGGGTGCGGAAACAGAACCTAAAGTAACCTCTGACAAGGAGTGGGATGCAAACCACAACGGAATTCCTGATTCCATAGAGCGTCCGTCTGAGCAACCGGTTGATGTTGATAACATGATAAAATCACCTTGGGCAAATCAGGAACAAGCGGGTACAGAAGCAGAACCTGAAGTAGCCCCGGATGAAAATATGGAATTTTGGAAAAACCGCGCTGATAAGTTTTTAGGGGAAGAAAATACCAAACATATCTATGATATGGTTGAAAGAGGGGAGATTAAACTTCCTGATGGTATCGAATCCAAAGAAGAATATGCCTATAAGCTGGCAATGGACATTCAGCAGACGCCAGCCGAGATTAATCAGGCTTTGGGCGGCGAATGGAAAAGTTCTGCCAAATTGACTGATAGTATCAAATCTTGGACAGCAGAGGACTTTGCCAAGTTAAATGACAGCGTGGATGACTTCTCTGACCGCGGTTATCATAACGGTGAAATCCCAGGAAGAAATCCTGTTAACTCTACAGGGGGCGGAAAATCGCCAGACACGATAGTTTTAGACGGAGAACAGCACGTGCTTAATCCGGGACATGAACCAGATAAGACGCCCAAACCCTCTCAAGCGCCAGTTGCTCCGGCCGCTGAAGACATCAGGGATGAAGCATATTATCAGGAAGAGAAAGACGCTCTGGGCAAACATGGTGATGAAAAATCACTCAAAAGCCAGATTAATGCGGCTCGCAAAGACGAAAATGTCACTGTGGAAGAAGCCATTGATACATTTATGGATAACCGCGTTGCCGCCGGAGATATGTCTGAACAACAGGGAACGGAAACTGCAAATTTGGTTAAGCATGAACTGGATGGCCGTGACGGTAACCAGGATGGCAAAATCAATGACGAAGAATTAAGCAAAAGAGATGTTCGTCGCGGCATGAAAGAAGTTAACAGAACACTTGATGCCATGAAAGAAAACGCGGATGAAGTTCTGACCGCTGAAAATCTGCAAGGCGGGTTTGAAGTCGATGCCGAACATCCGGATACTTATACTTCAGATACGCGTGATCCTAAGTTTTATGAGGGCGCTTCAAAAGTTGTTCATGAGATGCGCAGCGGAGATCAGCCCATACAGGATGTTATGAAAGAAGCCGTTGTTTCCGGAGAAATTACCAAGGAACAAGCTACTCTGATGAACACGCGTTATGCCGAACTCCGTAGAGAAGGCCTTTCTGATGATGCCAGCCTGCGCCAAATGGAAAGAGATTTTGACCGCATGGCGAAATATCATGAGGCGCAGAATTTCGGTTCACGCGCACAGGAAACGAGCAATGAAATATCCGAGCCGGCAGTTGAGGCTAAACAAGAACCGGTAGCAACCCAGACGGAAGAAAAGGCGGCTGAGGTTAAGGAAGAACCGGTGGTAACCAAAACGGAAGAAAAGGCGACTGAGGTTAAGGAAGAACCGGTAGTAATCAAAACGGAAGAAAAGGCAGCTGAGGCTAAACAAGAACCGGTCGAAACCAAAACGGAAGAAAAGGCGGCTGAGGTTAAGGAAGAACCGGTGGTAACCAAAACGGAAGAAAAGGCGGCTGAGGTTAAGGAAGAACCGGTGGTAACCAAAACGGAAGAGAAGGCGGCTGAGGTTAAGCAAGAACCGGTTGAAACCAAAACGGAAGAAAAGTCTGAACTCCAAAAACGCCTGGATGAAGCCAAAGAGCGCTTTGGTGTACCGGTGGATGACGGTCAAACAGTTCCTGCCGAAAACACACATACGTTACCTAACGGAGGCAGCTATGAAGTTACAGAGAACGGCATTAGCGTCAGAAACGCGCGTGTTCTCGGCCAAGACAATGAATTTAGAAAATTCACGAAAGTGGCCACCGGAGGCAATACATTCCTTAATGGGGAAGATTTGGGACGAGGAATGCGCGCAACCATGATGATGAATAGACTGGCACTGAATGAACAAATCTATGATGATATGCACGCGCGGCAAGTTTCTGGAGCACAGCTGACAGAAATCGAGAAAGGATATATGTCAAAACATGAGGAAGATTTGGCTAAATATGGTTTGGCACATGATGAAAAAGGCAATGTCGTGAAGCAAGCTGACAACACCTCGGGGAAACATAGACAGCCTGTTATGGGCAGACGTTCTCAGGGGCGTAACGACTAAGCATAAAAAAACAGCCATCCGAAGATGGCTGTTTTTTATAAATGCTGATAAAAATTTTTGCCTAATTTGACAAAAAACATATTGAACTTATGAAAAAAATGTGGTAAAGTACTAGCAATTATAGAACATTAATTGAGGAGTTATGAGTTATGGATGCTAAAATTGCCGCCGCCAAAGTGCAAAGCGACTTGCAAAATTTAAGTGATGAAGAACTGATTGAAGTATACTCTTCTTTAAAAGGAAAAGACGAGTACAAAGTTCAGTTCAACAAGCTGATGCACCAGGCTGGAAAGCGTTTGAAAGGCATTTTGGAAAAAGATGAGCAGGAACAGACGAATAATGCCGGCCATGCTGCTGCTCAAAATGACGAGGATTTGGTTAATTCTAACCTGACCCAGGTTGAACAATTTGAAACCGTTAATGTTTTGGACAACAAAAATAAAGATTTTGCCGAAACCCGCGCTTATCTGAATAATTTGTCTGTGGTTGATGAAAACGGTCAGAAAGTTGACGTTACCTCTAATATTATTGAACTTGCCAAGATAGCAACTGCCGTCGAACTCAGTCAGGAAACCAAACCTTTCAATCAGGCCGAATATAACAATCGTCTGCGCGATAATATTGATTTGAGCATTTATGGTATTCTGGCGACAGAAAAATTAGTAACGGCTTCTGCTGCACCAAACCAAATGAGCGAAGTAAGAAAAGCTGTAGACTCCATTTTAAGCGGTAAAAAACAAACCGTCAGCACCAACAGCGCTTCTGCTGTAACGAGTAAAATAATTGTTACGATGAGAAATTATACAGACATATTATCAAATAAGTTTAGCAAGCTTGATGTTGTGAACCGTTTGAAGGATAAAGTAGAAAAGGCTAATGATAATTTAGAGAAAAAATTAAAACAAACTTATGTTAAAGCCCGTACTTATGCGCAGATATTAACTGAACAAGGTGTTTGGACCGATGTTGGTATGGCCGGATTTGCCGGTCTCGGCGGCCCGATCGGTATGGCGGCTTATGGCGCATGGACATTTTATCGTCGCGTATGGCCGATGATTGAAGCCTATAAAGAAGAGAAAAAAGCCAATTCGGAAATGAAAAATTTCTGGCAATATACAAAACAGCATAAAAAAGATGCAGTTATGGCCAGTCTGTATACAGTAACCGCATTGGCGTCCGTGGGAATCGGTGTTGCCGGAATGGCCCAGGGAGCAACAGCTGCAATAGCGCCTTTGACACAGGCAAAATTAACGGCAGCAGTGGGAACAGTTGTTGCCCGCGGCGGAATAGATCTCTGGGCTGCAGAAACTCCCCAAGAACGCAAAAAGGCAGTCAAACGTACCTTGTTCTCACTGGCTGCATTCGGCGTAGGTCATGAAGTTGCCGGTTTGATGAGCAATCATGCCGATATGTCAGTGCCGGAAGCTGCTTCTGACAAAGTTGTTGCTCCTTCCGCGACAACATCGGAAGTTTCTCCGATGATTGATAGCAATAACAACGGTATTTCTGATTATATTGAGCTTCCGTCTAACGATAGTACTTTGACTGCTCCATGGTGGAAACTGCCGTTTATCTCTGACAACAATATGCTGGCCGAAAATGTTCAGGTTGTTGAAAACACTGATGTTGCCGCCGCATCCGTTGAAGTCGATACGGATGTTGAACTGCCGAAAGCTTGGAATAAAGATATGGGAATTAGCCCGAGACAGTTTAACACCTTATTCGGCCATCCCGATCAGCAGTTTATTGGCGGACGGGACGCTCTGGAAAATGCTTATAGCGCAGCGTCCAACCTGTCTGCGGATCAGTTGTCTGCTTTAGGTGTTAAATCTCCTGAAGAATTGGTTTATAAGTTCTCCCGCCTTGAATTCCAATTAGGGCATAAAACTCCGGGTGAATTATGGGTTGGCGGCTATGCTGTAGACAACGCCCAGCCGGAGTTAGGAAACTTTGCTGATAATAAATTAAAGCTTGAAAAGCTGCTGAACTGTGGCGAAATCATTCAAAAAGGCGGCAGCGTTGAGGCATCTGATTTGGCCGGAATGAAAGCCCTGTTGGGACATATTGACCAAACCGGACAGTATCACGGAATTGGTGACCATATCAGAACCGCAGCCGTACCGAACAACGGTATCCTCAATGATTGTGGTAAAGTCAATATTCCGGGACATACCGGTGGTGGCCGTATCTCAGTTTCGGGGGCAACGCCTGTTCCGTCAACTCCTGCTCCGGAGGTAACTCCGGTAGTGAATGTTCCGGTTAATGTGGTTGAACCTGCTGAACCAGTGCAGCCGGTTAGACCGATAATCACAATGCCGGAGCTTGAAAAACCGCAAATTCCTGTGGTTGTTACTCCAATACCGACACATATTGAGCCGCTTCCGCTTGTTCAGCCTACTGAAGTTGGCGATCCTGTACCGGCAGAACCGGTTGTTGACGAACCTGAACAGCTTGAACAACCTGTTCTCAAAGGCAAAGGAGGCAATGCTCCGCTGGATAATAATATCAACGGCGAAGCGGCTCGATTGGGCACAAATGTTGGTGCTGATGCTGACGGTAACGTCGTTCGGGCAGATACACCTCAAGATTTCTCCTCTTCTGCCAAAGATGCCGAAACTACTGGCACAGGCAAAGGAAATAAGGGATTAAATCCGTTCCTGCTGAACAATAGAATCAATACCTTTGATTTATAAGGAAAAGTAAAAAAACACCGCCGAAATGGCGGTGTTTTTTTATTGGCTGTCATCTCCGAGATAATGGCGGATAAAACGGTTGTTCTTGCCAATTCTGGAAATAATTTCATAACCGATAGTTCCGGCATCGCGCCCCATATCGTCCAGAGTATAAAAATCGGCAATCAAATGTGCCATATCTCCCACTTGCAGATTTTTGATATCAGTCACATCACAAACAATGTTATCCATCGAAACTCTTCCCAAAATCCGCGCTTCATGCAATTTATCGCACAAATTGAAAAAAACTTTCCCCACATTAGACAGCGACCGGGGAATGCCGTCGCCATACCCGATAGAAATAATGGCAATTTTGCGGTTAGCATTAGCGCGGTATGTTGCGGAGTAGCCGACAAAATCGCCTTTCGGCAAATCGGTTATCTGCAACACCGGGGCTTTGACGGTAATGACATTTTTCATCTGATTTTGACGGTAGGGGGCTGTATTAATGCCATACATTGCAGCACCGAGCCGCACCATGTCGAATAAATAGCCTTCGCCCAGAAATGTGCCGTCAGATGCTGATAAGCTTCCCGGCAGTTTGGGAAAGTAGGTTTCTTTCAAAAAGATAAACATATCCAATTGATGTTGGTTCATAAAATGTCCTTGCGCATCGCCGCAGGCCAGATGTGACATCACCAATGAAAACTCTTTTTTATCATCTTCGCTTAATTCTGATAAATCAAATTCGCGAAACCCCAAACGATTTAAGCCGGTTTCGATATTTATGGCCGGTTTAATCCCGGGGATACGGTGCTCTTTCCAATAAGCCAGCTGTTCTTTGCTGCTGATAACCGGAATGAGGCGCGCTTCTTCAAAATCAGACAAGGAATCCCGTCCCATCCCTTGCAACACATAAATCTGTGCATCCGGAATTATCGCCCTGACTTCTTTTCCCTCAACCGCGTGCGCCACAAAGAAATGGCGGCATTTCGCACGCTTGTATAAAACTTCGGCAACCTTTACCGCGCCCAAACCATAGGCATCATCTTTCACCACGGCAGCCGCTGTCGCTTTGCCGGAGATTTTCTGCAAAGCCTGAAAATTTTCTACCAGACTGTCAAGGTTAATTTCTAAAATCGGTCTTGTCAAAATACTCATTTCTGCCTATTATCCTTACAAATTAAATAGGAAACTTTCATGCAGTTTATCGATACTCACCTCCATTTGCAAGATTATAAAACCGGATTTGCAACGGATATTGTCCGCGAGTCGCTCTCTGCGGGCGTAACAAAACTCGTCTGCGCCGCAACCGGAATGTTTGATTGGGATAAAGTTGCCCGCTATGCTAAACAATATCCCGGCACGGTTATTCCTGCATTCGGGCTGCACCCGTGGTATCTGCAAGAAGCCAAGCCGGACTGGCTGCCGCGGCTGAGAGAATTTTTGGCGCGCTTCCCGGAGGCTTTAATCGGTGAATGCGGGTTAGACGGTATTAAAAATCCTGATGATGAACCGCAAAATTCAATTTTCTATCAACACCTGTTGCTGGCTGAAGAATTGCAGCGTCCGTTGATAATCCATGCCGTCAAAGCGCAGGATTGGCTTGAAAATTATTGGGATATGCTGCCCGAAAAATGTGTTTTTCATTCCTATAACGGCAAACGCGAGGTGCTGAAAAAGATAATTAAATCCGGGGCTTATGTTTCATTTTCCGCGTCAATCCTGCGCAATGCGGACAAACAGGAACTCGTGAATATGGTGCCGGGCGACAGATTGCTGCTGGAAACCGACGGTCCTTATCAAGGGCCGGATAAAAATGTTGAAGTCACGCCCCGATTTATCCCCCAATTGGCGGCACAAATAGCGCAGCTGCGTCAAGAACCGTTGCCTGAATTTGCCGCCCGCGTTTACCAAAACTCAAAGGAGTTTATTCATGTCAGGTAATCCCCGTTTAATGCGTACTAAATTATTGCTGGGCGAGGATGGTGTCCGGCGATTGGAAAATGCCTGTGTTATGGTTATCGGGCTGGGGGCTGTCGGCGGTTATGCGTTGGAAGCCGTGGCGCGTGCCGGCGTTGGCAAATTGATTTTGGTTGATTTTGATAGCTTTGACGAAACCAATATCAACCGCCAAATTTTGGCTTTAAGCTCAACGGTAGGACGTAAAAAAACAGAAGTGGCGGCTGAACGTGTCCGCGAGATTAATCCCCATTGCGAGATTGTGGTTAAAGATATGTTTGTCGACAGCTGCAATTTGCCGGAACTTCTGGCTCTGAAACCGGATTATGTGATTGATGCCATTGATTCCCTGACCCCGAAATGCTGCCTGATTGAAGCCTTATGCGGCCGCGGTATTCCCTTTATTTCCTCCATGGGGGCAGCGTTGAAAACGGACACCTCCTGCATAAAATTGGCCAAGTTAAACCAAACCAAAAACTGCGGCCTGTCACGAATGCTGCGCCAAAGGCTGAAACGCCGCGGTGTCGACTTAAAAAATGTTGCCTGTGTCTATTCGGATGAACAGACCAATCTGCCGGAAGAGGCGATTCTTCTGACCGAAGACGGACAGCGGAATATTCTCGGTTCTCTGCCGACCATTACGGCAGTCTTTGGGTTATCCATAGCCAATGAGGTTATCAAACAACTGTCGGGTTTTTATATGAAAGGTAAATCAAATGGCTGAAAAAGCGCCTAAATCATTACGTTTGCATATCGCTTTGCTCGGGCGGGTTAACGCCGGAAAATCAAGCTTTTTGAACTTGATAACCGGGCAAGAGGTTTCCATTACCTCAAGTCTGGCCGGCACAACCACGGATGTTGTTGAAAAAACACAGGAGCTTCTGCCGTTAGGGCCGGTTGTCTGGCTGGATACTGCCGGGTATGGAGATACAACCGAACTGGCCGCACAGCGTTTGGCGAAGACCCGCCGGGTGTTGGAAAAGGCTGACGTTGCGCTGTTAGTCTGCGAAGGCAATAAGCTGGGCGTCGAAGAACAGGAGATTATTGCTGAAGCTGCGGCGCGCAAAATTCCTTTAATTAAAATTTTTAACAAAGCCGATATTTATCCTGCGGTAGGAGAGGGGATTGCCGTTGTTTCTACGGATAAATCAAGCCGAGATAAGGTGCTGTCACAACTGAAAGCGGCTCTTATCCAAGCTGTCCCGGATGATGTGATAAATCCGCCTGCGCTTTTGGGAGATTTGCTGCCGCCGCATGGCACGGCTGTGATGATTGTGCCTATAGATTATGAAGCGCCGAAAGGGCGGATTATCTTGCCGCAGGTTCAGGCCATCCGCGACAGCCTTGATCATGACTGTACCGTTATTGTTACGAAAGAGAATGATTACTTACGGACTTTGGAAAACCTGAAAAACAAACCGGACTTGGTGATTTGTGATTCGCAGGTTGTCGACAAGATGGTCGCAGAAACGCCGTCTGACGTAAAATGCACGACTTTTTCCATCTTGTTTGCTCGGTTTAAGGGGGATTTAGCCAAAATGGCAGAGGGCGCAGAGGCTATCCGTCACTTGCGCGACGGCGATAAAGTTTTGATTGCCGAGTCTTGCACCCACCATGCGGTTGAGGATGATATCGGCCGGGTTAAAATTCCTAATTGGTTAAAAAAGAAAACCGGGGCAGACTTACAAATCAGCCATGTTTCCGGCTGTGACTTCCCGCAAAATTTGGCGGAATATAAATTAGTTATACAGTGCGGCGGCTGCATGGTCAACCGCCGGGAAATCCTGTCCCGCATTAACAAATGCGAGGCTGCCGGAGTTCCGATAACCAATTACGGGGTCTGCATTTCCGAGCTTAAAGGCGTTCTGAACCGGATTTTGGAGCCGTTCGGCCTAAATAAGCGTTGACTCTGCAAAGAATAGTTATAGAGTATGCCCATAAATTTATTTATTAACTCTATAATTATTTCAATTATGTCACTACCCAAGATTAATGTCGACGGTTTGAAGTCATTCATTCCCGAAGATAAAATTTTGCACCTCTTGCAGTGTAAAACAACTGACCGAAAACAAGTTGAGGATATCATCGCCAAATCATTGGACAAGCAGCGTCTTAATCCTGATGAAATGGCTGTGCTGCTTAATGCGGAAGATCCCGAGCTTGTCGAGCGGATTAAAGAAGGTGCTCGCGAACTGAAACGAAAAATCTACGGCAATCGCATTGTTTTGTTTGCCCCGCTTTATGTGGGCAATGACTGTATAAACGATTGCACTTATTGTGGATTTCGCCGGTCAAATTTAGAGCTTGTACGCAAAACCCTGGCATTCGATGAACTCGAAAAAGAAGCCCGTTCTTTGGAAGCCCGCGGTCACAAGCGCCTGATTATGGTCTATGGCGAACATCCCCGGTATGATGCGGCGTTTATCGCAGAAACGGTGCGCAAGGTCTACGCAGTCAAAGAGGGCAAAGGCGAAATCCGCCGTGTCAATATCAATGCCGCCCCGCTGGATGTTGAGGGGTTTAAGACTGTAAAAGCCGCCGGAATCGGTACTTACCAGATTTTTCAGGAAACCTATCACCGCGAAACCTATCGCTCGGTTCATCCCAGCGGTTTGAAAGCTGATTATCTATGGCGGCTCTTTGCGTTTGACCGCGCGATGGAAGCCGGGATTGACGATGTCGGCATGGGAGCGCTGATAGGCTTGTATCATCACAAGTTTGAAGCTATGGCGATGCTGTATCACACCATCCATCTGGAGGAGAAATTCGGGGTCGGTCCGCATACAATTTCTTTTCCGCGGATTGAACCGGCTTTGAACACGGATTATGCCAGCCATCCGCCTTTCGCGCCGAGTGATGAGGAATTCATGAAAATGATTGCCGTCATTCGTTTGGCCGTCCCTTATACCGGTATGATTCTGACTGCCCGCGAGCCTGTGGCCCTGCGTAATGAAGCCATCAGTTATGGCATCAGCCAGATTGATGCCGGGTCAGATATCGGAGTCGGCGCTTATGCCGGGGAGGATGAAACCGCCAGCGGCAAAAAAAGCCAGTTTGTCCTGAATGACAATCGCAGTCTGGATGAAGTTATCGGCGAACTCTGTGATGCTGATTTCCTGCCGTCTTTCTGTACCGGCTGTTATCGGCTTGGTCGAACCGGCGAGCATTTTATGGAATTTGCCGTTCCCGGTTTTGTGAAGCGTTTCTGCACGCCGAATGCAATTCTGACCCTGATGGAATATCTGCTTGATTATGCCTCGCAGGAAACCATGGAAAAAGGGCTTGCGGCAATCAGAAGGGAGCTGCACCGGATGCCCGCGGATAACCCGATGAAGAATCACCTGTCCCAAAAGCTGGATAAAATTGTTGAAGGGCAACGCGACTTATTTTTCTGATTAATAAAAAACGGCGGCATCAGCTGCCGTTTTTTTTGTTGCATATTTGTCCTCAAAACTTTATAAAAGAGTAGAAAATCTATTATTGTTTAACCATTAAATATTACAATTATGAATTTGAATTTACTTCCATGTTATCAAATTGTGTGTAGTGAAGGGCGTTATTACCTCTCCCGTTGGGATGCCGTCAGCAAAAAGTATGAATGTTTGCAGGAAACGGATGAAATACCGCAAAGTGCGGGAAACTGCATTGTCTTTCATAGCGAGAACCCTTTACAGCAGGAGCGAAAACTCTATGGCGTGTGGTGGGTTGACGAGAGAAACGGACGCTGCATCATCGGCAATATGCTTTTTAGCCGCTGGATGTATTGCGAAGGAAACTTTCTCTGTGCTCATAGGGATGAAAATACCGGCTCAGAACAGTGGGAAATGATTGTTTTCCATGAAAATCGCCAGCGTTTGAACCGTATCAGCTTAGGCCAAATGATAGGCAGCGAAAAGTATAAATGCTTCGTCAATGACGGAAAGGGCACTAAAAAAATCCTTTCATACTTTCCGCGGGGCTATTGCCAAAGAGGGTTAAAAGAGCAGGTAGAGGTGGACGAATGCCGCACGACGGCAGATGGGCGCGTATGCTATCGCATCGGCTCGCAAGTTTACAGCTGCGATGAATTTTCTCTTCCCGACGGCAGTAAGGGCTGGCGTTTTCTGAAAGATTATGATGCCATGGAAAAATGGAACAAACGTAGTTAAATGTTTAAACAGGCACAATCACTTGATGGTGTGCCTGTTTTTTATGCATTGGCAATACAAAACAATGCGGAAATTATACTTTGCTAGCATTTTTTTAATAACTTGCTGCTAAACTTATTTCTAATATCTTCATTCGGCAAAACAAGGCTTGATACGACCATGATTAAAATGATTAAACCAATCGTCAATATTTCTAAAGTGATTGAACCGTTTAATACGGTAGTTGTCGGTTGCAGCGGTGTCTTAACCGAAGGGAACGGCGTCAAGAGTGAAGCCGTGGAAGCCTTAGTCAGCCTGAAAAGAAAAGGAAAACATATTATCCTCTTGTCCAATACGGCGCGCCGCGTAGAGAGCATGGTCGCCTGGCTGCACGAAAATAAAGTGCCTCTGGCTGTTTTTGATGCGGTTGTTACCGCCGGCGAAATATTGCATTATAAATTTAAAGCCCGTCAGGGAGAATTTGCCGCGCTTGGCACAACTTATTACTGTTTGGGCGATTGCCGCGAAATGGGAATGTTTGCCAACCTTGGTTATCAGCGGACAGATGATTTGTCCCGTGCTGATTTTATGTATGTGAGCGAGGTCTGCGGCGCAAAGACAATAGATGATTTTCTGCCGTCTTTGGAACACGCGGCGGGTTTGGGGATTCCGATGGTTTGCGCTGGTAATGACACCTCAACTTACTGTAACGGGGATATTGGCTTAGCACCGGGAGCTTTAGCTGAACAATATGCTGTTTTGGGCGGCAAGATTATCACAGTCGGCAAGCCGGATGCCAAAATTATAGCCTACGCGTTAGACGGCGTGCCCGGTGTCAAAAAAGAATCTGTTGTAGTTATTGGCGACAATATTGCAACCGATATCAAAGGGGCTAACCTTCTGGGTGTTTCATCCATTCTGGTTTCTAAAGGGGTTCACGTTAATTTTCTGGGAGAGGGGTATATCCCCGATGTTGCCAAGACCCGCGAGCTGGCAACCAATTTTGACGCTTATCCTGACTTTGTCGTGTCAAACCTGCGGTGGTAACATGAAACTGACCTTCAAAAAGGCCGTATTGCTTGTGATGCTCTGCTGGGCAGGCATGAAACTTTACGAGCGCCATCAGGCTGAAAATGTCATTGATTGGAGCGTTATTCCCAATCGGACGGCAGAGGAAATAAATCAAGAAGAATTATTGGCATTTTTGCCGGTTTGGTCTGATTATGTGCAGCATAATATTGGTGACGCAAGTTTGGAAAACGACTTGCCGCCTCAGGCAGAAAAGTGGCTGTTGCGCCGCAAATGGCGGCCTAAGCGTTTTTTCTATGTGGAGCAGCGGCTGCGTGTCATTCTGAAAACACTTGAACAGCATCAAAACAGCCAGCAGATGATAAGCAGTTTAGAGCAACAGCTGGCAGCCTTGCGTGCCCGTCAGACAGAGAGCGGCCAATACGACCCGCAGGCTGTTTCTTTAGCAAGCAGTATTGAAAATTTGCTTCGCGAGCAGCAGGCGCGGTTGAATGTCGAAAAGGTAAGCCCGCAAGAACTGTCACTGGTTGCGCCTTTGCAACCCGTTGTCCGCGAGGCTCTGGAGCTTAAGCCCGAAAGAAACGGGAATGGCTGACAGGCTGTTGGAACATATTCGTCAAAACGCTTGTCCGGGGCTTGAACGCGCCAGTTGCAAAAATGATATTTATGATTTTGCCGACGAAATTTCTCCCCTTGCTGCCCAAAATTGGCCATTGGATTTGTCCGCAGAAGGCTATAAAACATCTTATAGCGATATTTCCCGAACAGTTGTGCAGGCAGGGTTATATTCAGGCATTCTTCTGAAAACCGATATCACAAATGATCGTTCGTCATATGAAGCGATAACCGAATGGCAGCTTTTAGATGGCCGTTTGAATGTTAAAATCCACAATCTTTATTGTCGTCAGGGCGGTGGCGAAAATCCTCCGTTTGCCGGAATTTTCCTCTCTCGCCTTCGAACATTTTTGCGGCAGCAGGATAAAGAAATGCGCACGCCGGCTGAGTGTCGTTATGATCCCTCACAAATTGAACTGTCCGCAGTTTCAAACAACGAAGAAATTTCAACGCGCGGCAGTTATGTCTGGGCTTTACAGGGGATGGATTTCCGCTCTGACGGCGAATTGGCGGAAATGCGCGCTGATTTTCAGAAATTTGCCTCAAAAAACGGCGTTACTTTGGCGACGGCAGATTTGAAATTGTTTAAATATCCTTTTCATTTTGCCATGTTTGATTGCGGTGTCAGAGTCAAAGATAAACACAACGGCTCTTCGCCGCTCGGCAAGGCCTTTATGCTGAATAATATTTGGGCAGGAACTTGGCCGGCGCGCAAAAATAATCCCTTGCCCGAAAAATTCGCTGCCGCATATAATCGTTTAGCGCGAAATCCGCGCCGCCGCCAATTGCTGCAAAAGTTTTTGGAAGCACCATTCCTGCGGATGCAGCGCCGTTATGCCAACAAATATGCCACGCTGAACCGCCGCCGTTCATTAAGTGTTTATCGGCGTTATGCAGCTTTAAAACTGAACCGTTTATTGGGCTTCTAATTCTTCTTTCAGCAGTTGGATTTCCAGCCACTGATTTTCGCTGTCTTCTTTTTCCTGTTGCGCTTCGTTAAGGCGGGCGCTTAGGGTATCAAATTTTTCAGGGTCAGACGTGTATAAATCCGGATTGCCGAGTTCGGCTTCAATCATGGTAATTTCAGTTTCCAGTTGTGCGATGTTCTGCGGCAGAATTTCCAGCAATCTCTGTTGTTTGTAACTGAGTTTGGCGGTTTTGACTGTTGCCGGTGAAGGTTTATCCTGTGTTTTAACCGCATTTTTCTTTTCTTCTTTGGGGGGAGTTTTGTTTTGCAGTTTAGCCAGCAATTCGCTGTAACTTCCCGCATATTCGTTTACGCTTCCATCCCCGGGCATATAAATGACGGATGTGACGACCCGATCAATAAAATCGCGATCGTGGCTCACCAGCAATACGGTACCGTCATATTCGGATAACACTTCCTGAAGCAGGTCTAATGTATCCATATCCAAATCATTGGTAGGCTCGTCCAGTACCAAAAAGTTAGATTGTTTGGCAAGAGCGACAGCCAGCATCAAACGGTTCTTTTCCCCGCCGGACAAAGCTGAAACCGGACATTGTGCCTGTTCTGGCTTAAATAAAAAGTCTTTAAGATATGCCACAACATGGCGGTATTGTCCGCGCACCCAGATATGATCTCCTTCGCCGCAAAGGGTTTTCCATAGTGTTTTTTTCGGGTCAAGGGTCAGTCTGTTCTGGTCAAAATATGCTTCTTCCAGATTTTTCCCTATTCTGACAAAGCCTGAATCCGGTTCTAATCGTTTTGTCAGCAATTTGATGAGCGTTGTTTTTCCCGCGCCGTTCGAACCGACAATGCCTATTTTGTTACCCTTGATAACCCGGATAGAGAAGTCTTTGACAATTTCTCTCTCGCCAAAAGCCTTATAAATATGCTTGGCTTCAATCACCATCTTGGAACGGAATTCGGTATTTTCAATTTCCATGTTCACAGAACCGACCTGTTTAATCTGTTCCCTGCGCTCTTGTCTTAGCTGCTGCAACCGGCGCAGGCGACCCATATTGCGTTTGCGCCGTGCCGTAACGCCTTTGTGCAGCCATTCGGTTTCTTCTTCAATTTTTTTGTTGAGATATTTTTGCTCAATAATTTCCTGATTAATGCATTGATCTTGCCACTCTTCAAAGAATTTGAACCCTTTGTTATTGCGACGCATTGTCCCGCGGTCAAGCCAAAATGTCGTCTGGGAAACATTGCTCAAAAACATCCTGTCATGGCTGATGACGATAACAGCGCCGCGAAAATCTTTGATAATTTTTTCCAGCTTTTCAATAGTTGGCATATCCAGATGGTTTGTCGGCTCGTCCAGTAACAGGATATCCGGTTCGCCGATAAGCGCTTTGGCCAACGCAGCTTTTTTCCTTTCTCCGCCGGAGCTTTGGTCGGGGGCTTGCGCAGCGCGGATATCCAATTGCTCAATCAGGATATCTGCTTTAAATTCCTGATGGCGCTCTTCTTCCGCCAAGCCGGATAAAACCACGTCGCGCAGGGTCTGATACCCGCTAAAATCGGGATCTTGCGGCATATAGGAAATTTTGACACCCGGCTGAATAAAAATATCGCCGTCATCCGCTTCGATAACGCCGGAAATAACCTTAAGCAAAGTTGATTTGCCGCAGCCGTTACGCCCCACCAGGCAGATTTTGTCACCGCGGTTGATATATAATTCCACGTCTGTAAACAACTGCTTCGTGCCAAAACGCAGCTTGGCACCCTTTATCGTCATAATGGGAGGTTCAAAATTGCTCATAATCTTGTGTTACAAATCTTCTTCAACCAGCTTAATGCCGTCCAGTTGCCATTCCACGCCTTGAGCTGCCCAGATAAAGAAATCGTTGGTTTTTTCATCGCTGATTCCCATGCTGCGGCCGATATTATGCAGGCTCTCAACTTCTTTGTCCGTAATTTCATGGTCTGCCAAAGCCAAAAGAATCATTTCCCGCAAAATATAGCGCTTGGTTCTGGTGCAGTCAATTTGCGGCAGATTTTTAATCAGCTGCTCTTCCGTGCCTTTAGCCAGTGCTTGTTTTAAGGCCGATTCGGGAAGCCCTAAATCGGCAATCTGCGCCAAGAGGTAATTTTCTTTGGATTTTGGGTCTTTGTCATCAGCGCCGAGAACATAGGCTAATGCCTGAATATACAGTCTTTTTTCGGCATTGGTTAATTGTTTGCACATATCGGGCATCTGAGGAATTCCTTTCTTATTTAATTTAATAAAGTTATACATGAGAAAATAAAGATTTGCAAAAAAAATTAAAAAGTTATATATAATAAGCCGGAGATTGTAGAAACATCTGTATATGTAGGAGCGGTATATGCCATTAAAAATCGAGTTAAAACCCCACGAAAGCATCATTATTGGCGAATCCCTCATCACTAATGACAATGAACGTACCAGATTTTATATCGAAGGAAATGTCCCCATCCTGCGCGAAAAATTTATTTTGCGCGAGTCGGAAGCGAACACGCCGAGCAAACGGGTTTATTTTATTGTCCAGCAGATGTATTTGGCGAAAGATGCCTCCCAGCTTCAGAAAATGTATCTGGAATATGTGCGTGATTTGCAAAATGCCGCGCCGAGTCTGATACCGTTTATTGCGGTTGTCAGCGATTGTGTGCTCAATAATGACTTCTACGCGGCAATCAAAA
Organism: uncultured Alphaproteobacteria bacterium; assembly: GCA_910577205.1. GTDB lineage: Bacteria > Pseudomonadota > Alphaproteobacteria > RF32 > CAG-239 > Scatocola. The sequence continues at coordinate 35,983 of CAJTMA010000010.1, forward strand.
GTGCAGATAAATTGGTTAAAAAAGAAGCCGAACTTTTTGGTGAAGCCCTGAATATTGGGTAGTTGATTGATTTTTATGTAATAATGGCTGCTTCGGCAGCCTTATTTTTTACCCCTTGTTAACGTTTTGTTTAGTTAGTTAGCTTAGAATACAAATTAGGCATTGCCAAGGTGTCTAAAATATGATATATTACACAATGTACCGCCAGTATGGGGTATAATGTAACTAACATTCCACAGTATGAGGAGAAAAAACATGTCAGATATTTCTTTAACTGCAAGTATGCGTTCTAACCTGCTTTCCTTGCAGAACACACAGAGCTTAATGGATACCACACAGGAAAGACTGTCTACCGGTAAAAAGGTAAACAGTGCTCTGGATAACCCGTCTTCTTACTATACAGCTCAGTCTTTGAACAACCGTGCCAGCGACTTAAGCGCTTTGCTTGACTCTATGGGCCAAGGTGTTCAGACCATTAAAGCTGCCGATGAAGCCATCACTTCTATTACTTCTTTCGTTCAGCAGGCTAAGGCTGTTGCCAATACTGCTCGCGATGAAGCTAATAAAGAAATTGTTTCTTCTGGCACTTATGACAAAACTGCAGTAGCTGCTGGTGACGTTAAAGGTACAATTACCATTGACGGTAAAACACAGGATTTGTCAGTTACCTTAACTGATAATGCAGAAGGTGCTGATGCTGCTACGGCAATCCAAGATGCTATTCAGAAAGTTGCCGGCGCAGAAGATGTTACCGTTGAATTCGCTGATGGTGCATTTACTGTAAAATCTCCGGCTGGTGCTGAAGTTAAGGTTGATATTGAAGTTGGCGGCGCTAAAATCAGCGGTACAGCTGGTAATGCTAACCGTACCAAAGCATTGCAGCAGTATAATGATATCCTGAGCCAGATTGACCAGTTGGCTAAAGATGCTGGTTACAAAGGCGTTAACCTGTTGCAGGAAAATGATTTGACGGTTATCTTCAATGAAGATCGTTCTTCTTCTATCACCATCAAAGGTGTAGATGCTTCTTCTAAAGGTCTGGGACTTGAAGCTGCTACTGATTGGGGTACCAACGATAATATTGGCGCTTCTATTTCTCAAGTAGAATCTGCCATTACCACCCTGCGCGGTATGTCTTCTGAATTCGGTAACAACTACTCAGTCGTTCAAACCCGTGAAGACTTCACTGAAAACCTGATTAACGTTCTGACCGAAGGTGCTGACAAGCTGACATTGGCTGATATGAACGAAGAGTCTGCTAATATGCTTGCTCTGCAAACCAGACAGCAGTTGGCTATTAACTCTCTGTCTTTGGCATCTCAGGCTGCTCAGTCGGTTCTGAAGTTGTTCTAATACGGACAAAATATTGCAGGCCGGTACTTTCCCGGCCTGCATTTCAGTATTTTATAAAAGTTTCACAAGTAATATTGATATATGGAAACAGGCAAGTAAAGCCTGACAAATCTTCACAGAAAGCGGAGAAAATTAATGTCTAATATATCTTTAACCGCAAGTATGCGTTCCAACCTGCTGTCTTTGCAGAAAACGCAGAGCTTGATGGATACCACACAGGAACGCTTGTCTACTGGTAAAAAGGTAAACAGTGCTTTAGATAATCCTTCTTCTTTTTATACCGCCCAATCCTTAAATAACCGTGCCGGTGATTTAAGCGCGTTGCTTGATTCTATGGGACAGGGTGTTCAAACCATTAAAGCGGCGGATGAGGCTATTACCTCAATTACATCTTTGGTTCAACAGGCCAAAGCTATTGCCAATCAGGCGCTTGATGCGTCAGTTAATAAAATTGAATCTGCCGGCAAATTTGTGAATATGACTATTGCTCAAGGGTTGAGCTTTGATATCGAAGGGGCTGTTGGGCAAGTTCGCGTTGCCATAGACGGGAGTGAGGCCAGAACAATCACTATTGAGCAAATGGCTGAAAAAATTGCAACAGAACTGAATAAGGCCGTTGATAAAGACGGGAAAGTGATTGGTGGTTTTGTTGTTGAAGTTAATTCTGACAAAACAGGCCTTAACATCACCTCCGGCACTGGCCGCATTACCAAAGTCAAAACCGATGCCAGCAGCGATTTGCCTTTCTTCGGGATGACATTCCCGGGCACGGCTGATGCCGCAGAACGTTTGAAATATCAGGCGCGGTATAATGATGTTTTGGCACAAATTAACCAACTGGCCAAAGATGCTTCTTATAAAGGTGTCAATTTGTTGCAGGAGAATGATTTGACGGTCATTTTTAATGAAGACCGCTCTTCTTTGATAAATATTAAAGGCGTTGATGCCTCCACAAAGGGGCTGGGCTTATCAGAAGCAGAAACCTGGGGAAGCATAGAAAATATTCATAAAGTGTCTTCTGAGGTTGATTCTGCAATTAATATGCTGCGGGCAATGTCTTCCGAGTTTGGGAATAACTATTCAATAGTTCAAACCCGGGAGGACTTCACCGAAAAACTGATTAATGTTCTGACCGAGGGTGCAGACAAATTGACCTTAGCTGATATGAATGAAGAGTCAGCCAATATGCTTGCTCTGCAAACCAGACAACAATTGGCAATTAACTCTTTGTCTTTGGCATCTCAGGCTGCCCAGTCTGTCCTAAGACTCTTTTAATCGGAGCACGATAAACTAAAAGCCGGCATAAATTGCCGGCTTTTTTATACGAAAAAGTCATTTTTAGTGACGAAAAGTCAACTTTTGTACATATACCTGTGATTAATGCAGTTTTTTTTCTTGTTATGTGTTAAAAAATAATTAAATAATATAACAGAATTATAGTATTAGCAGAACAGATGCTGTTTCGGCCATCACATTCGACATCTGTTCTATCACAAACCGGAGATTAAAATGGCTGATATTTCACTTACCGCAAGTATGCGTTCGAATTTGTTATCTTTGCAGAATACCCAGAGCCTTATGGACATGACTCAGGAACGTCTGTCTACAGGTAAAAAGGTTAATTCGGCGTTAGATAACCCGACATCCTATTATACATCACAGTCTTTGACAAACCGCGCTAATGATTTAAGCGCGTTGCTTGACTCTATGGGACAGGGTGTACAAACCATTAAAGCTGCTAACGAAGGTATTGAGTCAATTACCGCCTATGTTCAGCAGGCCAAGGCTATTGCTAACGGTGCTCGCGATGAAGCCAATAAAGTAGCCACTTCAAGTGGTAAAATCACAGCCGTAGATGCTAATGCCGATTTTGATTTTAAAATTGGCGACAAAACACTCAAAGTTGCTTTAGAAACAACAGATGATGACGCTGAGAAAGTTGCTGCTAAGATGCAGGCAGCGATTGATGCCGATAATGGTGATGACGGTGTTGCCGGCAAATTTACGGTTGAAGCAACAGAAGACGGTGAAGTTGTTGTGAAATCTGTCGACGGCGAATTCGCTAATGTTTCTTTTGACGCTGCCGGTATTAAACTGAGCGGCAATGTTGGTAACGACAACCGCTTAAAGGCTGTTACGCAGTTTAATGACATTTTAGATCAAATTGACCAGTTGGCCAAAGATTCCGGTTACAAAGGCGTTAACCTGTTGCAGGAAAATGATTTAACAGTTGTATTCAATGAAGACCGCTCTTCCAACTTGGTCATCAAAGGTGTTGATGCCAGCACTAAAGGATTAAAACTGAGCCGTGTTGATAGCTGGGGCGATAATGCCAAGATTGACGACGCTATTGCTCAAGTTGAAACAGCAGTTAACACCTTGCGCGGTATGGCATCTGAATTTGGTAACAACTATTCAATTGTTCAAAATCGTGAAGACTTTACTGAAAGCTTGATTAATGTATTGGAAGAAGGTTCGGACAAATTGGTTCTGGCCGATATGAATGAAGAGTCAGCCAATATGCTTGCTTTGCAAACCAGACAACAGTTGGCAATTAACTCTTTGTCTTTGGCATCTCAGGCTGCCCAGTCAGTATTAAAGTTGTTCTAATACGAACAAAAGCACATACAAGGGCGGCCAAATGGCCGCCCTTTTTGTTCTTGCTTGAATTTTATATGAAAATCAGATATATTAATACGGTAGGATAATAAAAATGGCTATAGAAGAAGAATATTCTGAAATTTCGCCGGCAGATCTTTCCCGTCTTAATGAAGGTCCTCGGGAAACGGATCCTTTTGACGGCGGCGTAACAATGCAACTTGCGGGAAGCGATCCCGTAAGTAAAGCTGCCTTTTATTCCTTGGAAGACAGCGATATCCGTATTTTGCAAAAGGCTGTAGATAAAAAAGCCATCGCCTATATTGATTGGGCTGAAAAGCAGGAGATGATTACGCCTGAAGGAGCAGAATATCTGCGTTCTTATTATACGGATTCAATGCAAAGCTATGCTGATTTTTATGATACGATGACGCAAGTTTTGGGCCGTCCGAGCCAGTGTCTAAGAAATGACTTAGCGCCGGAAGAGCAGGATGATACCAATTACTCGGAAACTTATATTACGCCGAATAACTCCATGCTTTTGGTTTATCCGCCCATAACCGATGATCCGGATTTGGCGGACAATCATATGCTTTTTACGCTTCCGGGAATGAAAAATGTGGTTCGCGCCGTGGCAAAAATTGCCAAGGGCGGAAAATATGATGTTGCTTATAAAGAAGATTTAAAAAAGCTGCAAAAGCAATATGGTCTGGATTGTGCGGCATACCGTGAAAAGAAAGCGGCGATTATTCCGCCTCATCTGCGCTTGCATGATGTTCTGCGTTGTACCATCAGTGTTCCGACGTATGATTCTATAGAGATGGTTATCCGGAGATTTACGGAAGCAAATGGTTTTGAAATTTGCGAAACCAAAGACAAATTTCAGGATAATCGTTCAGCCAGAGATGTCCGCTTTATGAGTAATCGCAAGAATTACCGTGATAAAAAGATATGCCTGAAAAAAGATAATATGTATTTTGAAATTCAATTCAAAGTCCAGTTATTAGAACAGGCAGATAAGTTGAGCCACGCTCATTATGAGCAGCTGCGTGAAAAAATTGATGAATATAACCGGGCGGATAAAAATGATTTTGTTCTGCGCCATAAGTTAGAACGGCAGAAAACTTGGCTGGAATGGGATATTCAAAACATCAATCGCCGGGGAATAGACGAATATAACCTCTTTATTTTAGAAGTCGCCTTAAAAAAGGATACCCGACTTAAAAAGGAAAAAATTAGGCAGCTGCGCCAGCGCTTTTCTATGGAAAAAGATAAAGAAAAACGCCAAAAATTACGCGGAGAAATTTATAAGCTGGGGCTGACGTTGAATGCCGCCCCGGTAACAAAAGAGGCCAAAGAATTTATTCGCAATAACTTTATTGTCCGCCCTTATAAGGCAATAGACCAGCAGCGCGAATTTTCTACGGCATCTCCGGCTCTTCAAAGTTTTGCAATGCTTAACTATTTCCTTGTAAGTCCGCGTTATCGTGCTAGTATACACGGCAAGCTGCCGGATGATTACAGCGAGAAATATAATCAGGCTGATGAGGCGCGCAAAAGAAATGAACAACAGCGCATGGAGCAGGAATACCTGCTGTATCAGCAAACAAGAGGTAATAAAGGCATAAGGCTGAGCCGCAAAAATTATCAGCACTATTGAGGAAAAAATGAAGAAACTTATTTTGCTTTGCAGCGTAATGATGTTAATCGGCAGACAAGCCGCCGCCACCTTTGAATTAAACGATAGTGTCGGGGGAGGAAAAGCTGTTTTGTCATTGAGCGACGGCATTGTTCAGGAGCAGGATAAGGGCAGTCAGCCTGAGGATAAACAGGGGGAAGAAGATAAGGGTATTTTTTCCTTTATGGACTTTTCTTTTTTCAAGAAAAACAAACCCAAACTAACGGCGATGCCTAATGAACGGCGGGAAACTTTTATTGAGCGTGTAACGCGCCAGGCGGAAGAAGGAAACGTGGATGCCCAGCTGAGCTTGGGGTATATGTACCTCTATGGTGAAGATGGAGTTGGCATTGATTACAAAAAAGCCTTTACTTACTATAATATGGCCGCCGCACAAGGTGACAATATTGCTATCAATAACCTCGGAAGCTTATATTTTAGCGGTATCGGTACGGAAAAGAATTTTACTAAAGCTGCGCAACTGTTTGAACAGGCAGCCCAGCTGGGCAATACCGAAGCGGCGGTTAATCTGGCTTTTATTTATTTGACCAAAAATTCATCTTTAAATAACCCCCGGGAAGCAATTCAGCAATTAAAAGCCGCGTCTGACGCGGGTAATCCGACAGCTAAATTTTTATTGGGATATTCTTATTTTAAGGGATTGGTTGTTGAACAAAACTATAAAAAAGCCTTTGTTTTGATGCGTGATGCCGCAAATGCTCAATATGCCGATGCGGAATATTTGCTGGGGTATATGTATCTTAACGGTTTGGGTATTACCAAAAACTACGGAAATGCCGTCAAGTATTTTACTTATGCATCCAATCAGGGAAATGTTGATGCGATGATTGAACTAGGAAATATGTTGGCTGCGGGCACGATGTATACAAAAGACCTCTACCGAGCCCATATCCTCTTTAATATTGCTTCTGTTCACGGTGTGCCCTCTGCCGCCGAGAAGCGCGATTATCTGGAGAAAAAACTGAAGATAGAAGAGTTTCTTCAGGCTCAGGCGGAAGCTGAAAAGTTTGAGGAAAAGCCCTCTGAGCTGACCTCATACATCAAACAAACATTTGGCGATAATATCCGCCGCTATATTGATGAGAATATGTCATTCAACGCAGGCCTGAATAAATAAACGAAGAAGATGGAATAATTAATTAAATCCCTTTGCAAAAAGAATAAAAATCATTTATTTATATATCGTTGTCAACAGCAATAATAAATTTAATCTATTTAAAGGGCCCTGAGAAGCTCTTATCTATAGTGTTGTTAAAGTCAACAGCAGTCAGCCTTCAATAAGTATCTTACTTACTTGGCCGGGGAGACTTTAGTGTATGTTCAGAGCTTAGGCTTAAAGACTAAAGTGTCATTTCTATAGATATGATTTCTCAGCTCTCCGGCCGCCTTTATCTTTTAAGGCGGAAAAGTTGAAGGATAATGCGCGTGATTATAACTGAAACTGACAAATGTTTAGGCAAACGGCTTCGTCAAATTCGAGAAGAACGGGGGCTTAGTCAGGAAAAGTTGGCGCGCGAAATCGGGGTTGTGTTTCAACAAATTCAAAAATATGAAGCGGGTGTTAACCGCATATCTTGTTCGCGATTAATCAAAATCTTGGAAGTATTTGATATTTCGGTTATTGATTTCTTTGCAGGTTTAGAGATTGCCGACCGCCGCTTGATTACTGAAGAGGAATTCCTGTTGTTTAGTGCCTGGCGTCGTCATAATCCGCAAACCCGGCAAGCTATTCTAACATTGTTGGGGCATTAAGCATGATTTCAATGCCGACAACGCCGTATTCTTTCTGCCGCTTCAGCGGATAAAAGTCAGCCAAAACGGCAGCCAGTTCCACAGGAGATGAAAAACCTGCCGTTCGGCAGTCAATTTGTGAGCATAACGCTGTAAAATCTTGCGCCAAATGCAGCTTGGTGACGGTTATTCGGAATTTCTCCGAAAGATTAGAGCCGTGAGAAAATTCAATAATGTCGCTGGCTTTTATTTTCTGGCGTTTTGCATTCCACAATCTAAGCTCAATGTTCATTTTGCCTGATTTATTAGTAAAAAAAATTTTTCTTGTAATTTCATCTGATGCATGATTGTCCTCTCACAATTGTTTAAACTTCCTCTAAGCCAAAAGCATCGTCATATTTAACTGTGCCGTTTAACAGGCAAGGTTCATTATCTATCTCATTATCCTTAATGGCCACTAACGACAATTCTGGAATAAAAGAGGGGCTTTGCCGTAATTTTTTGAAGAGTTCTTGCTCCGTCCCATCGCTGTGCTCGGCATTTTTGAACGCCTCGATGATAACCTGGTGAACTTTTTCATAATCAGATGGCTGTTCCGTTCTGATGGTTAACATTTTTTATTTCTTTCACTTTGGTGTTTTTTAACCATTGAGGTTATGGTTACCGTAAATGTTTAAATTTTTCAAATAAACATCTCATAAAATGGTTGTTGTACCCAGTTGTTTATTATAAATTATATTATTATGACGACAGATAAACAGAAAAATAAAGAGCAAGAAGAAAGAAAATATCTTAATTGTTTTCTTAAATCATCATGCGGACAACGCTGGTTGACTAAGAATAAAATTATTCATTCCTCACTTGAAAAAAGCGAAGAGCCTGATTTTTTGTTTGAAACAGTGAACGGAAAAAAAATAGGGCTTGAAATGACAAGGCTGATTGTCCCTAATGAGAATACGAAAGCAACGCAACAACTTATTACGGTAGGAAATCAAGCGAGGGCATATTTTAAACAAAAATATGGTTTTGATATCTCTCTTATTATTGATAAATACGATAAAAGAAAATGGAGCGGCAAGAGATCTGACTATATTGATGCCTGTTATCATCCGGGGTTTGCTGTTTTGCCTTCTGTCAAAGAGTTAAAAGATAAAATTATTAGGGCGCTTGATAATAATGTTGAACAACTGAAGAAAAGAGTCTTTATAGATGTTTGGATAGAAGTTGAAAGTGAACTATTTAAGCTTACTGTAGAAGCTTGTGCCAATCCTTTTGTTGGGGATTATGTCACTTACGTAAATAACGTTCAGCGTTGCATAGAGAAGCCTTTTGAAGCATTGCAAAACGAGATTAATAAAAAGAATCAAAAAATTATAAATTATATGAATAAATGTGATGAATGCTCCCTATTGGTCGTAATCCCTGATGTTAGGGAAGGGTGCTCATGCCATTTTAAGGGATTATCTTTGCAGTTTTTTAAAACAAAATTTAGTTCTGTTTTTCTTTACGATGCAGATTCTGATAAGTGTTTTTATCTTAAGAAATCGATATGTTGTCTTTTCAATTTAAGGCGCTTACTTGCCTGTTTGCGCAAGCTATACATCCACCTGTGAACGGCAGGTTAAACCGGCACAGGCTACTTCAATCTGTTCAAACATCCAAATAAAAACCCCGCCGTAAAGGCAGGGGTTTTATTTGGTGCGCTAGGCCGGAATCGAACCGGCACGTCCTTGCGGACAACAGATTTTAAGTCTGCAGCGTCTACCAGTTCCGCCACAAGCGCATCATCTGCAAAGTTTATACTCATAATTTTGCATAATTGCAATATCTAATTTTTATTTTTTTCATCATAAGTCTTCAGTTGGGGAGTGAAAACAGATAAAACTTGCCTGTTGGCAAAAAATATGCTTACCTGAGAGTTGTAATTAACAAAATTACGCTTACATATTAACCGCCTGTCGGTATCTGGCGCTGCGGCAGTTGACAGCGTCACGGCATCGCCAAATTTCGGCAGGCCCTTTAGAGGACTATATTTCATGAAAACTATTGATATCTCATGGCGTAGATACATTCTTCCCAATATCCACAACGAGGGATGGAAGTTTGTAGGCATTTTTGCTGCCGTTACCGCATTGTTAGCCATGATGTGGGAACCCTTAGGCTGGGTAGGTATTGCTTTAACAATCTGGTGTTTTTATTTCTTCCGCGATCCTGAGCGCGTTACCCCGGAAATCAACGATGTTGTGGTTTCTCCGGCAGATGGTATTGTTCAGATGATTACAAAGGTTAAAGCGCCGGAAGAACTGGGTTTGGGTGATAAAAAATTTACCCGCGTCAGTGTTTTCATGAGCGTTTTTAATGTCCATGTCAACCGTGCTCCGGCTGAAGGCAAAATTACCAAAGCCGTATACGTCCCGGGTAAATTTTTCAATGCAACATTGGATAAAGCCAGCAAAGATAACGAACGTCAGCTTTTGGCAATGAAAACCAAAGGCGGTAAAGATATTGCCTTTGTGCAGATTGCCGGATTGGTTGCCCGCCGTATTTTGTGCGAAGCAACAGAAGGGCAAGAATATAAAGCAGGTGAGCGCTTTGGGATGATTCGCTTCGGATCTCGCCTGGATGTTTATCTGCCGGAAGGCGTTGAACCACAAGTTTGTTTAGGCCAGATTATGGTTGCCGGCGAGAGCATTATTGCCAATCTGAACAGCAATGCCCCGCAAATTAAAGGGGTAATCAGATAATGGAAAAAAAATCTGTAAAAACCCTGCCGCTTAAAAAGGCGTTTGGGGATCGTTTGCCATTCCGCAAAATAGCCCCGAATATCGTTACCATGTTAGCCCTTTGCGCCGGTGTAACTTCTATTCGTTACTCTGTGCAGGAAGATTGGGTAAAAGCTGTTATTTGTATCTTTCTGGCTGCGTTGTTTGACGGCTTGGACGGCCGGGTTGCCCGGATGTTGAAAGGGTCTACAAAATTCGGTGCTGAGCTTGATTCTTTGTCAGACTTCGTCAGCTTTGGTGTTGCCCCGGCAATCTTGATGTATCAGTGGACGTTGTTTGACCTGCCGAAATTCGGTTGGTTCTTCTGCTTGCTGTTTTCAATTGCCATGTCGATGCGTCTGGCTCGTTTTAATACAATGCTGGATGATGAACCTCAACCGGAATATTGGCATCATTTCTTTGTTGGCGTTCCTGCGCCGGCTGCTGCTGCTTTGGCGATTATGCCGATAATGATTTCGTTTGACTTTCCGGAATATGAAATCTTTCGCTCCAATATGTTTTGCAGCATTTTGATGTGCGTGGTTTCTTTCCTGATGGTCAGCCGGATCCCGACTATTTCGACTAAGAAAATGCGTGTGCCGACTTATATGTTTATTCCCTTGATGTTAGTTGTCGCTTTGTTTGCCAGCTTTATTATGAGCCAGCCTTGGTTGACATTGGGAATTTCAACATTATGTTATGCGCTTTCAATTCCTCTGGGCGTTTTATTCTTCCTGAAAGAAAAACACGACTTTGAGAAAAAAGCCTAACCGGATAAGTTAAGCAAAACACCCCCTGAAAATAATTTTTCAGGGGGTGTCTCTATAGGGAAAAGAAATAAATTATTCTTTCGGCTTGATTGTTTTGCGCAACGGATTACGCCTCTCTTTTTTATCCGCATAAGGGTTGCCTGTTTTGCGAACATTAATCCGAATGGGAATACCGCCCAAATTAAAAGTTTCACGCAAGTTATTTGTCAGATAACGTAGATAAGAATCCGGCAGCCCTTCAGGATTGCTGGAGAACATATAAAATGCCGGCGGGCGTGTCTTAGCCTGCGTGATATAACGCAGCTTAATTCGGCGTTTGTTTTTGCCAAGCGGCGGCGGGCAGTTATCTTTAATATCTTCAAACCACTTATTCAGCGGCGCGGTCGGAATGCGCACGTTCCAACGGTCATAAACTTTGAAAACAGCGCTCATCAACTTGTCTAAGCCTTCTTTCTTTAAGGCTGAGATCGTCACTGTCGGCACGCCTTCAACTTGCGTTAAAGATGTTTGCAGCTTGTCATTAAGCTTTTGTAATGCTTCTTGACGGTTGGCAATATCCCACTTATTAACTGCAATCACCAAGGCTCTGCCTTCGTCAATCACTTCGCGGGCAATAGTTAAATCTTGCTTGTCCAACACGGCATCTGCGTCCAAAACCAAAACCACGACTTGTGCCATATAAGCAGCGTGTTTGGTGCTGGCAGCAGACATCTTTTCCAAAGAATCTTCAATTCTTGATTGGCGGCGCAAGCCCGCCGTATCAACCAAATTAATTTTCCGACCTTTCCATTCCCATTCGCTGGTAATGGCATCTCTGGTAACCCCTGCTTCCGGCCCGGTGAGCATCCGCTCATCATTGAGCAAAGCATTAACTAAGGTTGACTTTCCGACATTTGGGCGTCCGACAATAGCCAGCTGAATGGGTTTGGCTTTAGCTTTTTCATCCAGAATAGCGTTAATTTCTTCTTCGCTTAAGCCATTAAAATCAACAAATTCTTCTACCGCTTTTTTGACCTTTTTATCATATGGCTTCAGAGCCTCATGTAAATCAAGCAATCCCAGCCCATGTTCGGCAGAGAATGGAATAGGTTCGCCTAATCCCAAACGGTAAGCTTCATGTACGCTGTCTTCCTGCAATTTGCCTTCGCACTTGTTGGCAAGCAGAATAACTGGCTTGCCGCTCTGGCGTACCAAATCGGCAAAATGTTCATCATATGGCTGTACACCGTCGCGGGCATCAAACAAAAACAGACAGACATCAGCTTCGTCAATTGCCCGTTTGGTCTGATTCCACATCCGTTTTTCTAAGTTGTCTTCATTCGAATATTCATAACCGGCGGTGTCAATCACGGCTAAGTCAAGATTTTGCAATTTTCCCTTGGCTTCTTTACGGTCACGTGTTACGCCCGGCTGGTCATGTACAATTGCCAGCTTCCGCCCGATGAGCCGGTTGAACAAAGTTGATTTTCCGACATTCGGACGACCGACAATGGCTATTTTTATACTCATTTAAGCTTCCTCATTTTACTTGTAAGCGACTAATTCTGCGTCGTTTGTGGTCAGCAGGGTAATGCCATCGGCAACCACCGGAGAAACTTCTACGCCGTCATCCAATGCTACAAAGCTCATGATGCGTCCGGTGTAAGGCGAAACCGCAAAAGCATAACCGCTGGAGGTCGCTACGAGCAGGCGGTTGTCTGCAAGAACCGGTCCGGAAAGAAAGACACCGGTTTTGTCATCAGACGATGTTCCAAGAGGAATCTTGGTGCTCCAGACAATCTTTCCGGTTTCAGCTTCCATGGCCAATAAATCGTTGTTGGTTGATAAGACGAACAACATTTTTCCGGCAACCCAAGGCTGGTTAGTGCTGCCGATATCCCGTTCCCAAATTCTTGTGCCGGTACGAACGTCAATCGCAACCAAAATGTCATTATGCCCTGCGGCAAAAACCATGTTTCCTGCGATAACCGGATTTGCTTTTATGGCATTGATATTCGCCAGTGAATTTGTCCGGGCATGAGCAGCCAGCCAGTCAGACCATAAAGGCGAACCTGTCGACCCTTTGAATGCTCTTAACTCGCCGTTAGAAAATGCTGCGACAATCAAATCTTGCGCCGGATCGTAAGCCGGGCTGGCACCACCGACTAATGTTGTTTGTTCCATTGCCGACTTATAGCGCCACTCTTCTTCACCGCTGGCGGCATTAAGGGCAATCAGCGTATTGTCAATCGTTTGTATCAAAACTTTGTCATTGGCAACTGTCGGAGCAATTCTTATCGGCATTTCGGCATTATAGAACCAAATTTTTTTACCTGTTGTCATGTCCAAAGCAAATACGCCGCCAAACCCAGTCGTCGCATAAATTTTGCGTTTGTATTCCGCTAAGCCGACACCTTTAAGCGCCGTACTTTTGTCTTCTTTTACCAGTGGTTTTAAACGTTGCTTCCAGATTCTTTCGCCGCTGTCTAAACGATAAGCGCTGACTGTCGCGTCGGCATCAATGGCAAAAGCGACTTTGTAGGCGATAATCGGCTCGGAAATCAGAAAATCACGTCCGGAATTTCCTGTGCCGAAACTGCTTTCCCAAAAGCCTTTAAGCTGGCTTCCTGTTTGCAGGTGTTCCATCCTGTGTACGGAGTTGCCGCCGCTTTGCGACCAGCTTTTGTTTGTATGCGGGCGGGGCAAAACAACCTTAAACGCGCCGGGACGATAATCTGGACGGAGTTTTGTATCCGTATCCAATACAGAAATACGCTCGCCATCGAGCTTAATTTTATCTTCAGAAAACAACCCGCAAGAGGCCACCAAAAGACAAGCTGCCGCTGTCGTTATTTTTACTGTCATTTTACCACGCATCAAACTCTCCGTTGATTAATTAATTGGCAGAATCCAAAACCGATAACATATCCTGAACCCGGAGCTTTAAGCCGTCACTGAGGTTCGGAGTATTCAAAATTTCACCATACAAAGCCTTTGCCTGCTCCATATTGCCGTCACGAATAGCCAGCATCGCGCTCATCTCGCGGGCAATGTTTGCCCAGCTGCCGTTTTCTTCCACCAGTGGGTTTAACAAAGCTTCGATTTCTTCTCGCGGCGCAGTGTCAAGCTTGTATGAAGCCAGCTTAACAGCGGTAACATCGCGCATTTTTTTGTTAATGTCCTGATTATTAATGATGCCTTCCAATATTGCGATAGCTTCTTCGTTTTTGCCCTGTTCGAATAAGATATTTGAGGTCTGGATTTGGGCAATATCTCCGTAAATACCGTCATTTGTTTCAGCAATTTGTTTTAAGACTTTCATACTTTCGTCAAAACGCCCCTGATTTTGCAGCGCCATGGCAACAGCATAAGTATCGGACCAGCTTTCAGCCCGTTTTGTCCGCCACGCTTTAAAAGTTTCAAAACTAACCGCCACTGTCAGAATAGCCGCGATGGCAATGATAATTTGCAAACCATAAGTATCCCAAAGCTTTTTCATATTGTCATTATGGACATCGGCGCTGACTTCTTTAAAAAAGTTTTCGGCCGCCTGCAAATCTTCTTGTGTGTCTTTCTTTTTCATTTTGAGTCTCTCTTCCCCGGAGGTTAAAGTTAAAACTGTGTTTATTTATACCCTAAACAGCATACAAGGCAATCGCATTATGCGATTCGCTGACAACTATTTCTTGATGATTTCGTTAATCAGAAACTGTTTAACCCAGCGCAAAGCTTCAATGGGTTGTTTTTTGCCAAAGATTAATGTTCTGTCATCTGAGGTGATTGTCACAAAATAGCGTTCTGTCGCCGGATTAAACGAAACGTCCACCGATTCGATGTCGTCTTTTAACACTTCATTGTTCTTGCGCGAGAACAGCATAAATTTATGAACAATAATCACTTTATGCGGCTTGATAACCACTTTGTCTTTGCGGAACAGAACCCAGACGGAAGCAATAATACCGATCGTGCCGATAACATATACGGCAATAACCAGCGGACTGTGTCCGGCATCTGTGCCAAACTCGTCAGATAAATTGGCGGCCAGAAGAAGGCTGCCGAAAATGAAGATGGCAATCCACGCCATGACATTATACGCATCCCAAATGATTTTACGCGCTTTTACGACGGTCTTATCGCGTTTGCGCACCAGAGCCAAAGCTTCTGGCAGGGGAGCGCGGTCATCATATTTATTTTCAATAAGCCCCTCTGCTGCCAACTCGCGGATAGACTTGTCCAGGTCTTCCACTTTGCGGGTAGTCATGCCTTCGTCTGTCATAAGCAGGGCAGGCAGTCCCAAAGTGCGGGCATAATATTCCCAGATTTTGCGAATGTTTTTATCGCTGGTGCTGATATACAGCGGCGCGATTTTGTTGCGGTTTTTATGAAAAAGTTCAATAATATATTTGTTTTTGTTCATAAAGCCGAACTGGAAAAATTCGATTCTGAAGCGCACGCCTTCATAATTCGCCAGTTTTTCTTTAAAGCTCTTCTTTTCGCCCAAGGCCGGCCGATGAATAATTTCAATATTTTTGCCATCAAAGAAGATTTTTTTGTAGCGGATGTATGACATAATGAGGGTAATGATAATCCCCAGGCCGATGGTGATGATAACGCTGTCAAACAGCCACGGGCTGATAAGCGGGTCAAAAGCAGCCAGTTCCTCAGGGCTGACAATATCTCCAAAAGCTTTTTGAGAGGGATTGAAGCCGTTAAACAGTTCATACAGGCCGAGAATAACCAGCACCGCGCCAAAAAATAATCCCGGATACAAAATGCTTAAAGAAATCCGGTCAGATTTTTTCGTCGGCAAATGTGCCAGTTTGAGTTCAAAACTGTGGCTGAAATGGTCAGGGGCGTTAAACTTCATTAAAATCAATCCTTTTGCTTATAATAATTAAGACTTCCCTATGCTACATTATTTTTTTTTAATAATCATCCTTTTTTTATATAATATTTCAAAAAATGCTTTCAAAGATTCAGTGTCTATTAACATTATATCGCTATGATTGGGAAAGATTTTTGTATTAAAGGGATATTGTCAAATGGGAAGCATTGAGATTTTTGCCAATGAGTCATACTTCAGCCTCACCATGTGGTCTTTGGTACTGTTGTTTTTAGTGGCAGTTTACAGCAGTTTTAACCTGAATATTACCAAAGCCGTTTGGTATTTGTTTGCCGGATTAACGCTTGAATTTTTGAGTGCTTGGTACGGGTATCATATTGGCTATTTCAACAGCGCCGGGGTATCAATTAATATTCTCGTGGCAATTGAGTTGTCGTTCAGCCTTATCTCCGTGGTCATGCTTGCTTTGGCTGCGTCTGAAATACTTATCGGCAAAACGCCGTCTGCCGCTTATATTACCGGCGGCATTGCCATGGGTTTGGTTGCCGTTATTTTCTATTGTTTCATTTATCCTGACGGCGACATGATTGTGCGTATGCGCAAGATTTTCCCGATTGCCGGTTTTGCTTTCCTGACTGCGGCCTTTTGGTCTAAGGCTTTTACGCCCCGCCACTTCGGCTATTTGTTTGCCGCGATTGTGACGACCATTACTTCTTTCTACCTGCTGATGCGCCTTTTCGACATCGAAAGTTTTGTCACCGGAACATGGTACTTATCGTCTTTTACTTATGTTTTTCTTGCAATATCTTTGCTGATGATGGCCGCAGGTTATGCGCAGTATAAAGCAGATAAGCTGGAAGATAAGATTGAACAATATAACCGTAGGCTGGAAGAAATTATCAAGTCTTCGCCTTTCCCGATTGTCATCTCCCGCCTGACGGATGATAAGATTTTAATGGCGAACGATAATGCGGTTAAACTCTTTGGGTTAATGCCCAATGAATTGGAGCGCTACCGTCTGCGTGACTTCTTTGCCGACAGCGACAACCGCCAGCTCCTGACCGAGCGTCTGGAAAAAGAAACGGAAGTGCATGATTTTGAAATCCTGGCAAAAGCCATTAACGGTGAAACGCCTTTCTGGCTGCTGACTTCAGCCAACGTCATTGACTATAATTATGACATTGCCATCTATTCGTCATTCCAGGATATTACCACCCGCAAAAACCGGGAGAATATGCTGAAAAACCAAGCCATTCGTGATCCTTTGACCTCGCTGTATAACCGCCGTTATTTTGAAGACGAAGTCAAACGCCGCATTGCTCAGGCGCAGGCCGAACACCGCCAGTACAGCGTTTTGATGATAGATGCCGACCACTTCAAGCGGGTAAATGATACTTATGGGCACAAAACCGGCGATAAGGTTTTGATAGAACTTTCCTCCACGGCAGAACGCTCCTTGCGCCAAGACGATATTGTTGCCCGTTATGGTGGCGAAGAATTTGTTGTCTTTCTGCCGGATTTGTCAGCGGAAGAAGCCAAAGGGGTCGCTGACCGCCTGCGTGAAACCATCGCCAAAATCATTGTCCGGTCTGACCAGGGGGATGAGGTAACCTTTACCGTAAGTATCGGCATTTCTTCTTCGGCCATTTCCGATAATATTGATACATTGATTAAAACTTCTGATGACGCATTGTATCGGGCTAAGGAAAATGGCCGTAACCGTTGTGAGATTTTTACCGTGGATGATTTGAAAAACTTTAATGCCGCTGTTGAACATAAAGATGACAGCGCTAACCATCATCCGATATTCGATAAAGAAAATGCGCAGGAAATTTCTTTGCTGGATGGGATTGATGCCAACCACATTGTCGAAGCGCAAAGCCAAATCGAGCAGCCGGAAGCTCAAAAACCTCAAGAAACCTATCCTATTTTAGGGGTGGACAATGACGAACTCAAATAATAGCTGCCCGCTGTCGGAAATTTGTGGCGGTTGCAGCTTAAGAAACCTGCCGTTGGAGGAATACCGCAACCGGAAAACCGAAAAAGTAAAAGCTATCCTTTCCGGGATAAATCTGCCTGAAGTTAGTTATGGCGATTCGGTCTTTATCGGCGATAAAACGCGCCGCCGCGCCACTATGGCTTTTCGCTGCAAAAAAGGCGTTGTAACTTTGGGGTTTAATGCCGCTCGCAGCGATGAGGTTCTGGATTGCCCGGATTGCCAGCTGCTGACACCGGAAATTTGTAATGCGTTGCCCAAGCTTCGCGCTTTGCTGTCCGAATTATGCAAAGAACCATATACGGTTAAGAAAAAGGGCAAAAAGCCACAGGCTGTTTATGTGACAGCCGGGGATATAGCTGTTACCGCTGCTGCCAATGGTTTGGATATTGTTTTAGAAATAGCCGAGTTGCCGGATCTTGGACACCGGATGATTATTTGTGAGGCGGTTGCCGCAGCAGAAGAAATTATCCGCGTATCATGGCGCCGCCGCCCGGATGAAACGCCCGAGCCGATTATCGAAAAAGCCAAACCGGTGATAAATATTGCCGGACGTCAGGTCTACATTCCTGCCGGAACTTTTCTTCAGCCGTCGGCGGAAGGCGAAAGTGCCTTGATTGGTTTGGTCTTAAAATACCTTGGGGAAACCCGTGGCAAAATCGCTGATTTATTTTGCGGTGTGGGGACTTTTTCATATCCTTTGGCCGGCTTGGACGGCAATAAGGTTTATGCCGTTGATTCGTCAGTGCCGCTTTTGAACGGGTTTCGCCAGTCTGTAAATAAAAACATGATTTCTAATATTGAAATCACCGCTAAAAACCTTTTCAAATATCCGCTGGATGAAATGGAATTAAAAGGTTTTGAGGTGGTTGTTTTTGATCCGCCGCGCGCCGGAGCGGAAGCTCAGGTCAAGCAGCTGGCTGCCTTGCCGGAAAACAACCGCCCGCAGAAAATAATTGCCGTATCCTGCAATCCGCGCAGCTTTGTCCGTGATGCGAATATTTTGCTGTCCGGCGGCTATAAGCTGGCGGAAGTGACAATTGTTGACCAGTTTGTATATTCTGACCACAGTGAGCTGGTTGCCTTGTTTACAAAATAAAAGGAAGCGGATATAGTAAAGCCGGGAGATAAAATTTGACCGTATTGAAAAAAATAAATTTGTTGTTTTGGCTGCTGGTTTCCGGCTGCTCATACAGTTCCATGGACTATGAAACCTGCCCTCGGGTACAGATTATCCGCGATAACGCTTATTTGACGCAGGTAGTCAATTATCGTGAGAATTTTCAGGTTAATCTCATCGGCTATGACGGCTATTGCTATTATGACCGCAAAATCAGTCAGAACAAAGCGCTGATTAAGCCGATTTTTCAAATTAAGCGCCTGCGTCCCGGTGATGAAACCGAAGTACATTTTTCCTTTTATACCGAAACAGTGAAAGGCCCGCCGCAATATATCGGTAAAAAGACGCATTTTGCCGTTGCAGAAATTCCGTCCGATGCAATAGAAATCGAATATACCGCGCCGCAGGTTTTGGTTTATGTCCCCGAAGAATTTAAATACAGCTATGATATTAATATGGGCTTGGTTATCAGCCCCGAGGAGCGGAAATATAACAAACGCACCTTTGATATAGAATACCGTTATTACGACAAATAAGGAGAAACAAATGATGTTTGGTGAAAATACACAGTTGTCCAGCATGGCAAACGCGATTCGTTTTCTGAGTGCGGATGCAATTGAAAAATCAAAATCCGGACACCCGGGTATGCCGTTGGGGATGGCTGATGTCGCAACAGTTTTGTTTTCCAAATTCATTAAATTAAATCCGCAAGCGCCGCATTGGTTTGACCGCGACCGTTTTGTGCTGTCTGCCGGTCATGGCTCAATGCTGATGTACTCGCTGCTTTATCTCATGGGCTATGAAGATATTTCCATTGATGATCTTATGAACTTCCGCCAGTTGGGTGCTAAAACCGCCGGACACCCGGAATACGGACACCTTGCCGGTATAGATATGACTACCGGACCGTTGGGGCAGGGGATTTCATCCGCCGTCGGTATGGCGCTGGCGGAAAGAATTATCAATGCTAAATATGGTGATGATTTGTGCAGCCACTACACTTATGTCATTAACGGTGACGGTTGTCTGATGGAAGGCATTTCTGAAGAGGCAATATCTTTAGCCGGCCACCTTCGCTTGAATAAACTGATTGTCCTGTGGGATAATAACAATATCACAATCGACGGCACAGTCGACAAAGCCAATTCCACCGACCAGATTAAACGTTTTCAGGCTGTTGGCTGGAATACGCAGGAAATTGACGGGCACGATTATAGCGCGATTGAAAAAGCCATTGCCAAAGCGCAAAAGTCAGATAAGCCGACATTAATTGCCTGCAAAACCAAAATTGGTTTTGGTGCGCCGAATAAAGCCGGCACATCAAAATGCCACGGTTCTCCGTTGGGAGCAGATGAAGTTGCCGCAATGCGCAAAGCTCTGAATTGGAACTATGATCCGTTTGAAGTGCCGGAAGAAATTTTAAGCGCATGGCGTTCTGCCGCTCGCCGCAATGCCGAAACCTATGCAAAGTGGCAGGAAAAAGCCCAGGCCGCCGGAAAAGAATTTGATGATTACATTAATGACCGCCTGCCGGCTGATTGGGATAAACATCTTAAGGCTTTGGAAGAAAAAGCTATTTCCGAGCAAACAAAAGTTGCCACCCGCAAAGCCTCTCAGCTGTGCCTGGAGCAGATTATGCCTTATGTGCCGCAGATTGTCGGCGGTTCGGCTGACTTGGCTGCCTCTAATCTGACTTTTGTTGACGGTATGAAAACTGTAACTGCCGATGATTATAACGGCAACAATATTATGTATGGCATTCGTGAACACGCCATGGGCGCAATTATGAACGGCCTGGCATTGCATGGCGGTGTCATTCCTTATGGCGGCACATTCTTTGTCTTTTCTGATTATATGCGTCCGTCGATGCGTCTGGCTGCCTTAATGGGCATCCGTGCCATTTATGTCCTAACCCATGATTCTATCGGTGTCGGCGAAGATGGGCCGACCCATCAGCCCGTGGAACACCTGGCGTCTTATCGCGCAATGCCGAATATCTATACTTTCCGCCCTTGCGACGTGGTAGAAACTGCGGAATGCTGGCGTGTGGCGATTGAGAGCGAGAAAACGCCAAGCATTTTGGCTTTGTCCCGTCAGAATTTGCCGCTGCTGCGCACCTCTGCCGATATTAATTTAAGTGCCCGCGGCGGCTATATCATCGCCGGCGATAAAAACAAACGCCAAGCAACGCTGATTGCCACCGGTTCTGAAGTTTCTCTGGCGGTTGAAGCCATGCACAAGCTGGCGGAAGAAGGGATTAATGTTGCGGTTGTTTCCATGCCTTGTACGGAATTATTTGACAAGCAGGATATTTCTTATCAGGAAGATGTTTTGGGAACAGCGCCCCGCATTGCGATTGAAGCCGCTGCCAAATTTGGCTGGGAACGTTATGTCGGCCTGAAAGGCGATGTTATCGGCATGGATGGCTTCGGAGCTTCCGGTCCGGCAGAAGAGCTGTACGGCTACTTTGGCATAACGCTTGAAGAAGTTGTCGATTCTGTGAAGAATTGTTTGAAATAAGTTTAATAGTCAGGGCTTTGAATTTTATCAAAGCCCTGTTTGCTTAATCCGTCAGCGTTAGTTGAATTTTTTTGTGAAACAGTGACATCAAATAATTCAGCTCTCCGATATTGGGTGTTGCCTGACCGTTGATAAGTGCTTGCAAATATATCGGCGACCAGCTGGTCATATGCGCCAGCTCAGTTATGGTTAGCTTGTTTTCGGTAAGCAGGTTTTGCAAAATCCGGGCAATATCCAGCCGCAGATTTTTGAGATTAGTTAAACGTTGTCTTTTTTGTAACATTTCCAACTCCATTTTTGTTTTGATACCATTAACCGCTTTGCGAAAACAGATGATGGCATAAGGTTAAAACAAAACCTGCCTTTAGATTTCTAAAGGCAGGGGAGTTGCAAACTGTAACAGAACAGTCCGGGTTATTCGACATAAGCTTATATCCCCGGCTCCCCTCAAAAGGAGTCGTTCTTTTCTGTTAGGAGTTTGCATACTCCACAGCCCGTCTCCGGACTGCGAGAATGATTGTAAGGCAAAATAGTTAATTTGCAATGAAAAAAGAATGGCCGTTATTGTCATCCCCGGCTTGATTATTCGTTGCCTTGGCGAATTCAGCGTCAGTATGAATAGAATAATCGTTGACCGGGAAACTCGGATAAAGATAGTTTTATTAGTTAACCTGAATTACCCGATTAAGTCGGGTAATGACGTTTTTTTGATGCCCTGCCATGCAGCCCGCACCCAACGTGTGGGGCATTGCGAGCGAAGTAAGTAATTGATTAAACGTCATTGGAGCGCGACAGCTTCACTGCTTGCTCACTATGTTTCGAGGAACAACGTGACGAAGTAATCTCGGCTAATTGATAAGGTATTCCCCTATAACTGTCATAGCGAGGAGCACCCGAATGTCGGGTGCGACGTGGCTATCTCAGCGATATTAATAAGGCCGGGATTACATCGCTCCGCTCGTGATGACAATGCTTTATTTGTTCTGGATTCCCAATCAGCTCGCTTTGCTCGCGTTTGGAATGACATTCTTTGCCTTAGATGCAGTCTGCGTCCCGCCATGCAGCCCGCAGCCAACGTGTGGGTCATAGCGAGGGACAACTCAGCTATCCCGGCAAAATCCCAATTATTATAAATACAAAATATATCTTGACAAATTTAAAGAAAAAATGCAATATGGGACAAAATTAGCCGCAAGGCGGTATCCGCCGACAGGTCGAATTAAAATTAAAACAATTTTTTCGAAGCGGGAAATTTATAAACCATAACTAACTCCAAATAAGCAGGTTTATAAATTGGTTTCGAAACAGGCAGGCTCTGCGGAGGCTGCGTGAAAAAAGGGACTGATGTCATGTCAGCCCCTTTTCATTATGCAGCTTTCTGGTTAGATTGATTGCAGGGCGTACAAATCTTTGACAGCCCAGCTGCCGGATTTGTTGCTTAACACATAAACAATATTGCCTTTGCATAAACCAAACCATACGCCGTTACAATCGCTTTTGGTATAAACTTCAACCGTATTGGCATCAATCGGTTTCAAGCGGACAATCTGAAAGCTTGCTTTACTTGGACGTTGCAAGCTGTCATCTTCCATGAATGTAAATTTAGGCAGCTTTTTCGGATCGCATTCTGCAAGTTTGTGGTCGATTGTGCATTTAACCTGCATATCAATAGCGCAGACAATATCACTTCCTTTATCACAACCTTGCGGAAGATTTCCCGATTCGTAATTATAAACAATATCTTCGAATTGAATATCAAATTGCGGTTTGGCGACCATTTGTTCGCCGGCTTCCAGTTGTTGTTCGGTTTGTGCCTGAGTTGTTTCTTCCTGTTTGTCAGAGCAGGCGCTGATGAGCAAAACGGCGCTTAATGCCGCCCAAAATTTTTTCATGATAACAAATCCTTATGTTCTGTTGGTGATGTATAAAGTAATAAATCTTCTTTAGTCAGCTGTCTACAAAGATTTAATACCTCTCATTAAAAAATTAAACCTTTGGTTATAAAAAAAGGAGGAAGCGAACTTCCCCCTTTTGACGACTATCTTTCAAATTAGAAAGAGTATCTAACGCCTGCGGAGTATTCCCACATATCGTTAACATCTTCAACATCATTGATGTTAACATAGCGAACCAAACCGCGAACAGCAACATTTTCATCAACCTGATACTGCAAGCCGCCGCCAAAACGGTAGCCGATACCACGGTCACGATGGTGCTTCGGAGCATCAATCCCACGGAATTTAGCATCAAACTCATATTCGCCGATACCAGCAGTTCCGACCAAAGAGAAAACCTGATCGCAACCTAACGGCAGATAACCCATCAAATCCAAACCATAAGCTTGGAATTTGGTTTTAGCGCGCAAATCATGATCAACGCCTTTGTTATCTGTGTCAGAATACTGATAGAAAACTTCTGTTCCGAAATATTTGTTATATTCCGTACCGACGTTAACGGAAGCAGAATTGTATTTCGGGCTGATACCGTCATAATCAGCATCAGTATAGGTGTAATCAACACCAACATACGGCTTGAAAGATTCGGCGGCATTAGCATTGGCGCTCAAAGCCAAAACAGATACAGCGGCAAATAAAGAAGAAACAGCAAATTTCATAAGATTAGTTCCTTTCGTTTAAGTTGAACAACCGGGCTGAAAAATAATATTCCCGGCATTTGGTTATGGCTTACTATATCGCATATTTCTGAAATGTGAAGTAAAAATATATTACTATTGTTACAAACTATAAATTAACCATCTTTGAAATAAGGTTGTCTAAAGGCATAAAAAGTGCTATAACAAATAGTTGACGGAGGAATATAGATGACGCGTAATAATGAATTCGGCCGCAGCATGATTGAGATTTTAGGAGTCTTGGCGATTATCGGTATGGTAACGATGTCCATCAGCAAGCTGATTGGCAGTATGCATGACCGTTATAAAGTCAGCCGGGTTACCCAGCAGATTACCGATTTGCGCAAGAATATCAGCAATCGTTATGTTGCCTATGGGGATTATTCTGTTATTGATGTGCCCGAAATGATTTCCGGCAAAGTTATTTCCGGAGATATGGTGGAGGGTGAAAATGTGTGGCACGCCTATAATGGCGCGGTAGAATTTTCCGGAGATAAAGATACCTATCAGATTACATTCAGAGATTTGCCTCACCGGGTCTGCCTGGAACTGGCGCTGATGAATTGGCAGTTCAACGGTGATTCTGATTTGCTCAGAATAAAAATTAATGATACTGAGTTTAACTGGCCGGTTATGGCTGGCGCGGGAAGCAAAGAAATGCCGGTAAGCATCGGCGATGCAGCGGCGGCTTGCGTCATCTTGCCGACGGAAGATAAACCCGGTGCGATTATTGAAGATGATAATGATATAACTTGGACATTCCGCTGATGATTAAAGTTGATGATGTAAATAAAGTTAAGGATTTGGGAACTTCCAAAACCAGAAAAGCCAGCGGCGGCGAAAGCTTCTCCGCTTATCTGAGCGAAACAATGAAGCCTAAATCCGCGCCGGTGGGCGGAAGTGTCGGCATCAATATTGCAGACGGTGTTCTTGCCGCGCAGATGGTTAATGGCGAAGAGGAAAAAGAGCGCCGCAAACTGCTGGTGAAACGCGGGCAGACTCTGTTGGAAAAATTGGAAGAAATCCGTGACGGCCTGCTGATGGGTTATATTTCCCGTGACCGTTTGATTGAAATTTCACGACAGGTAAAAGACAACCGTTACCAATCGGATGACCCGCGCCTGCAAGAGATTTTGAGCGAAATAGAATTGCGAGTCGAAGTTGAATTGGCAAAATTGATGAAATAAGAGGAATAAAAGGACTTTTTTGCTTGCAGTCAAGAGTTGAAATGAGTATTTTGCTTGCTATATGAACCATTTATTAATTATCCGAAGGAGAGCCGATATGGATATGGATGCTGCTGTTATTCTTCCGCCTGACTATGTTCCGTCAGCTGATGAAGAATATATGAACGAGTTACAAATTGAATATTTCCGCCGCAAATTGGTTGAGTGGAAAAAATCTTTGTTGAACCAGTCGCAAGATACGCTGGAAGATTTGCGCCAAGGCGGTTTGAACCAGCCGGACGATATTGACCGTGCTTCTATGGAAACAGACAAAGCCCTTGACTTGCGCACCAAAGACCGTGCCCGCAAGCTGATTAGCAAAATCAATGAAGCCTTAAAACGTATTGAAGACGGCACTTACGGCTATTGCGAAGAAACCGGCGAACCCATCGGTCTGGACAGATTGGAAGCCCGCCCGGTTGCCACATTGTCGATTGAAGCGCAGGAACGCCACGAACGGATGGAAAAAACTTACGACGACGAGGCTTAATCTGTCTGATGGCTGAAAAGAACTTTATTCTGGCTTCGGGATCTGTACCGCGGCGTCAGTTGCTTGAGCAAATCGGTTACACGCCGAAGCAGATTGACCCTGCGGATATTGATGAAACGACCCGCAAATTTGAAACCCCGACAGCTTATGTCAAACGGATGGCTGTAGAAAAGGCTTCAGTTGTTGCCGCTCGCCATCCGGGAGAAGTTGTGCTGGCTTGTGATACTGTCGTTGTGGTCGGCAATAAGGTTTTGCACAAGTCCCAAACCCCGGAAGAACAAACAGCCGTAATGGAGCTGCTGTCCGGCAAGGCTCATCGCGTGTTGAGTGCCGTTTGTGTCATAGATGCATCAGGCCGTCGGGCGCTGCGTTGCGTTGCGACCCGTATCGTTATGAAAAAGCTGACCCCGGCAGAAATCCGCGCTTATGTTGCCGGCCGTGAATGGGTAGGCTGCTGCGGTTATAAAATTGAGGGCGAATTGGCCGGCTATGTCCGGAAAATCATCGGCTCTTACAGCGGCGTTGTCGGTCTGCCTTTATATGAAACCAAGAATTTGTTAGATGGTGCAGGTGTAAAATGAGTATTGATACAATAGTTTATGAAAAACACAATTCTGCTGCAACTTTGGCTCTGCTGGAAGACGGCAATTTACTGGAATTGATTTTTGCGAATGAAAATGCTGCGGCTGAAGGCAACATCTATCTGGGAAGAATTACCCGTAAAATTGAACTGGCTCATGACAAAGTCGGTTTTTTTATAGACATTAATGATGGGCACGATGCTTTTCTGAATGCCGAAGAATATGGCCTCAAAGATGTCAATTACAACGAAGGGCAGAGCATTGTCGTTCAGGTTTCTCAGGAAAAACGCGCCGAAAAAGGGGCTAAAGTTGTTCGCTCTATCCAATTTGTCGGCGAGCATATTGTGTATTGCCCGTATCGCATGACGGTTGAAGCTTCTCCGCGCATTGAAGATAAAGAAAAACTTGCGGCTTACCGGGAAAAAGTTCTGGAACATACTACGGGGCAGGAAGGTTGGATTCTCCGCACCTCTTCGGTCGATGTGCCTTTTGCGGTTATTGCCGCAGAAATGGAAAATCTGCGCAATACTTATGATGCGGTTCGCATGAAAGCCCGTTCGGCAAAAGCGCCGGCGCTGCTTTATGCAAAAGCTTCTCCTTTGCAGGAAGAAATTAACCGTTGTGCTGAAAGCCTGCGCCGGGTGATTGTCAATAATCATAATATTGAGAATGAACTCAAAGAAGAATTTGCCGGCCGGTTTGACATTGATTATATGCCTGAACCCGTCGAAGAATTGGGGTTGGAAGATGCGATTTCCGATGCCTTGCTGAAAGAAGTCAAACTGCCGTCCGGCGGACGTTTAAGCATTGAAGAAACCAAAGCCTGTGTCTGTATAGATGTGGACAGCGGTGCAGATAACGGCCGCGGCTCAATTTCTGCGCTTAATCAGGAAGCGGCTGTCGAGATTGCCAAGCAGATTCGTTTGCGTAATCTGTCCGGCAAAATTATTATCGATTTCGCAGGTTCTTCAGAATATAAGTTTATCAAACCTGTTCTGGAAACACTTGAAGCCGAATTGGCTAAAGACAGCAATAAAGGCCGCATTCTGGGGTTAAGCAAAGCCGGCAACGTTGAAGTGGTTCGCGTTCGCCGCCGCCCGACCTTGCAGGATGTATTAAGCGTTGAGTGCGAATGCTGCCAGGGAACGGGCCGGGTGATGAAATGAGCGACGTCATCAAAACCCATAAATGCCCGATTTGCCATAAAATAGCGCCGGAAAACAAATATAAGCCTTTCTGCTCCAAACGGTGCGCCGATATAGACTTGGGAAATTGGTTCAGCGAAAGCTATACTGTCCCTGCTGTGGAATTGGATGATACCGAAATTGAACAGCTTCAGGAAGCCTTGGATAAAACGCCAGAAAATGAAGAATAATAAGAACCCCGCTTAATGCGGGGCTCTTTAGATTAAATATTTTTGTAAGGAACAAAAAAGAAGCTCGGATTTTTTCCTTTTGCTTTAATTGAATCTCCAGGCGAAACTTGAGAATAGAAAAATGTATATATTTCCTGCCATCCTGTTCCAGAAACCTCATTTCCGTTAATCATAACATAAGCCCCTTGATTAATAATATCTTGTATTTTGCCGATAATAATACCATAACTGCTGACATAATAGGTTGAAGAAACAGGATTGATTGATTTCTTTTTACTCCAATCCAAAACCATGTTTTTAACCGCCTCAGATTTTTTTGTGCAGTTAAAGTAAGAGGAATTGAAAGGGCATTTGAGCGGTTCATTGAGGCAGTCGGTAGTTGCTCCGGTATATTTATAACCGAGGCTGTCGCAAGATGGCTGCGCGCCGCAGGTGAGGGCATAAGCGTTATACGCGATGGCAGCGGTCAACATCCCCGCAGTGATGATAAAAGGTAATTTCATAATTGTTCTCCTAATTAGTTAAGTTATCTGTTGTCCGACAGCGTTATTCTGAGGCGCTATGCCTTGCGGTTCAGGATGACCCGGCCGCTGGGTGCGATGACAAATGTCATAGCGAGGAGCACCTGAACGTCAGGAGCGGGTGCGACGTGGCTATCTCAGCGATATTTATAAGGCCAGGATCACATCGCTCCGCTCGTGATGACAATGCTTTATTTGTTCTGGATTCCAAATCAGCTCGCTTTGCTCGCGTTTGGAATGACAATACATTTTGTCTCAGGCGCTGCCTGTCTTTGTCCTCCCATGAACTCCATTCGCGGAGATAGTGCACAAGGGAAGCAACGCGTTGTCATGGCACTGCTGCCAAAGTAGCAATTAAAGCCA